>DASZPT010000361.1:0-10206 GCA_035549935.1 Gemmatimonadales bacterium
GTCATCAACCTGCCGAACAATGGCATCGACTTCGACGCCCGGGGCCTCACCAACCCCTTCGGGACCAAAGGCGTCGTCTACCTCAGCCATCCGGGTGACCCGAACGCCATCGCCGCCGTGACCATCACCGGCGCCGCGGCGATCCGCACCTGGACCTACGACGGGACGACCTGGCGATGACCGCGCGCAATCAACGGGGCTTCACACTCGTGTCGGTGCTGGTGGCCCTCGCCATCCTCGCGATCGGCCTCCTGGCCCTCGCCCGGGCGCAGGCCGCCATGGTGGCGAGCCAGGGCAACGTGGCCAACCGCACCACGGCGCTCACGATTGCCCGGGACTACGCCGAGATCCTCCGGTCGCGGGATCCCTGGACCCTGGTCTCCGAGACTCCGGTCGCGGTCGATGCCCGGGGCCAGGCCTCGGCCAACGGCGCCTACCGGCGGAGTACCAACGTCACGATTCTGGCCAATAACCTGATCCGGCTGCAGATCCTCGTGACCTATCCCCGCTCCGCGACGCCCGTCGACATCACCACGCTGATCTACCGGAGTACCTGACCATGCCCCGTCCCCCCCACGGCGGCCGCGCCGGCTACACCCTGATCGAGCTGATGATCGCCATCGTGGTCGGGGTCCTGGTGCTCTCGTCGGCCACCTCCCTGGCCCTCACCACCTTCCGGAGCATGTCGGGCCTCCAGATGCGGGACGGGATCGACCGGAACGCCCGCTTCGTCGGTCTCACCCTCCAGCGCGACCTGGCCGAGACCGGAGTCGACCTCGAGTCGCTGGCGGACTTCGGCACCCTCGCCGTCTGGAACGACAGCGTCTCGATCCTCCGGGTCCCGTATGATCCGGGGCCCGCGCCGATCTATCCGCTCAGCGTGGCGAATCCCCCAAACAACGGGCAGTGCGGCCTCACCTGCGTCGAAATCCAGACCAACGGGACGCCGCCCGCCCTGGCCGCCGGGGACGTGGCCCGGCTGCAGCTCAACCAGCAGCGGCGGCTGATCCTCATCAACGGGGTTACCGCCGGGGCCAACAATGCCTACCGGGTCTCGTTCGCCGGGCTCCCGATCGTGATCCACCACCAGTCGGGCATGCTCACCGGGCTCAACAGCACCAATGCCGCCTCGGCGGTGGTGCAGAAGGTCCAGCCGGTGATCTACTGGCGGCAGGGGACGCAGCTCATGCGGGCGACCCGCCTCAACGCCGACGGCACCTTCGCCGGGGAGGTCCTGGCGGACGGGGTCCAGTCCTTTGTCGCGACCCTGGTCTTCACCGACGGCGACGAGGCCGCGAGCGCCAACCCGAGTGACGCCGACGGGACCAACGACTACAACGACATTGCCGGGATCCGGGTCCGGGCGGTGCTGCAGTCGGAGCGGACCGATGCGCGCATCAACGGGGGGCAGCCGCTCTCGCGGCCCTACGAGTGGTTCGTTGCACCTCGAAACCTCATCTACGAGCGGAACAGAGTCGCCGGACCGTAAGAAAACCGTGCGCTCGGCCGGCTCAACCGGCCGGCCGAGCCGCTGGAACCGGCAACCCGTGCGTCCTGCGAGAAGCGCTGCCCCGATCAAGCCTGGCATACCGCTGTAATTCATTAATACTCAATAACTTAACTACTGCACCCACCGCGGCATGCCTCTCGCTGATGAGGTAGGCCGAATGGAGGGGCACTTCCCTCCATGCGCCCATGAATGGGCCAGGCGTCCGCCTGGACCGTTCAGGATTTGGTCGATGGAAAAGCGCCTCGAATCAGGCTCGGAGCTCGACGGATGACCGACAAGAACAGCTGGACCCGCGGCTTCACCCTGGTGGAGATGCTGATCGTGGTCGCGATCATCGGCATCCTCGCGGCGATCAGCCTCCCCAAGATCAACCTGTCGCGGATCCGCTCGAAGGCGGCGATCCAGACCCTGGGCACCACCATGCTGGCGCTCCAGCGGGATGCGATCTCCCGGCAGCACAACGTGGTGGTCATGATCGACAACACCACGCGCTCGCTCCGGGTGCTCTACGACTCGACCAACGACCTCACCATCAACAACAACGAGCGCACCCGCTCCATCCCGCTCGGCGATGAGATCGTCTTCGGCAAGCCCGCCGGGGTGACAGCCCGGGCGTTCGGGAACAACCCGATCAACTTCACCACCACCGAAGTGACGACCGGCCTGCCCTCGATCGTGCTCTACCGCAACGGCAGCGCGCGGGAATACGGCGGGCTGTACCTCAGCACCCGCAAGGCGATGGCGGGGGCCCCGGGGCACCAGGGGGAGACCTGGGCCATGGAGATCATTCGCGCCACCGGACGGGCCGAGTGGCTGCGCTGGACCGGAACCGCGTGGGTGCGGGGGTTCTAATGCGGAAGAACACGGCGGGTTTCACGCTGATCGAAGTCTCGATCGCGCTGGTCATCCTCACGGTGTCCCTGATGATCGTGCCGCTCGCCGGCATGAAATTCAACCGGGCGGTGAGCACCAACCGGATGCGGAACGAGGCCAACGCCCTCGCCGACGCCTGGGTCGCCCGCTGCCGGGCCGAGCCCAACTACGCGGCGCTCGACTCGAGCACCACCGGCAAGTGCAAAGGGACCGTCACCAACCTCGGGACCTACGCCTTCACCCGGACCACGACGGTCGTGTCGGACGCGACGCTCTCCGGGGTGGCCGATTCGCTCAACGACTACAAGCGGATCACCATCACCGTCACCGCCACGGGGCTCTCCCCCGCGGTCACTCGCACCATCACGATCGCGAACCGCTGACCCGGAGACTCCCGATGCGTGACCGCCGTGGCTTGACCCTGATCGAAATGCTGATCGCCATCACGGTGTTCTCCGTGGTGATGGCGAGCGCGCTCGGCTTCCTGTCCAAGCAGGGGAAGAGCCTGGACCGGAACTCCAGCGACATGGGCATGCTGCAGAACCTGACGTTCGCCGGCTCCCTGCTCGAGCAGGAGATCCGCCTGGCGGGGGCCAACGTCCCCTTCAAGCAGCCGGGCGTGATCTACGCCGGCGCCAACGCCATCGCCTTCAACGCGGACTACGCCTCGAACGTCGACAGCCTCTACGCCGTCTACTACAACCCCGGGCTGCCCGCCGGCCAGATCAACGCGTTGACGCCGACCAACCGGATCACCCTGCCGGGAACGACCTGGGCGTACCCCGATTCGCTCTACTACGCCTCGGGGGTGAACGTGATCGCGAGCCCGGCGGAGACCATCGACTGGTTCTTCACCCCGGACTCGACCACCACCCCGGCGAACGACTACCTGCTCATGCGGCAGGTGAACAACGCCGCGCCGGAAGTGGTGATCCGGAACGTGATCCAGACCCCAGGCCGGAACTTCTTCCGCTACTACTACAAGCGGATCCCCACCGCGGGCACCGCCGCCGCGTCGCTCGATACCGTCCCCACCGCCTGGATGCCGGTGATCCATACTCAGGCGATCCACGGGAGTCCGAACGACATCAACGCCGCCGCCCGGGCCGACAGCCTCGCGATGGTCGAGGTGAGCTTCACCGTGACCAACGGCCTCACCGGCGCCGACCTCCGGTCGCGCGCCATCACCTTCATGGTGCCACTCCCCAACCTGGCCGTGAAGAAGGTGACGAGCTGCGGTGACGCCCCCATCCTCGGCACTGCCCTCAGCGCGAACTGGGTCATCAATACCACCACCACCCCGCCGGACACCACCATGGTGCTCACCTGGGCCCGGGCGGTGGACGACGCCGGCGGCGAGAGCGATGTCCGCGCCTACATCATCTGGCGCCGGCCCATCGGGGCCAGCACCTGGCCCGACCCGATCGCCACCGTGGCCGCCGGCCCGACGTCGCCCTCGTGGGCCGACGAATCCGCCGTGACCGGCGCCCCGGGCTACCAGTATGCGCTGGCCGCCCAGGACTGCACGCCCTCGCTCTCGTCGATGGTGTCGGTGACGGCACCGCTCACGCCATGATTCGCCCCCGGAGCCCAGTCATGTCTACCCGACTCCTGCGCGATCGGCGCGGCATCGCGCTGATCACCACCCTGCTGGTGGCCTTCGCGGTCAGCGCCATCGCCCTGGCGGCGGTGATGATGACCCTGAACGCCAACCTGATCGGCAAGAACTCCGAGCGGGCCCAGATGGTCGACGCCGCCGCCCTCGCGGGTCTCGACGAGGCCCGCAGCGCGCTCAACGGCAACCGCAGCCTCTATCCCACCTCGGGCTATACGACGATCGAGAGCAACGCCGCCGTCAAGAACGCCGCGAATCAGGTGATCCCGAACATCACCCGGTCCACCTGGGTCGGCCCGAGCGGCATCACCACCGGCCAGTACGGCGTCGTCGGGAGCATCATCTCCCAGTCGAAGGACATCTACGGTAACAAGGTGCTCCGCCGGCTCGAGATCAACCAGGAGAGCTTCTCGAAGTTCTCCTACTTCACGGACATCGAGGAAGACACCGCCGGCACGGTGCTCTCCTTCCTGAACAATGACCAGGTCCGCGGCCCGGTCCACACCAACGACACCATCCGGATCGCCTCCTCCGGCGCCACCTTCTACGACGAGGTGACCTCGGCCCGGAGCACCATGATCGGCCAGTCGTACGGCACCTTCACCAAGCCGCCCAAGCTGGGCGTCTCCCGGATCCCGATGCCGACCGTGGCCGACCTCAACAAGCTGGACAGCCTCGCGCAGGTCGGCGGCACCCGCTTCACCGGTTCGACGGCCGGCGACGCTGGCGAGGCCAGGACCCGGGTGAAGTTCCTCACCATTGACCTGGGATCGTCCTACGGGGGCGTCCAGGGCTTCTTCATGGTCTACCAGGGGACGGACGAGGACTTCGTGTCCGCCAGCCTCCCGACCTCCACCAGCAGTACGGGGAGCTACCTCCAGCTCTCACGCAACTGTGGCGACAACATCGCCGGCACGGGCTTCCTTGCGGCGAACTATCACGACACCACGTCGATCACGGCCCATAAACACGGCATCACGGGGACGACCAACGCCAACAAGACCTCCCGGCGCGATGCAGCACTGACCTCCGCGACGCGGCGCTGCTATCTGGGCGGAGACTCGATTCTCACCAAGGACCCGTCTCTCGTGAACTGGATGGCCTCCTCCAACCAGCCCGATGGAGGTGCCTGGCAGACCAGTTCGGCCGGCGTGCAGAGCACGCTGGCCGGGATCCCCGCGATCCCGACGAACCTGCGGCCCTATCTCTTTCCGCTGAGCCGCAGCTTCAACCCCAATTTCAAGGGCGTCATCTACGTCGCGGGCAAGGTCATCCTGGACGGCGTGATCCATGGCCGCGTCACCGTCGCGGCGAGCGGCAACATCATCTTCGGCGACGACGTCACGTACTACCAGAATCCGGCGACCCGCGACTGCACCACCGGTGACATCGCGGGGTACTTCTCCGGCCAGTCGATCATCGTGGCCAACAACACCTTGAACGCGCCCCAGACGACGAATTCCAATGCCTCGCTCTCGAGCAGCGCGTCGGGGACGTTCCGGAGCTATGGCGCCACCGACGAGGAGACGATCCACGGGTTCTTCCTCACCCTGAAGACCTTCGGGGCCGAGGAGTTCAATGTGGGCTCCACCAATGCCCAGCCCTGCAACACGGGCGGCTCGAGCACGGTGGGGCGCGGCTGCCTCAGCACCTACGGCGGCATCATCCAGAAGAACCGCGGCGCCGTGACCCAGACCGTCTCCGGCGGCGGCACCGGCTACGCCAAGCGCTATCAGTACGACCCCTGCGGCGCGACCGACCCGCCGCCGTACTACCCGACCACCGGCGTGTTCGTCAAGAACCGTTACTACGAGATGGACCCGACCCGCTTCAGCGTGGCGGGCTGGTTCGCGGCGAATCAGAACTGACGGCAGGGCGGTCAGGCGGCTGGGGGAAAGCGAGAAGGGTGAGTTCCTCGCGGAGCTCACCCTTCGCCGTTCCATCAGCCGCCTGGCCGCCTAACCGCCTTGTCGTCTCCGCAGCACATCCCGCACGATCAGCTCCCCGTGCCCCCGCGCGTTCTCGATGAACAGCCGGTTGGCGTCCTTGCCGCTCGCGATCACCCCGGCGAGGTAGCACCCCGGCATCGGGGTCATCATCGTCGCCTCGTCGTGCCGGGGAATGCCCGTGGCGTGGTCCACCGCGACACCCATCCGCTCGAGCAGCGTCGTGTCGGCGTGATACCCGGTCATTGCCAGCACCGCGTCCGCGGGAATCGAAGCGGTCGCGCCCCCGCTCACCGGCAGCAGCTCCACCGTGGCGGGGGTGACCCGGACCACCCGGTGGCCCCACCACGCCCGGATGCTCCCTTCTTTGACCCGGTTGGTGATGTCCGGCAGCACCCACGCCTTCACCACCGGATCGAAGCCGGTCCCGAAGTGCACCAGCGCCACCCGGGCCCCGGCGCGCCAGCATTCGAGCGCGGCGTCCACTGCGCTGTTCCCCGCCCCGATCACCACCACGTCCTGGTGCCAGTGGCGGTGCCCCTCGGTGAAGTAATGCGCCACGTGCGGCAGCTCCTCGCCGGGGACGCCCAGCCGGTTGGGCCAGTCGTAGTACCCCGTCGCGAAGACCACCGCCCCGGCGTCATAGGTCGTGGTATCGTGCCGTCGGCGGACCTCGACCCGGAACCGGCCGCCGTCCGGGATCACCGCGGTGACTTCCTCCCCCGGCCTCGCATCGAGCCGAAAGGCCTCCGCCACGCGGCGATAGTACAGCAGGCCGTCACGACGGGTCGGCTTCTCCCCGCTCGCGATGAACGGCACGCCGCCGATCTCGATCTTCTCGGGGGTGGAAAAGAACGTCATGCCCAGCGGGTAGCGTTCGATGGTGGACACCACCGTCCGCCGGTCGAGCAGGATGCAGCCGAGGCCGGCCTGCTTCGCGGCCACGCCGACCGCGAGGCCGCAGGGGCCCGCGCCGATGACGAGGAGGTCGGTGGATTCGGGCATAGGGGTTCCGCGTTCCGGGTTCCGAGTTCCGAGTCACCTTGGCGCGAGAACACCCGGAACCCGGAACCCGGAACTTGGAACTATACCTCGATGATCTGGTCCCGCCGGGTCCCCACGCTCACGTAGCGGATGGGCGCGCCCGAGAGATCCTCGAGCCGGTCAAGGTAGGCGCGGGCCTCGGGCGGCAGGTCGGCCATGCGGCGCGCCCCGGTCGTCGGCTTGCGCCACCCCGGCAGCGTTTCGTAGACCGGCGTCACCCGCTCGAGGGTCCGCACGTCCGAGGGCAACTCCTCGCAGGGCTTCCCCTCGAGCGTGTAGTCGGTGCCGACCGGGATCTCGGCGAAAGTGTCGAGCACGTCGAGCTTGGTCACCGCGAGCCCGGTGAGTCCGTTCACCCGGACCGAGTAGCGGACCACCCGGGCATCGAACCACCCGCAGCGCCGGGGCCGGCCGGTCACCGCGCCGAACTCGCCGCCCAGCTGCCGGAGCTGTTCCTCCACCTGGTCCGGCGCCTGGGTCGGGAGCGGACCGTTCCCCACCCGCGTGGTGTAGGCCTTCACCACCCCCAGGACGTCATCGATCGCCGTGGGGCCGATGCCGGCGCCGGTCGCGGCGCCGCCACTCGTCGTGTTGGAAGACGTCACGAAGGGGTAGGTCCCGTGGTCGACATCGAGCATCGCGCCCTGCGCCCCCTCGAGCAGCACCCGCTTCCCCTCCTGCAGCGCCCGATACACCACCCGGCCGGTATCCGCCGCTACCGGTACGAGGCGAGGCGCCAGCCGGTCGAGCAGCGCGTGATGCTCCGCCTCCGAGGCCACGGCGCTGCTGCCCATCATCTTGAGGAGATCGTTGGCCCGGGCCACCCGCTCGGAGAGCGTGGCCTTGGCGGTATCGAGATGGCGGAGATCGCCCACCCGGATCCCGCGCCGGCCATACTTGTCCTCGTAGGTCGGACCGATGCCCCGGCCCGTCGTCCCGATGTTCTGGCTCTTCTCGTGCGCCTTGTCCAGCAGCTTGTGGTACGGCAACACCAAGTGGGCCCGGTCGCTCACCAGGATCCGGCCGGCGATATTGACCCCCTTCGCCGACAGGTTGTCGAGCTCCTGGAAGAAGGTCTCCGGATCCAGGACGACGCCGTTCCCCACGATGCAGGTGCAGCGCTCGTGGAGGATGCCGGACGGGATCTGCTGCAGGATGAACTGGGCCTCGCCGATGCAGACGGTGTGGCCGGCATTCGCCCCCCCCTGGTACCGCACGACGAAGTCGGCCGACTCGGCCAGGACATCCACCAGCTTGCCCTTGCCCTCGTCGCCCCACTGGGCCCCGACCACCACGATGCAGTGCGTCTTCGGTCCGAACATTGGTCTCCCGGTCTCCCCGGTCACGCAAGAAAAAAGGCCCCGGTGCGGGGGGCCTCTGGTCTATCCTCTGGCAAAAGGTAGGCGGCTTCCCCCCCTCGGTCAACGCCGGAGGACCGCCTCGCCCACCGCAAGCGCCGTCGTCAGCTCGAGGCCGTCCGGCGTGTCCCCGGCGGTGTGAATCCGTCTCAAGGTGCTCCAGTCCAGGCGTCCGATCGTCACTGCCGCCACCCCCCGTCGCGCGAACGGCAGGCTGTCGGTCAGGATCCCCATCGGCAGGCGACGGACCCGGGTCTCCGGTGCGATTCCCGCCACCAGTGGCCGCAGGCGCTCGGCGAGCCCCTTGCCGGGTCCCCCGTGGTGGACCAGGTAGAGCCGCCCCACCTGGTCCAGCGTGTCGAGGTTGACCACCTCGGCCCCCGGTCCGGCGAGTCCTCCCTCCGCGGCGATCCTCGCCCCGACCAGCCCGAACTCCTCGGCACCGGTGAAGAGAAAGCCGACGCGGGCTTCCGTCGACCGCTCCGCGGCGACCAGGGCGGCGAGGAGGCCGGTCCCGTTGTCCCGGGCACCGACCGTGTTCCCGCGGAGACGGCTCCGCCGGGCCAGGAGCCCCGCCGCCAGGCTCATGCCGGCGAATCCCGCCACCACGGCGGTGGCAGGCGGCCCCGCCAGGGCACGGAAGAGCGCGAGCGCCGTCCCCGTGAGGATCGTGGCCACCAGCACCCAGACGGCGCCCAGGCGCCCCGCCATCGAGTGGCCCTGCGCCTTGGTATCGACATGGGCCACGATCCAGCGATCGACCGGCGTGTCCCCGCGGGTAGCGATCAGGTTGGCATCGTCCCGCTGCTCGGCGCCCGGGACGGCGGCGCCGGTGCCGAGACCCCAGGCCAGCATGGCCAGCGCAAGGAGTCCAGTGACCCACACGAGCAGTGCCGGGAGCCGGGGGGCCGTCGGGCTCAACAGGAGCGGGATCTGGAGGATCGCAAGCCAGCCGAGACCGGCGCCGGCGACGGGGAGCGCGTTGAGGGCGCCGGGCAGGAAGGGGAAGCGCTGTTCCCGGACCCGGTAGCCGCGGGCCTCGAGGAAGTCCCGGATCAGGGCCCGGGCCTCCGCCGCCTGGGCCGTCCCGGCCTCGCGCGGGAGACGGGTGATGCGACCGTAGAGCTCGACCGCCGTCAGCTCTTCTTCCGGGACGAGGAGGCGGACGCGACCGGGGTGGGGGCACTGCCGCCGAGCGCCGCCGCGGCCTCCTGGGCGATGGCCCCGCTCTCGAGCAGCCGGGCCGCGTCCTGCTCCAGGGTCTGCATCCCGTCGTCGGTGCCTTCGGTCATGACCACCCGCAGGGCGCCAAGGCGTTCGGGATCCCGCAGGATCGCACGGACCGCCGGCGGCGTGGTGAGCACCTCGACGGCCACTACCCGCCCCCCTTCGTCCTTCCGCGGCAGGAGCCGCTGCGCGACGACGCCGCGGAGCACCTCCGAGAGCCGGATGGTGCCGATCTCCCGCTCCACCGCGGGGAACATCGAGTGGATCCGGCTCACGGTACTCACCACGTCCGGCGTCGGCAGGGTGGAGATTACGAGGTGCCCCCGCTCCGCCGCCTTGATGGCGGTGTCGAGCGTTTCGCTGTCGGCGATCTCGCCGATCACGATCACGTCCGGATCCTGACGCAGGGCGGCCTGGAGCCCCACCGCGAAGCTGTCGGTGTCGACCCCAACCTCGCGCTGAGTGACACTGCACTTCACGTCGCGATGTAAGAATTCGATCGGGTTCTCCACCGTCACGATGTGCCGATGGAGATTCTGGTTGATGTGATTGAGCATCGCGGCCACCGTCGAGCTCTTGCCGCTGCCGCTCACCCCGGTCACCAGGAGGAGCCCCTGCTCCAGCTCCGCCAGC
>DASZPT010000362.1:0-11109 GCA_035549935.1 Gemmatimonadales bacterium
TTCTCGTTCCTCCTGCCTGCCTCCGGCCTCCCGCCTTACGCGGTCTTCCCCTGCTCGTACTTCTTCTCGTACCGCGACCCGCACTTGGCCAGGAGCGTCGTGGCGCGGAACACGCCATCCTTGCCGAGCCGGCCCTCGACCACGACCTCGATATCCTGCGCGTCGGTGAAGGTGTCCGGTGCAAGCCCCCGGTAGGTCACCGGGTACATCTGCGCCCCATCGGTCACCTGGAACTCGATCGTCTGGGTGGCGGCGTCCCGCTTGACCGACCCGGGAACCACCTTGGCTTCCATCTTGAGCCCGGTCTCGTAGAGGCTGGGGTCACGAGAGACCCGCTGGGCGAGCTCACTGGGCTTGAGCGAGTACTGTCCGAATTGCTTCACACCCTGCGCCATCAGGAGCGCGACGCTGGAAACGATGACGGTCGCGCCAAGCAGAAACTTGTGTCCGGCCTTCATGAAAATCTCCGAGCGGTGGCGTCCCTCTAATCTAATGGTTCAGGCGACTTCCCGCGCCTCCCGGACAGCGGCCTCGGTCAGGTCCTGGCTCCCGAGCTGGACGCCCACCTTCTCGAGGAAGGCGTTGGGCGGCGTGCCCCCGGCGAACACGAAGACATAGTCGTTCGGAATCTCTCGGCGGCCCCCGGCCACCTGCAGCACGACGCTGTCCGGGTGGATCTCGAGCGGCTGGGAGTTGAAAATCACCTGCAGCCTGCCCTTCCGCATGTACTCCCGGATCTGCCGGTCGTTGCGCTCCTTGAGCCGGCTGAAGACGTCCTTCCGGTACGACAGCGTCACCCGGTTGGAGCCGGCGTGGGCGAGCCCCATGGCGGCCTCGACCGCGCTGTCCCCGCCGCCGACGACCAGGATCCGCTGGTCCTGGTAGGCCTCCGCATCGATGAGGCTGTACATCACCTTCGGCAGCGCCTCACCCGGAATGTCGAGCTTGCGCGGTGTTCCCCGCCGCCCGATCGCGAGCACCACCGTGAGGGCCCGATAGCGGCCCTTGCCGGTCTCGATGGTGAAGGCGCCGTCCGGCTCGAGCCGGATGTGCTCCACCGGCTCCTGGGTGTTGATCCGGAGGCCGGCCTTCTTCGCGGCCTTCTGCCAGAAGGCGAGCAGTTCTTCCTTCCCGATGGCGAGCTTGTTGAACTTGCCATGCATCGGGAACTCCACCGGGCTCGTCATCACGAGCTTCTGCCGGGGATACCTGGCCACCGTGCCGCCGAAGTCCTCCGACTCGAGGGTGACGTAGGTCAGCTTCCGCTCCACCGCCCGGAGCGACGCGCTGAGCCCGGCCGGCCCCGCGCCGACGATACAGACATCGACCACTCCCCCGATCCGGGTGCGCCGGAGCGCCGGAACGCGGCTCGCGATGACATCGATACATTCCCGACCCTGGTTCACGGCGTTCTTGATGAGCGCGAGCCCGCTCAGCTCCCCCGCGATGAAGAGATTGGGGACGCTGCTCTCCTGCTCCTCGCTCAGCGCCGGGAGGTCCGCCGTCATGCTCGGCGCCGCCATCACGATCTCGATCGCGCCGACGGGACAGGCATCGGCGCAGAGCCCGTGACCGATGCACTTGGCCGGGTTGACCAGGGCGGCCTTGCCGCCGAGTACCGCCAGCACGTCATACTCGGGACAGGCGGTCACGCAGGCCCCGCACCCGATGCACCAGCTGATGTCGATATGAGGATGCTGGGCCCGCGGGCCCTCGCTCACCGCCGCATGTTGCGCGGAGATTCGCGCGGCGCGTTCCTTCTTCCCCGTCCGCCAGAGGTGTTTGCCGACCGCGAGGAGAAGAATCAGCCCGAGCGCCAGGTCCATCAGGAGGTTATCCATGGCCGACTCCCGGGCGTGGCCTGTCACGAATCGATGCCGCTGGAACGGGATGGATCAGAAATCGCATAACGTGACCCGACTCACCAAGGGGGCTTTCGAGTTTCCTTCGCAACGACTTAGCGAGCTACGATCCGTAGAACTACAGAGAGACCGCTTCTTGCAGCCGCAGGCACTGTGCCGACCTCGGCGACCGCCGAGTGATCGTCCGGTGTACTCCTCGAGCGTGACTGCAAGCAATGCCTCTGCCGACCGAGACGGCCTCCCGGCCGTCGTCTCCGACGCTGCGCTCCTCCGGTGCGATCCGGGCCCTCCGGCCCACGCCCGCCGGCGGGACCCCGTCTCCCCAGAAGGCTGAACACAGGGGCGTTCCGTTCCGCGCCGTCTTTGCGGTCATCGGGATCCTGCTCGCCAGCTCGGTGGTGGGAGGCTCCTATTACTTCGCCCCGCTCGAGGAGCGGGCCCGCTCCCCGCTCCACCCCTGGCTGCGCCCCTCGGGGTATGTAGGCCAGACCGCGGGGATCCTCTCGCTTCTCATCTTCATCTTCCTCTGGCTCTATCCTCTCCGGAAGAAGTACCGCTGGCTGGGCTTCACCGGCACCATGGCCCGCTGGCTCGACGGGCACGTCGGCCTTGCCCTCATCCTCCCCTTCCTCGCCGCGGTACATGCCTCCTGGCGCTTCGAGGGGGTGATCGGCCTCGGGTACCTGTCGATGCTGGTCGTGGCCTTCTCGGGGATCGCCGGCCGCTACCTCTACGTCCACATCCCCCGCTCGGCCTCGGGGCTCGAACTCTCGGCGGAGGAAATCGCGGCCGAACGGCAGGGGCTCATCGCCGAGATCGCGAAGGCCACGGGGCTGCCCGCGGCGCAGGTGGAGACGGTCCTCCGCTCCGACCCGACCCCCTGCGAGGGGCTCGGCATCCTCGGCACCCTCAAGCGGATGGTGACCGACGACCTCGCGCGCTGGCGCGCGGCCCGGGCCCTCCGGCGCGCCTGCGAGACCACCTACGGCGCGATCCGGCCCAACCGGAAGACGGTGCGCCGGGTGCTCAAGCTGGCGCGCAAGGAGATGTCCCTCACGCAGCAGGCCCGGATGCTCGCCGCGACCCAGCGGCTCTTCCGCTACTGGCACGTGGCGCACCGGCCGTTCGCGATCACCGCCCTGGTGGCGGTGCTGGTGCACGTGGGTGTCGTCGTGGTCATGGGCGCCACCTGGTTCTGGTGAGCCCGTGCGGCGCCTGGTTCTCCTCGTCATGGGAATGCTGATGCTCGACCTCGGCTGGAGCAGCGTGACGCATCGCCTCGCGGGCCAGATCTCCCCTGGCCCGCTGGCGAAGCCTCATGCCGAGCTGGAGGGGACGCTCAAGTGCACCACGTGCCATGCCGGCCGGAAGGAGGCGATGTCGGCGAACTGTCTCGCGTGCCACAAGGATATCGCCTGGCTCACCCGGCAGAACCGGGGCTATCACGCCACCGCCCAGGTGAAGGGACAGACCTGCGCCTCCTGTCACCCGGACCACGCCGGCACCTCGTTCGACCTGGTGAAGTGGCCCGATGGCAGCAGGGAACGATTCGACCATCGCCGCGCCGGGTGGCCCCTCCTCAAGAGCCACGCCGAGCAGGGCTGCACCGACTGTCACACGGCGAAGTACCGGGTCTCCCCGGCGGCGAAGCTCGCGCCGGCGGCGGGGTCCGGCGGGTTCGTCGGGCTGGAGACCTCCTGCACCAGCTGTCACGAGGACATTCACCGGGGTAACCTCGGCAGCGACTGCACCAAGTGCCACGACACCGGGAAGTGGCAGACCACCCCCGGCTTCAACCACGACGCCACGAAGTATCCGCTCACGAAGAAGCACGCGACCGTGGCCTGCGAGAAATGCCACCTCGCCCCCGCGCTGGCCACGAGGCGGGACTCGGTGGGTCGCCCGATCCCGGTGTTCAGCCCGGTGCCGCACCAGTCCTGCGCCGACTGCCACCAGGACCCGCATGCCGGGCGCCTCGGCCCCACCTGCGACAAGTGCCACACCACCGCCGGGTTCCGGCAGGTCGACCGGGCCAGCTTCGACCACGATCGGACGAAGTACCCGCTCAAGGGCGACCACGCCACGGTGCGTTGCGCCGCCTGTCACCAGGACTTTTCCACCCCGGCGCTCAAGAAGCCAGTCTTCACGAGCTGCACCAGCTGCCACAAGGACGTGCACAACGGCACCGCGACCGTCGCGGGCCGGAGCGTCGACTGCGCCGAATGTCACTCGGTCAACGGCTTCGATCAGGGAACCTGGACGGTGGAGCGCCACCGCCAGACGAAGTTCGCGCTGGTGGGCAAGCACCAGACGGTGACCTGCGGCGACTGCCACCGGAAGGAGACCAACCCCACCCTGGCCGTCCGGCTCGGGGAGTCGAAGGTGATCATCCGCCCGGCCTTCGCCCACTGCAACGACTGTCACGCAGACGACCACGGCGGCCAGCTGGCCGCACGGGCGGACAAGGGGGAATGCGCCGCCTGCCACACCGAGCAGGGCTGGAGCCCCAGCCGGTTCGCTGCGGCGCAGCACGCGAGCCTCAAGCTTCCGCTCGAGGGGAAACACCGGGAGGCGGCGTGCCGCGAATGTCACGGGACCGACCGCAAGGGTCTCCCACCGCTGACCCGCACGGCGGGCTATGGCAAGGCGAACTTCGTCTTCAAGCTCCCGGAGACCGAGTGTGCCGCCTGCCACGTCGATCCCCACCAGGGCCGGTTCGCGAAGCGGACTCCGAAGGCCTTCGGCTGCACCGACTGTCATGACACCCGGGCCTTCAGCCCGAGCATCATCGACGTGGCCCTCCACAAGCAGTATCGCTTCCCCCTCGACGGGGCCCATCGGGCAACACCCTGTCTCGCCTGCCACGCCGAGCTCAAGGGGGCGCACGCCCTCAAGAGCACGCTCATCCAGGTGAAGAGCACCGGGCCGGCCCTCGCCTTTTCGGCGGCGGTGACCTGCGCCGAGTGCCACGAGACACCGCACGGAACGCAGTTCGCCGGGCGGAAGGACGGGGGGACCTGCGAGAGCTGCCACGCCACCGATGCCTTCCAGCCCGCCTCGCGGTTCGATCACAATCGCGACGCGTCCTTCTCGCTCAAGGGGGCACACCAGGACGTGCCCTGCAACCGCTGCCATCAGACCGACACGCAGTCGTCCGATCCCCGGCGCCTGATCTACCGCCCGCTCTCGGGGAAGTGCGAGAACTGTCACGCCGGAAAGGAGACACGATGAGGCTCCCGCGTCTTCTCATCGCCCTGCTCATGGTGGCGCTCCCCGCCGCGGCGCGCGCCCAGGAGCGGAGCCAGTCGCCGCACGGCCCGCTCAAGGAGGAGTGCGCGACCTGCCACCGCTCCGACGGCTGGACCCCGGTGCGGATCAGCAAGTCGTTCAATCACGGGAAGCTCGGCTTCCCGCTGGCCGGAGCCCACGCGACCACCGCCTGCCGCGCGTGTCACCAGTCGCTGGACTTCAAGGGCACCGCCGGTACCTGCGCCACCTGCCACACGGACGTGCATCGCGGCGAACTCGGCGCCGACTGCAGCCGGTGCCACACCCCGCGGAGTTTCCTCGACCGAAGCACCATGGTCCGGGCGCACCAGACCACCCGCTTCCCCCTCGAGGGCGCGCACCTGGCGGCGGAGTGCACCACCTGCCACACCCCGACCGGCCAGGGGGGGCAGCAATTCGTCTCCCGGCAGACCACCTGCGTCTCCTGCCACCAGGCGGACTATGCCTCGGCCAAGGATCCCGATCACGCCGCCGGCGGCTTTCCGCGGGAGTGCGGCACCTGCCACGCGGTGACGGTCTGGAACCGGGCCCGGTTCGACCACAGCGCCACCCGCTTCCAGCTCACCGGGGCGCACCGGGCCGTGGTCTGCGCCCAGTGCCATGTGGGCAACCACTTCACCGGCACCCGGACCGACTGCCTCGGTTGCCACCAGAACGACTACAACGCCGCGTCGCAGCCGAGCCACCTGCAGGCACAGTTGCCGACCGAGTGCGCGCTCTGCCACTCGACCACCTCGTGGACGGCGGACTACGACCACTCGCGGACCCAGTTCCCCCTGACCGGGGCGCACCGGGCCGTCGCATGCACCGATTGCCACGCGGACAACATCTACCGCGGCAAGCCGACCACGTGCGTGAGCTGCCACCAGACCGACTACAACGGCGCGACCGACCCCGATCACCGGCAGGCGCAGTTCCCGACCACCTGCACACCCTGCCACAGCACCACGGCGTGGTCGCCGGCCAGCTTCGACCACAACACGAGCAGCTTCCCGCTCACGGGGGCGCACAAGTCGGTACCCTGCGCCGATTGCCATGGCGACGGGGTCTATAACGGCAAGCCGACCGCCTGTCAGTCGTGCCACCTGGGCGACTTCAACCGCACCACGTCACCCAATCACACCCAGCTGGGGTGGCCGCAGACCTGCACCACCTGTCACAGTGGCTCGACCAACACCGTGGCGTGGGACGCGGGGGTAACGCTCCCGAACCAGTATCACACGATGTTCAGCGTGAATCATCAGGGCGCGCGGGGCGACTGCACCCAGTGCCACACCAGCACGAACTACAGTCAGTCGACCTGCAGCACGCACCATCACCCGGCGACGTGCACCTTCACCAATCAGCGGGCCTGCGGCGACTGAGGAGGACGACGATGCGATGCGCCTGGATCTCCGCGGCCGCCCTGGGCACCCTCCTGCTCCTCCCCCGGAGCGCGGTGGGGCAGGACGCCACGAAGGTGACGGCCCCGCCCGACAGCGCGGTCCGGACCGCCCCGGTCACGTATGTCACGGGCAGCACGATCTACGTCGCCGCCGGCCGGGCCGACGGTCTGGTGGAAGGCCAGCAACTCTTCATCAAGCGGACCGGCGGCGCGGTGGTCACGCTCAAGGTGGCCTACCTCTCCTCGCGCCAAGCCTCGTGCGAGGTGGTCGGGAGCGATGCCGCCAGCGTGGTAGTGGGTGAGCAGGTGACTTTCCTCCCCACCCTGAGCGCGGGCAAGGCCGCCGGCGGGAGCGCCGGCAGCGCAGTCGCGGCGCCGCGGCCCACCCGCCACCGGATGTCGGGGCCGGGCCTCCATGGACGGGTCGGGGCCCGGTACCTCGTCGCGCGTGAGGAGACGCTCAATGGCGGATTCAGCCAGCCCTCGTTCGACCTCCGCCTCGACGGCTCGGCCCTGGGAGGCACGCCGGTCGGCCTGAGCGCCGACCTCCGGACCCGCCGGACCACGAGCACGAGCGGAACGGGGACCAGCACGGTGGATGGGCGCACCCGGGTCTACCAGGCCGCCCTCCTCTGGAACACCCCCGGCTCGGGATTCCGGATGGCCCTCGGACGCCAGTACCTCACCGCCGTGACCTCGGTGACCCTCTTCGACGGCGCCCTGATGGAGCTGAACGGCTCGCATCTCGGGTTCGGCGCCTTTGCGGGTGTCGAACCTGAACCGGTCAATCTGGGGTTTTCACGGGACATTCAGGACTTCGGCGGATATTTCCAGCTGCACAACAAGCCAGGGATCACCGGCGGGGTCTGGTCGTTCTCGCTCGGCGCGGTGGGGAGCTACAGCAGCGTGGCCACCAACCGGGAATTCGCCTTTGCCCAGGCGACGGTCAGCACCCCGGTCGTCTCGCTCTTCGCGCTGCAGGAGCTGGACTACTACCGGCCGTGGAAGGTGGCGCTGGGGGAGGACCGGTTCTCCCTCACCAGCACGTACCTGAACGGGTCGCTCAGGCCCACCCGCTGGCTCTCGCTGAACGGCGGGTATGACAACCGGCGGAGCGTCCGGCTGTACCGGGACGCGGTCGACCCCGCCACCAGCTTCGACGATACCTACCGGCAGGGTGTCAACGGCGGTATCTCCCTGTCAGGCCACCGGGTGCGTGTCTCGGGCGACTGGCGCCGATCCGACGGCGGTGGGACCGGGACCGCCACCGCGTGGACCGGAACGCTCGGGCTGGACCGGTTCACGCCGCTCCACCTGAGTCTGACCGGGCGGGGCACCTGGTACAGCAACCCCGCGCTCGACGGGAAGCTCTACTCGGGGCGGGTCGGCTTCGATCCGTTCGCGCCGCTGCACCTCGAGTTCAACGGCGGGGTGCGGAACGAGGACCTCGCGCCGACCGGGACGATCCTCACGGTCACCCGCCGGCACGTCAGCTGGATCGGGGCCGACCTCGACTGGAGCCTGGCCCGGGGCTGGTTCCTCTCCCTGTCGGGGACCCGCGAGCGGGGCGACGACGGCGCGACGACGCAATTCTACGGCAGCATGACCTGGCGATTCTGATCACCGGCTTCGATCATCGGGAGGCACCATGAGTGACGAAAGCAGCACCCTGCGCGCCCGCCTCGGGTGGATCGCCTCGGTCTTCCACCCCGAGCGGAAGATCGCGACATCGACCCTCGCCGCCATCAAGGCGGTCCTCACCGGCCGGCGGTCGATCTCCGCGATCAACCTGCAGGCCAATACCGACAACCTGGCCATCGACCTCAACGCGGTGCCGGAGCTGGGTGAAGTGGGCGGGATCGCCCGGGTGACGGTGGAAACCGGCGAGGAGGTGGGGATCGCGCGGGTGGGGCGGACCAGCTTCGTGGGCTATCGTCTCGAGGCCGATGTCCTCAAGGAGATCGACCTCCAGCTCGACGAGTCCAGCGGCAAGCTCCGCATCGTCGGCGCGGAAGCCTGAATCAGCGGGCGCGGGCCCACGAAAGGGTGGCACCGACCGCCCGCCGCCAGCCGGCCCAATGCCGTTCCCGCTCGCCCGGGTCCATCGCCGGCTCGAAGTGGGTGAAGGTGCGCCCGGCGAGGAACCCCTCGACCGACGGCCACACCCCGAGGGCGATCCCCGCGAGACCACCGGCACCGAGTGCGGTGGTCTCGATGTTGTCAGGGCGCTCGACCGGGACGCCCAGCATGTCGGCCTGGAACTGCATCAGCCAGTCGTTGGCGGTGGCCCCGCCGTCCACCCGGAGTGCCCGCACCCCGAGCGACGCATCGGCGAGCATCGCCTGCAGGAGATCGGCGCTGGAGAAGGCCATCGCCTCGAGCGCCGACCGGACCAGGTGCGCCCTGGACGTCCCCCGGGTGATGCCCACGATGGTCCCCCGCGCCTCCGCCTCCCAGTGCGGGGAGCCAAGCCCCACGAAGGCAGGCACGAAGTAGACCCCACCGGTGTCCGCCACACTCCGCGCCATCGCCTCGGTCTCGTTCGCGCGGGCAACCACCCCGATCCCATCCCGAAGCCACTGCACCGCGGCGCCCGCGATGAAGACGCTCCCCTCGAGGGCGTACGCCGGCTCGCCGGCCGGGCCGCAGGCCGCGGTGAGAAGGAGCCCACTCCGTGACGCGGGACGCTCCTGTCCGGTGTGGGCCAGCAGGAACGCCCCTGTCCCGTAGGTATTCTTGGCGAGGCCGGGAGTGACACACCCCTGTCCGAAGAGCGCGGCCTGCTGGTCGCCGGCGAGACCCGCGATCGGGATCGCCCGCCCGAAGTGGGTGGCGGCGGTCTCGCCGATTACCCCGGCCGACCGGACGATCCGCGGCAGGACCTCCCGCGGCACACCGAACGTCTGGAGCAGCGAGTCGCTCCAGTCGCGGGCGGCGAGATCATAAAGAAGGGTCCGCGACGCATTGGTGTGATCGGTCACGTGGTACCGGCCGCCGGTCAGCTTCGCCACCAGCCAGCTGTCCACCGTCCCGAAGGCAATCTCGCCCCGTTCCGCCCGGCGCCGGAGATCGGGATTCTGGAGCAGCCACTCGATCTTGGTCGCCGAGAAGTACGGGTCGAGGACCAGCCCGGTCTCCGCCCGGATCTCCGGCTCGCGCCCCTCCGCCTTGAGCTGGCGGCACCGCTCCGCCGTCCGGCGATCCTGCCAGACGATCGCCCGGCAGACCGGCGTGAGGGTACGGCGGTCCCAGAGGACCACCGTCTCCCGCTGGTTTGTGATGCCGATCCCGCTCGGCGTTTCCCGGGCCGCGGCGATCGCCTCGTGCGCCGCCTCGAGGGTGACGCGGAAGATTTCCTCCGGGTCATGCTCCACCCACCCGGGCTCGGGAAAATGCTGGGTGAACTCCCGATAGCCGCGACCGAGAATGCGCCCATCCTGGTGGATGACGAGCGCGGTGGACCCGGTGGTGCCCTGGTCGAGCGCGAGGATGCTGGTCATGGCACCAAAGGTACCGGCGGGCCGGCCGGGGGAGGAGGGGAATCTGTCACCCCCTCCCCGTCTCTTTCGATCTGATTAAGGAAAGGCATGCACGGAGGGAACCATGGCCTTTGCATCAGCCGAAGACCGGGTGGACGAGGATTCGTTCGAGGCGATCCTGACCGTCCTGGGGGGCGACTCCGCCTGGCGGGATTTCCTGCGGCCGGCCTGCGCCGCCGCGCGAAAAAACATCCCCGAGCGCCCCTTCCGGGTGGTGCCCCAGGCCGAGTACGCCACCGAGCTCGCGAAGCTCGACAAGAAGGCCACGCCGAACGACACGCCGGGGGTGACCAACAAGCGGGACGGAATCATCTGGATGCAGGGCTACTTCGGGACCAAATCGCGGGAAGCGATGCTGGGGCACTCGCTGCACGAGGCGGTCCACCTCGTCTCTCATATCCCCGGCCGGGCGGGGAAGCAGCACAGCACGGCGATGGGAGTGTTGGGCGACGGGATTCTCGAGGGGCTGGTCGAGTGCGTCACCACGAACATCCTGAACACGCAGAAGATCGCGCTGGCCGACCCGGGGAAGCGCGGGCACCAGCAGCGAGTACCGGTGGTTCAGGAGCTGATCTCCACGTACCGGATCGGCATCCCCATCCTCGGCTGTGTGCTGTTCCGGGGAGACACCGAGCGGTTCTTCCGGCTGATGGAGTCGGCATTCACCACGGCGGGGTGGCTCGAGGTGCAGCGGCTTGCCACCTCGAACAATCCCGACGGGGCGAAACGGCGCATGGGGGAACTGCGGGCTGCGGAAGAGAAGGCGCACCCGGGGAACTTCAAGAGCAAGCTGCAGCAGGCGGCGCCGACCGCGATCAACACGCCGGCACCCTATCGCTCTCCACCGCCCTCCACCCGCTACTCCTGAGGCGGCTAGGGCCCGCGGGCCCCGAAGACGCCGAGTCGCCGGAAGGCGAGGTCGAAAACGAGCGTCCTCGGCTCCGCTGCGGAGCGGTTTCCACTCGAGGGGAGCCGCACCACCATCCGGTCGCCGGCGCGGACCACCGCCACCGGGAACGGCGCCGGCGGCCCCTTC
>DASZPT010000363.1:0-43219 GCA_035549935.1 Gemmatimonadales bacterium
TTATCCTCTTGGACCGTTGTGGGCGATGCCCACGCGATTCGTATTTGTAAGTAGCTCAATAAGCTAACGCCTCACCTCGCTCTCGGGCAACCCCGACGCATGAGCTCTTCACCAGACCCGGCGCCGGTCCAGCCGGCGCCGGGCGACCGGCTGGGCCGCTACACCCTGGACCAGATGCTGGGCCAGGGGGGCTTCGCCTGGGTCTACGCTGCCACGAGAGACGACGGTAAGTCGTTTGCTGTCAAGGTGTTGAAGCCAAGGTACGCGACCGACAAGGCCTTCGAGAGCCGCTTCCGCCAGGAAGCCGCCTTCGCCGCCGGTCTGGTCCACCCGAACATCATCCACATCGAAGAGGTCGCGGACCCGGCGGACGGGGCCACCCAGCCCCACTTCGTTATGGACCTCTACCCCGATTCGCTGAGCGAGCGTCTGACCCGGGAGACCACACTCCCGGAGGGCGAGGTGGTCTCGGTGGCCCTCGGGATCACCGAGGCCCTCGCCTTCGCCCACGAGCAGAACCTGGTGCATCGGGACATCAAGCCGGACAACATTCTCCTCGCCGCCGACCAGCGCGCGGTCCTGACCGATTTCGGCATCGCGCGAGCCGTGAGCAACTACGTCGCGGCCACCGGCTACACCATGACCATCGGCACCCCGGCGTACATCTCGCCGGAACAGGCCCAGGGTCGCCCGGTCGACGGCCGCTCGGATCTCTACTCCCTCGGCATCACCCTCTACCGGAGCCTCACCGGGGAGGTGCCCTTCAAGTCGCGGGACTGGTTCGAGCTCGCCCGGATGCACGTCGAGGACAAGCCCGAGGCGCTGCACAAGCACCGCCCGGATGTCTCCCGCCGGATGGAGCGGATCATCCTCCGGCTCCTCGCCAAGCACCCCGACGACCGCTACCCCTCCGCCAACGCGCTGCTCGAGGACCTGCGCGACATCGCGACCCGCACCCGCCCCACGGACGATATCCCGATTCCCGAGGCCTACGGGCGGGACTCGAAGGCGATGGAGAAGGAGAAGAAACGCTGGTGGAAGCGCATGGGCGGGTAGCCGCCGCGAACGGCACCCTCCGCCCTCACTTCTTGAGCGTGCTCTCCGCCGGCGCCACCAGGTCGGTCATCCGCTGGTCCAGCGTGTACAGATCCGCCTGGTCGTTCACCCGCATGACGAAGGTCGACGCGATCGAATCCAGCGCGACCGACGCGAGCGGCGCCCCACCGCTGCCGTAGAGCGTCACGGTCCGCTCCGCCGGCGCGAACTTCGCCGAGTCGGCCTGTGCCGGACTCGGGAAGCTGGTGGCGCGGAGCTCGCGAAACAGGGCGAGCCAGCGGGTCACCCTGGTGCTGTCCGCGGCCCCGCCCTTCGCCAGGCTCCAGGCCGTCCCGCTCCGGGTGAGGGTGTAGCGCTGTTTCCCGCGAGTCACCTCCACCCGCGCGATGCTGTCGGTGCTGAGCGCGAGCACCTGCTTCTCACGCCAGTCCTCGAGGGGCTGCACGGTCAGGTCGGCGAAGGTCCCCTTGAGGAGGAAGACCCGGGGGTCCCCCGCCTGCCGCACGTAGAATCCCTCGAAATCCGGCCCGCGGTTCCCGAACCAGAGATCGACCAGGGACTTGCCCCCGCCCGAGACCGTCAGGTGCTTGCCCGCCGCGCTGTCCACGCCCAGCCGGCTGTGGGACTCCACGCTCTGGGCCACCAGGTCGGCCCGCACACTCGTATCGGCAAGCGACCGGAAGAATGTCTCCACCACCCGGGGAGCCGCGGGGTGTCCATTGACCGTCCATCCCGCGCCCTGGCGCTCGAGCCGGATCGTATCGCGCGGCCCGACGTAGGCGATCGACTGGGCCGCGTCCGCGGCCACCTTCGGCAGCACCAGCCGCTCGGGGCGGTCCACCGCGCCGCGCCGCAGGAACGCCAGGCCGCCCCAGGCGAGGACCGCCACCGCGAGGGCGAGGACGATGCGCTGCAGGACCTTGGGACTCATGCGGCGGCCTCCGGAGCGGTCCCGCCGGCGAGCGGGGTCCACGGCGTGAGCGAGCGGCGGCGGCGGGCGGCGAGGCGGAGGAGGCCCCAGACCGCGAGGAACACCGGCACCGCGATCAGGTTGGCGTACTTGACTCCCTCCTGCAGCACCTTGCTCGAATACAGCAGGCGGGGCGGCCGCCGGTCGCGGCTGCGGATCGAGATCAGCGCCTCATCCTGGGCGAGCCAGTCGATCGCGTTGAGGGCGAAGGTGCCGTTGTCCGGCGCCCCGCCGAGGTAGCGGTCGGTGGCGAACTCCATGTTCCCGACCAGCACCAGGCGACCGGGCTTCGCCGTGGAATCCCGGGCCGGCGCCTGGACCGACACCCCGACAACCCGGGTCTTGCGGTCGACCGGCGGGAAGGACCGGGTGGGGTCCAGGTTGATGTCCCCCTCGGCCACGCCGCCGGCGCGGCTCGAAATCAGCAGCGGCGTCACCGAACCCGGGGCGGCGCCGGTGGTGTCGATCGAGCTCACCCAGGGCAGAAAGACCTCGCTCACGCCGTCGGTGACCGTACTCGGGCTCCCGGGCCTGGCCCGGAGCCAGAACGGGTAGGGTTGGTACACCCCCTGGCCGCCCGGCACCGGCACCAGCTGGTTGGACGAGAGATCGTAGATCAGGTCGGGGCGGACCTTCACGCCGAAGGGTTTGAGGATCGCGTTCCAGACCGGCTCCTTGCCGCGGGCCCGCGGGTTCACGCCGTCGATCGGCGCGCCGGTCGTCATCACGAGGGCGCTCCCGCCGCGCTCGAAGAACGCGGCCAGGGCCTGGCTCGCGGGGAAGGAGATGCTGTCCGGCTGCCCCGCCACGATGAGGGTGCGGATGGTCGTGTCGGCGAGCGCGGTGAAGTCGTTCAGGGAGACCGGCGTGACCTCGTAGCTCCGGGCGAGCTGCTCCTGGACCGCGCTCAGGGTCCGCCCTTCGCGGCCCCAGTCGTCCATCGCGACGATGAGCCCGATCCGGGGCTTCCGGGTGCGGGTGAGCCCGCGGATGGCGGCGGCGATCCGGTACTCGAGATCGTCGGTGCGCCGCACGAAGGGAATCGCCTCGTTCCCGTCGGCATACTGGATCGCGAGGCCAAGGTATCCCTCCTTCACCTGCAGGGAGGATTGCCCCACCACGTTGAACTGCACCGGCTGGATTCCGAGGTTCTGGGCCTCGCGCTGGGTGTCGGGGCTCTTCGCCGGATCCTTCGCGATCACCCGGATCTTCCCCTTCCCCGCCGACCGGAGGTCGCCGAGGAGGTCGTCCAGGTCCCGCTTCATGAGGCCCACCTCGGCGGGAAGCTCATCGGACGCGTAGACCTTGATCGTCACGATGTCGCCCAGCGAGCCGACCAGCTGCTTCGTCGCGGGAGAGAGGGTGTAGGCCCGGCCGGGCGTGAGGTCGAGCCGCCCGCCGATGTAGCTGCCGAGCAGGTTCACCACCACCAGGATACCGACCAGGAGGAGCACCCCGACCCGCAGCCGCCGCACCGCGCCCTGGCCGGCGGCGAGCTTCCGCGCCATGAGCGCCCCGTAGGCGAGCGTCAGGAAGATCGCCGCGAGCGAGACGAAGTAGACCACGTCGCGGAGGTCGATCACGCCGCGGCCGATGCTGTCGAAGTGCGACAGCACACCCAGCCGCGCGGCGATGAGCCCGAGCTGCGGCGGCAGGCCCACCACCAGGGGATTGAGGCCCACCAGCACCAGCAGGAACATCACCGCGACCGCCACGATGAACGCCGTGATCTGGCTCCGGGCGATCCCCGAGGCCCACACGCCGACCCCCGCGAGCCCCGCCGCGAGCAGCGCCGCCCCGACGTACTGCGCGAACACCGCCCCCCACGGCAGCTCGGCGCCGAGGGAGAGGCCCAGCGGGATCGGGAGCGACAGCAGGAGCGCGATCCAGAGGAAGAAGGTCGCGCCGAGGTACTTCCCGACCAGGAGCTGGAGCTCGTTGATCGGCTGCGAGAGCACCACCTCCAGCTGTCCCGACCGGGTGTCCTCCGCCAGCGTCCGCATCGCGACGGCGGGGACGAAGAAGAGGTACAGCCACGGCAGGATGTCCAGCATCGGCCGGAGGGTCGCCGAATTGGTGAGGAACGCCTGGCGGAAGAAGAGGAACGCATTCACCACCAGGAACACGATCAGGAGCACGTACCCCGACGGGTTGTCGAACAGCGCCTTGAGCTCGCGGCGGGCGATGGTCAGGATCGCTTTCACTGGGCCACCTCCTCCCGGGCGGTGAGCTGGCGGAAGAGGTCCTCGAGACTCCCCGCCTCCTGGTGCAGCTCGTAGAGGGTCCACCCCGACTGCGCGGCCAGGCGGAAGATCTCGGGCCGAAGGTCGGTCGAGGCCGCGGCCGTGAGCCGCAGGCGCCGCCGGCCGTTCTGGGCCGCGGCGTCCTCGCCGCCGACCGGCGCGACCGTGACGACGCCCGGCAGCGCGCCCAGGCGCTCGGGCGCGCCCGCCCCCTCCACCTCCACGGCGATGTGGACCTGGCCGCCCGCCCGGGTCAGGAGCTCGTCCATCGGCCCATCGGCGGCGAGCCGGCCGCGGTTGATGATCAGGAGGCGGGAGCAGGTGTGCTGCACCTCGGAGAGGATGTGGGTGCTGAGGAGGACCGTGCGATCCTTGCCGAGATCGCCGATCAGCCGGCGGATCTCGACCCGCTGGTTCGGGTCGAGTCCCTCGGTGGGCTCGTCCAGCACCAGCAGGTCGGGCCGGTGCAGGATCGCCGCCGCGAGACCGACCCGCTGGCGGTAGCCCTTCGAGAGTTCACCGATCGGGCGGTGGAAGACGCCCTCGATGCCGGTCGCGACGACCGCCTCGTCGATCCCCCGGGCCAGCTCGACACCTCCCAGGTCCCGGAGCCGCCCCACGAACCGGAGGTACTCGGCCACCAGCATGTCGGTGTAGAGGGGGTTGTTCTCGGGGAGATACCCCACCCGCCGCTTCGCCTCCCGGGCGGCCTCCGCCAGCGGCACCCCGTCGAAGAGAATCGTCCCGCCGTCGGGCTCGTGATACTGCGTGATCATCCGCATGGTGGTGGACTTCCCGGCCCCGTTGGGGCCGAGGAAGCCGACGACCTGGCCGCGATCGATGGAGAAACTCACCCGATCGACGGCCGTCACCGCGCCGTAGCGTTTGGTGACCGAATCAAGCGCAAGCAGTGTCATAGGTATCGGAAGGTGATTGTCCGCCCGGGCGCCGATCCCGGCGGGCCCCCGGGCGGGGACACAATGTCACAAGAGACAGAGTGTCAGTCCAGAGCTGTCCCCGCGCCGGGAGCATACGCCCGGGAACCGGCGTCCTCCCGGCCTCGGCGCGGGGCCGGTGCAGCCCGCGTGCCAGTTTGACGTTCCGGGGCCCGGATCAAACTCCGAGCAGCCGCCGGATGTCGTTGGAGAAGGCGAGCACCATGAGACAGACGATGAGGAAGAGCCCGACCAGGGTGAGTCGCTCGCGCAGGCGCAGGGACAAGGGGCGCCGCAGGACGCCCTCTGCCATGAGGAAGAGGAACTGGCCCCCGTCGAGGACGGGAATCGGCAGCAGGTTGAGCACGGCCAGGTTCACGGAGACCAGCGCCATGAACGACAGGAAGGCGTCCAGCCCCAGCCGCGCGCTCTGCGCGGCCATCTGCCCGATGAGAATCGGGCCGCCGACCTCCCGGCTCGAGATCCTGGCGCTGAGGAGACCCTGCACCGTCCGCACGATCTGGGTCGAGGCGGTGAGCGTGGCCCGGGCGCCGGCGCCGAAGGCGGCCCCGATGCCGTAGGGCCGGGTGGTGACCGCGATGTAGGGTCCCGCGCCGATCTTGCCGACCTTCTCGGTCACGCCCCTGGCCACGGTCTCGGTCTCGAGCTCGGGCATCACCGTGACCTCGACCTCCCTGCCCTCGCGCAGCACCTTGAAGGTGAGCGGCTGGCCGGCGGACGAGCGCACCCGGGTCACGAGGTCATACCACTGCGGCATTGGCTCGCCGTTGATGGAAATCACGCTGTCCATCACCTTGAGCCCGGCGCGGTCGGCGGGCCGCCCGCTCACGATCGTGCCGAGAATCGCCGGCCGGAAGGGCTGCACGGCCTGCGAGGCGCGAATCCGCTCGGCCAGCGCTGCCTGATGGATCTTGAGCGTGACCACCCGGCCGTCGGCCAGGCCGATGTCGACGCGCTCGCCCGACGTGGATGCGATACCCGCCTCGACATCGTTCCAGGAGGTGACCGAGTCGGGCCCCACCCGCACGATCCGGTCGCCGGGCTTGAGCTCGCGCAGCGCCTCCGCCCCGGCCGGCAGCGAGTCGCTCACGATGCCGACGGTGGTGGTGGGCTCGAGCTGCTCCCCGTTCTTCGCCGCGAGCCAGGTGAAGACCAGGTACGCGAAGAGCACGTTCATCGTCACCCCCGCAAGGATGACGATCGTCCGCTTCCAGACCGGCTTGGCCTCGAACATCTCCTCCGGCGGGACCGGCTCCTCGACCTGCCCGCCCTCGAGCGCGCTGCTCGTGACCTCCTCTTCCGCCGTGGCCATCTTGACGTAGCCGCCGAGCGGAAGCCAGCAGATCGCGTACTCGGTGTCGCCCCGGCGGAAGGACAGCCCGGGCACCGGGTTCCCCATGCCGAGGGCGAAGCGGTGGACCCGGATCCCGGCCCACTTGGCGGCGAGGAAGTGCCCCAGCTCGTGGACGAAGATGAGCACGCCCAGGACGATGATCAGCACGCCCACGGTAAACAGGAAGTTCACTGCAGCACCTCGTGCGCGCGGGCGCGGGCCCAGCGATCCGCGGCCCGCACCGTTTCAAGGTCGTTGACTGGCTCCGGCCGGTGGGTCTCGAGGACCCGCTCGATCGTCTCCGCGATCCGGCCGAAGGAGATGCGCCCCTCGAGGAAGGCGGCGACCGCCACCTCGTTGGCCGCGTTGAACACGGCGGGCGCCGTGCCGCCGGCCCGCCCCGCGCTCACCCCCGCGCGGAAGGCGCGGAAGACATCGTCCCGCACCGGCTCGAAGGTCAGCGTGCCGATCGCCACCGGGTCGAACCGGCGGACCCCGTCGTCCGGCAGGCGGCTCGGGTGGGTGAGCGCGTACAGGATCGGCAGCTCCATCGTCGGGAACCCGAGCTGGCCGATGACGCTGCCATCGCAGAACTCGACGAATGCGTGCACGATGCTCTGCGGGTGCACCACCACTTCCAGCGCGTCGTAGGAGAGCCCGAAGAGATGGTGCGCCTCGATCAGCTCGAGCGCCTTGTTGGCGAGGGTCGCGCTGTCCACCGTCACCTTGTTCCCCATCCGCCAGGTCGGGTGGTTGAGCGCCTCCGCCACCGTCGCCTCGGCGATGCGGTCCGCGTCCCAGCAGCGGAAGGGCCCGCCCGAGGCGGTCAGGATGAGGCGGGCGAGCCCCGTCTCCCGGCCGGTGATGCACTGCAGGACGGCACTGTGCTCCGAGTCGACCGGGACCAGTTCCCCGCCGCCCGCGGCGCTCGCGGCGCGCACCAGGTCCCCGGCCATTACCAGGGTCTCCTTGTTCGCGAGCGCGACCCGCTTCCCGGCCCGGAGCGCCGCGAGCGTCGCGTCGAGCCCCGCCGCCCCGACGACCGCGTTGAGCACGATGTCGACGTCCGGGTGGGTGGCGGCCTCGACCAGCACTTCGGCCCCCCGCTCCGAGACGAGCGCGCTCAGCGCGGGGTTCCAGGCCGCGGTCTGCCGGGCCAGCACCTCGCCGTTGGTGAGGGCCGTCAGGGCGACGGGCCGGAACCGCTCGCGCTGGCGCGAGAGCACCGCGAGGGCGCTCTTGCCGATCGAGCCGGTGGAGCCGAGGATCGCCACGCCCTGCATCACTGGACTCCGAAGAGACGGTAGAGCGCCGCCGACACCGGGAGCACGAAATAGAGCGAGTCGAACCGATCGAGCACGCCCCCATGTCCGGGGATGAGGTTGCTGGAGTCCTTGAGCCCGACCTCCCGCTTGTACAAGGATTCCGCCAGGTCCCCCACCTGTCCGATGATACCGAGGACCAGCCCGAACAGGAGCCCCTGCCCGATCGGCAGAGCGATCCCCAGCCGGTCGAGCACGGCCAGGTTGAGCACCGGGACCGTGATCATCGCGAATGCGACCCCGGCCACGCTTCCCGACCAGGTCTTTCCCGGGCTGATCGCGGGCCAGAGCTTCTTCCCGCCGATGGCCTTGCCGGCGAACATCGCCGCGGTATCACAGACCCAGGTCACGACGAGGGGGAAGAAGACCAGCCAGGCGCCGGCCCACGACTGCTCGCCGAAGCGCAGGTGCCGGATGGAGAGCAGGAAGCTCGCGAGGCCCGCGGGATAGAGCACCGCGAAGGCGGTGAGCGCGGTGGCGGCGAGGGGGTGCTCCGCCGGCGAACGGCGCGCCAGGACGATCGTGAGCAGGGCCACCAGCCAGAGGCCGGCGAGGATCCACCCGCTCCCCACGAGCGAGGGGACCGACGTGAGCGCGAGGAACACCAGGACCGGGAGCGCCGCCGCCGAGAGGAGCCCGGTCCGCATGAGGGGTTCGACGCCCTGGCGGACCGCGAAGCCCAGGAGTTCCCGGGCGCCCAGCACGGCCGCGGCGGCCGCCACGAACACGAGCGCCCAGCCGCCCCAGTAGACTACGCCGAGGGCGACCGGAATCGCGACGACCGCGAAGGCGATGCGCTTGGTGAGATTGGATGCCATGTGCCGTCAGCCGCCGGCCGTCAGGCAGGGGCCGTCAGACGGAAACCTTGCCGAAACGCCGGTCCCGCCGCTGGTACTCGAGCACCGCCTCCCAGAGATGCTGCCGGGTGAAGTCGGGCCAGAGCACCGGGGTGACGTACAGTTCGGCGTAGGCGAGCTGCCAGAGCAGGAAGTTCGAGAGCCGGAGCTCCCCCGAGGTGCGGATCAGGAGATCGGGATCGGGGAACTCCGCAGTGAGGAGCCGCCGCGCGATCGCGGCCTCGTCGATCTCGCCGGGATCCAGCCGGCCCGCCCGGACCTCTTCGGCGAGGAGTCGGGCCGCGCGGGTGAGCTCCGCCCGGGCGCCGTAGGAGATGCAGATGTTGAGGGCCAGCCGGCCGCCCCGGGCCGTGCGGTGCTCGAGCCGGGTCACCGCCTCGCGCGCGGCGGGGGAGAGCCGGTCCAGTTCGCCGAGAAACCGCACCGAGACACCCTGCGTCGCCAGCTCCTCCATCTCGCGGGCGATGTACTCCTGCAGGAGATCCATCAGGGCCCCGATCTCCTCGGCCGGCCGCTGCCAGTTCTCCTTGCTGAAGGCGAAGAGGGTGAGCACCTCGATGCCCGCCGCGAGGGCGCCCTCGACCGCCTCCCGGACCGCCTTCATCCCGGCCTTGTGCCCGAACGGCCGCGGCAGCGCCCGGCCCCGGGCCCAGCGTCCATTGCCATCCATGATGATGGCGATGTGCGCGGGGAGCGCGCCGTTGAGCCTGATCCGCTCCAGCCGGTCGGTCATGGCCGTCAGACTTCCATGATCTCCGCCTCTTTGGCGGCGATCAGCTGATCGATCTGCTTGATGTGCTCGTCGGTGACCTTCTGGAGCTCCTTCTCGCCCCGCGTCTTGTCGTCCTCGGGGACCTTCTCGACCTTCTTGATCCTGGTGTGGGCCTCACCGCGGGCGTGCCGCACCGCGACCTTCCCCTCCTCGCCCAGCTTGTGCATCACCTTCACCAGGTCCTTGCGCCGCTCCTCGGTGAGGGCGGGAATCGGGACCCGGATGAGGTTGCCCTGGGTGGCGGGGTTGAGGCCAAGATCCGAATCGCGGATCGCCTTCTCGATCATCTGGGTGAGCCCCTTGTCGAAGGGCTGCACCGTGAGGAGCCGCGGCTCGGGGGCGGCAACCAGCGCGACCTGGTTGAGCGGCATCACGCTGCCGTAGGCATCGACCCGCACGAGGTCGAGCAGCGACGTCGTGGCCTTCCCGGTCCGGATCCCGGAGAACTCCCGGCGGGTGTTCTCGACGGCCTTGTGCATCTGTTCCCTGGCGTGCTTGAGCAGCTCGGGGATCGTGTTCATTGGACGATGGTTCCCACCGGTTCGCCGCGGAGCACCCGGTCGAGGTTCCCGGCGTTGTTCATGTTGAAGACCACGATGGGCAGCTTGTTGGTCTGGCAGAGCCCGAAGGCGCTGCGGTCCATCACCTCGTAACCGTTCACCAGCGCATCCTGGAAGGTGAGCTCGGGCAGCAGCCGCGCGGCGGGGTCCTTCCGCGGGTCGGCGGTGTAGATGCCGTCCACGTTGGTCCCCTTGAGGATCACTTCGGCCTCGACCTCGAGCGCCCGGAGCACCGCCGCCGTATCGGTGGAGAAGTACGGGTTGCCGGTGCCACCCGCAAAGATAACGAGGCGCCCCTTCTCCATGTGCCGGAGTGCCCGCCGCCGGATGTACGGCTCCGCGAGCGACTCCATGCGGATGGCCGTCATGACCCGGGTCTGCACCCCCTTCCGCTCGAGGATGTCCTGGACCGCGAGCGCGTTGATGACGGTGGCGAGCATCCCCATGTAGTCGGCCGATACCCGGTCGAGCCCCTCCCGGCTGGCGGCGGTCCCGCGCAGGATGTTCCCGCCGCCCACCACCAGGGAGAGCTGGACGCCGCGACCGTGCACCGTGCGGAGCTCATCGGCGAAGGACTCCACCACCTTGTAGTCCAGCCCGTAGCCCCGCTCCCCGGCGAGGGCCTCGCCGGAGAGCTTGAGGAGCGCCCGGTTGTACGGCCGCCGCATCAGCCTTCCCCGACCTTGAACCGCACCAGCCGGTTCACGGTGAGGGCGCCACCGGCGGTCTTCGCGGCCTCCTTCACCAGGTCGCCCACCGCCTTGCTGTCGTCCTTCACGAACGGCTGGCCCAGCAGGGTCTGCTCGGCGACGAACTTGCGGATCTTCCCGTCGACGATCTTGCCCCGGATGTTCTCCGGCTTCCCCTCCTGCGCCACCTGCTCCTCGGCGATGCGCCGCTCGCGGGCGATCACATCGGCGGGAATGTCGGCCTCGCTCACCCCGATCGGGTTGGCGGAGGTGACGTGGAGGGCCAGGTCGCGGGCGAGGGCCGGCACGCCCTCACCCCGGGGACCGGCGATCTCCACCAGCGCGCCGCTCTGGCCGTTGTGGTGCAGGTAGTGCCCCACCGTCCCCTCGGGGAGGTGGAACCGGGCCACCCGCTTGAGCGCCATGGCCTCGCCGGTCTTGCCGGAGACCTGCTTCACCGCCTCCCCGACGGTGGTGCCGCGGAAGGCCTGGCCCTCGATGGCGCTGCCGGGGTGGACCCCCAGCGGCGCGTGCTGCAGGGCGTGCCGGCCCAGGTCGCGCGCCAGCTCCACGAAGTCGGCGCTCTTGGCCACGAAGTCGGTCTCGCTGTTGAGCTCGATCATGGCCGCGTCGCGGCCGCTCGAGGCGGCCTCGATCACGATGAGCCCCTGCGAGGCGCTCCGGTCGCCCCGCTTGTCGGCCTTGGCGATGCCCTTCTTGCGGAGGATCTCCACCGCCTTGTCCATGTCGCCCTGGGCCTCCTCGAGGGCGGCCTTGCAGTCCATCATGCCGGCGCCCGTCCGGGCGCGGAGCTCGGCGACCATCTTCGCCGTGATCGGTTGCGTCATCGTCCTGTCCTTCTCGGGTTCGAGCGGGGATCCCGGTGGATCTCCCGCATAACGAGCCGCCGTCCAGCCCGGAGGCCAGGACGGCGGCGGTGATGCCAGCGCCTACAGTCCAGTATCAGGCGTCGCCGTCGCCGGCGGCGTCACCCGACGCCCCGGAATCGCCCTCTTCGTCGTGCTTGAGCCGGGCCGCGATGGCTTCCGGCTTGGGCCGCCGCTTGCGGCGGGCCCGCTTCTTCCGCCGGTCGGCCTCGGGGTCGCCCTCGCTGCCGCCGTCGGTGCTGTAGGTCTCGGCCTCGCTGTCCTCGGTCACCTCGCGCAGCGGCGACTGGGCCCGCGCCTCGCGGATCACTTCGGCGAGCGCCGCCGTAATCAGGGAGACCGAGCGGATCGCGTCGTCGTTGCCGGGAATCGGCACCGTGATCACGTCCGGGTCGGCGTTGGTATCCACGATGGCGACCACCGGGATGCCGAGCTTGTTGGCCTCCTGGACCGCGATCTTCTCCTTCTTCGCGTCGACCACGAAGAGGGCGCCGGGGAGCCGGCTCATGCTCTTGATGCCCTCGAGGTTGCGCAGAAGCTTTTCCTTCTCGCGCTCGAAGAGCAGCTTTTCCTTCTTGGTGTAGTTCTCGAACTCCCCGTCGGCCGAGCCCTGCTCCAGTTCCCGCAGGCGGCGAATCTGCCGCTTGATCGTCTGGAAGTTGGTGAGCATCCCGCCCAGCCACCGCTCGGTCACCCAGTACGCGCCGGCCCCCGACGCTTCGGCCTGCACGGTGCCCTTGAGCTGCTTCTTGGTGCAGACGAAGAGCACGCCCTCGCCCTTGAGGACGACATTCTTGAGCAGGTCCTGAGCGGTCAGGATCTGCTTGAGCGTCTTCTGCAGGTCGATGATGTAGATCCCGGAGCGCTCGGCGAAGATGAACCGGCGCATCTTGGGGTTCCAACGGCGGGTCTGGTGGCCGAAGTGTACGCCGGCCTCGAGCAGGTCCTGCAACTGGGGCTGAGCCATCGGGGTAATGCCGTCCTTGTGTGCTGAGGGTTGTGGCGTCCGTCGCGTTCAACTCGGCGCTGACCCCGCTTCGCGGGGCACCCGGCGACCGATCCGGCGACGTGCGTGGTTGACCTGCAAAACGATCGGCCGGCATCCCGGCCCGTTCCGTGGCGGCGCCGGGGACCGGCCCCGGCGCCTGCCCCGGTCTAGCGCTTCGAGAACTGGAACCGCTTCCGGGCGCCCGCGCGACCCGGCTTCTTCCGCTCGACGGCGCGGGGATCGCGGGTCAGGAGCCCGGCGGCCCGAAGCTTGGTCCGGTGCTGGGTATCGGCCGTCACCAGGGCCCGGGCGATCGCGAGGCGAAGCGCCCCGGCCTGCCCCGACTGCCCGCCCCCCTCGACGTGCGCCCGGACATCGAACGCGCCCAGGGTGTCGGTCGAGGAGAACGACTGCTGGATGTGCTGCACCAGCGAGGGACGCGGGAAGTAGTCCCCCAGGGTCCTGCCGTTGATGTCCCACTTGCCGGTGCCGGGGGTCAGGTAGACCCGGGCCACGCTGGTCTTGCGGCGGCCGACGGCCTGCCAGCGGAATTCGGGAGCGGCGCTCATCTCACTTGGCCTTCGGAGTGACGGAGTAAGGCACGGGCTGCTGAGCCGCGTGGGGGTGCTGCGCCCCGGCGTACACCTTGAGCTTGGTCCGAAGCTTCTGCTTCGTGAGCGAGTTCTTGGGCAGCATGCCGAACACCGCGTGCTCGATCACCCGCTCCGGGTGCTTGCCCTCGATGAGGGTCTTCACCGGGGTGAAGCGCTCATGCCCCATGTACCCGGTGTGCCGGAAGTGCCGCTTCTGCTCCAGCTTCCGTCCGGTCAGGCGCACCTGCTCGGCGTTGATCACGACCACGAAGTCCCCACCGTCCATGTGCGGCGTGAACGTCGGCTTGTGCTTGCCCCGGATGAGCTGCGCCACCCGGCTGGCGAGGCGACCGAGCGGGACCCCAGCCGCGTCCACCACGTGCCACCCGTGGGTGATGTCGCTCGGCTTGGCCGAAAAGGTGTTCATCGAACCCGATGCTCCAGAAGGAATTCCGAAACGAGACAGACTCCAAACATAGCCTAGCCCAAGACTTTAGGTCAAGGCCGAGGGGCCTGCCTCAGGCGTCGAACTCCACCAGAACCTGTCCCTTCTCCACCGCCTGGCCGGGGGTCGCCCGGACCGCCTTGACCCGGCCCGTCGCCCGAGCCTTGAGCTCGTTCTCCATCTTCATGGCCTCCAGCACGATAAGCCCCTGTCCCGCCTCGACCGCCTGACCCGGCTGGGCCAGGACCCGAACGACCAGGCCGGGCATCGGGGCCCTGAGCTCGACCACTTCATGGCGGGCTGGGCCCCCCGTGAGGCTCCGCAGGTGCCGGGTTCGCTCGTCGATGACTTCGGCGTGGAGCCGGGAGCCGTGGACCTGGATCTCCCACCGCCCGGCCTCCGGCCTGGCCATCGCCAGGGTGACCGATTCCCCTCCGAGCAGGAGGTGCCTGAGGGGGGTCCCCGGCACCATGGACAGGTGCGCCTCGAGGGGCCGGCCGTCCACCCGCACCTCACCCCCATCGACTTCCACCGGAATCTCCCGGCCTTCGACCGTCACCAGATATTTCATGCCGCCTCCAGCGCCGCCACCGTCTCCACGTGGGCGGTCTGCGGGAAAAGATCGTAGGCCCGCACCGAGACGAGCCGGTACCCGCCGGGCCCGGCCCCGGGGGAGGTGCCACACAGGAGCGCGAGGTCCCGGGCGAGCGTCGCCGGGTCGCACGACACATACACCACGCGCGCGGGGCGCCGGCGGATAATCTCCTCGACCACCCGACGGTCCATCCCGGTGCGGGGAGGGTTGGTGATCACCGCACCAGGCTCGCCGAGGCGGGGGACCAACTCCTCGGCCCGACCGGCATGGCGGCGGGCAATCCCCGGGGCGCGTCGCTCCCCCTGCTCCACCGCCCGGCGGTCGAGCTCGACGCTCTCGACGGTCGCGCCTGACCGGTGCAGCCGCTCGCTGGTCTCGCCGATGCCGGCGTAGAGGTCCCAGACGAGTCGTCCCTGCACCTCGCCAAGCTGACCGATGGCGTACTCGCGAATCTCGGCCCCCAGCACCGGATTCACCTGCTCGAAGACCATCGCGGGATAGGCCTCCACGGCGCCGGCGACCACCCGCGGGGCGCCACCCTGCGGGTGCCACCAGACAGTCGCGGGCGCGCCGAGCCGGTCGCCGAGAGCCCGCCCCTCGCCCCAGGCCTGGTCCCCGCGCGTCAGCACCAGCAGGTGGGGAGCCCCGGCGGGGTCGAGACGGAGCTGCAGCTGCTCCACGTCCCGGGGGAGCAGATGCAGCAGGGGCCGGAGCCGGGTCCAGAGCTCCATCAGCGGATCGGCGGCGATGTAGCAGCGCTCGAGCGGGAAGACCCGGTCGGGCTGCCCGAGCGGATGGAAGCCCGCGTAGCGACGCCCCGGCCCGACCGCGAGACCCACCCGGCTCCGGTAGGACCACGCCTGTCCGGAGGGAATCACCGGGGGCAGGTCCACGGTCAGCCGGCCGATGCGCCCGAGGGCATCAGCCACGAACCCCCGCTTGGCCTCGCGTTGATGTGCCTCGTCGAGATGCTGCAGCTGGCAGCCGCCGCAGCGATCCACCGTGTAGTGCGGACAGCGGGGTTCGACCCGGCCCGGTCCCGCCTCGACGAGCCGGCCGATCTCGGCCCGCGCAAAGCGCGCCCGTTGATCCAGCCGGGTGAGCTCCACGAGGTCACCGGGGGCGGAGCGGGGGACGAAGACCACCCGCCCATCGCCGAGCCGACCAACGCCATCCCCTCCCGCGGCGAGCCGTTCGATGTGAACGGACTCCGGAGCGGTCACCGGAGCCCCTCGACCCGGCCCGCCCGCGTCCAGGTCGAGACCGGCGCGCCCGCCCCGCCGCTCACCGCGGGCCGGCGTGAGTGCCGGGCCTCGTCCTCGGCGAGTGCCGCCGCCACGGCGGCAGCCACGAGACGGGCCTCGTCCTTCGCCGGCTCGAGAAGATCGGGGCGCCGGTCGAGGAACTGACTGTCGATCTCCGAAGCGAGGAAGGCGGGATCGGCGAGCAGCTTCAGGTGAAACGCCTGGTTGGTGGCGACCCCGGTGAAGACGAGCTCGCCGAGCGCGCGGCGCATCCGCGCGATGGCCTCGTCCCGCGTGGCGCCCCAGACGATCACCTTGGCGAGCAGACTGTCGTAGAACAGCGTCACGTCGTTCCCCGCCTCGAACCCGCCATCCCACCGGACCCCGGGTCCCGCGGGCACCCGGAGGTACTCGATCCGGCCGGTCGCGGGGAGGAAGCCGTTGGCGGCATCCTCGCTGGTGATGCGGCACTCGATGGCCCACCCGCGGGGCGAGAGCGGCTGCTCCGGGAGACTCATCTCCAGTCCCCGCGCGATCCGGAGCTGTTCCCGCACGAGGTCGACGCCATAGACCAGTTCGGTCACGGGGTGCTCGACCTGGATGCGGGTGTTCATTTCCAGGAAGTAGAACGAGCCGTCGGCGGCGAGGAGAAACTCGCAGGTCCCGGCGCTCCGGTACCCGACCGCCCGTGCGGCCGCCACCGCGGCCTCACCCATGCGACGACGGAGGTCGGGGCTCACCGCGATGGAGGGCGCTTCCTCGACCAGCTTCTGGTGCCGCCGCTGGATCGAGCACTCCCGCTCGCCGAGGTGCACGGTCCGGCGGTGATCGGCGAGGACCTGGATCTCGACGTGGCGGGGCCGCTCGATGTACTTCTCGAGGTAGACGCTCGCGTCGCCGAAGGCCTTCTGGGCCTCGGAGGCCGCGGTCGTGAGCGCGGCGGCGAGGTCCTCCGGCCGGCGGACGACGCGCATGCCCTTCCCGCCGCCGCCCGCGGCGGCCTTCACCAGGATCGGATAGCCGATCTCGCGGGCCGCGTCGGCGGCGGCGCCGGCGTCGGTGACCGGGAGTGTGAGCCCCGGCACGATCGGCACTCCGGCCGCCGCCATGCGACGCCGGGCTTCGGTCTTGTCGCCCATCGCGGTAATCGCCGCGGCTGGCGGGCCGATGAAGACCAGTCCGGCCTCGGTGACGGCCTGGGCGAAGTGGGCCCGCTCGGCGAGGAACCCGTAGCCGGGATGGACCGCCGTCGCCCCGCTGGCCCTGGCGGCCTCGAGGAGCCGGTCGACCCGGAGGTAGCTCTCGCCGGGCGCGGGAGGGCCGATCGGCACGGCATAGTCGGCGGCGCGGACGTGGGGAGAGAGCCGGTCGGCCTCGGAGTAGACGGCGACCGCCTCGAGCCCTTCTTCATGGCAGGCGCGGATAATTCTGAGCGCGATCTCGCCGCGGTTCGCGACGAGGACCCGGAACGGTTCAGTCACTGTGGGAAGATGCTAGCGACCGCAGACGCTTCGATCGCGGACCCCGAGCGGGGTAAGGAGGGAGGCGCAGAGCAGCCGGTTGGCACGGGCGGCATCGAGGTAGAGATCGGCGACCTGGCGCACCAGCCCCGTGGGATTCGAGCGCCAGGCGGTGGTGAGCTCGATGATGCTGAGCGGGCGGGGATCGATGGTGCCCACGGTGCCTGCGACGCGCACCATGCGGAGCGGGACCAGGGCGACGTGCGGGGCGATGGTGCTGTCGACGTCGGGAGCGAGGCAGACCGGACGGCGCTCGGCGGTCCGGGTGAGCGCCTCGGCGACCGGGAGCACCGCGTCGATCTGGAGCGTTTCGGCCATGCGGACCCGGTAGACCGAGTCGGCGCCGTAGAGGGCGGGGAGGAAGAGCACGAGGTCGGCGCGGTCCTGACCGCGGAGGACGATGCTCCAGACCCCGACGGCCTCGATGTCGGAGCCGGTGACCATCACCCCGCCCATCGGGCAGGAACTCACGAGGTTCCGACCGGCCTCGACCACATAGGGTGGCGCCTCCACACTCCGGGCGAGCGCGGAGGCGGCGACGCTGGCGGGCCACCCACCCTGCTCCATCGCGAGCGAGGCGCGGTCGACCTCGACCATCGCCCGGAGCAGGCGGCCCGAATCGGTCGGCAGCCGGAGCGACTCGTCCAGGGCGGTCGCGGCCAGGTCGAGGAACAGCGCGCCGTTCGGGTCCCCGATGTGGCCGTTCTCGTGCCAGCCGCGGCTGTCGAGCAGGTAGAACCGGCCGAGCTCGAGCCAGGCGGCCCCGTCGTCGGGCGCGGTCGCGAGGTAGCGACCCAGCATTTCGGTCGCCTCCACGCGGTCGCCCGCACTCGCCATCGCCGCGGCGCGCGGGGCGACCGAGGGATCGACGGCGGCCTGCGCCGCCGCCACGCCCGGCACCAGCAGCGCGCCAGCAATCAGTCTGATGGAAGGGGACAGACTTCGGAACATGCTGTCTAACCTACGGCGGGGTACGGGGATGCGCTAGGGGCCCTTCCCTTTACAGCGGGATGTTCCCGTGCTTGCGCGGCGGGTTGCGGTCGCGCTTGGTCGAGAGGGTCGCGAGGGCATCGATGAGCCGGGCGCGGGTCTCGCGCGGGTCGATGACATCGTCGAGATAGCCACGGGCCGCCGCCTGGTAGGGATTGGCGAAGGTCTCGGTGTACTCGTTGATCCGGCGGGTGGTTTCCGCCTCCCGATCGCCGGCCTGCTCGATCTCCTTCTTGAACAGGATCTCCACCGCGCCTTTGGGGCCCATCACCGCGATCTCGGCGGTGGGCCAGGCGAGGTTCACGTCCCCGCGGATGTGCTTCGAGCTCATCACGTCGTAGGCGCCGCCGTAGGCCTTGCGGGTGATCACGGTGAGCTTGGGGACGGTCGCCTCACAGTAGGCGTAGAGCAGCTTGGCCCCGTGCTTGATGATCCCGCCATGCTCCTGGGCCACGCCCGGCAGGAACCCGGGCACATCCACGAAGGTCACCACCGGGAGGTTGAAGCAGTCGCAGAAGCGGATGAACCGGGCGGCCTTGAGGGAGGCGTTGATATCGAGGACCCCGGCCAGCACCGCCGGCTGGTTCGCGATCACGCCGACCGGCCGCCCCCCGAGGCGGGCGAACCCGGTGATGATGTTCTGAGCATAGTCCGGCTGGACCTCGAGGAACGACTCGCGGTCGATGACCAGTCCCACGACCTCGTGCATATCGTAGGGCTTGCTGGCGCTGTCGGGGATCACGTCGAGGAGCCGCTCCTCCCGGCGATCCGCCGGGTCGTCATTCGGGGTGACGGGAGGGTCGTCGAGGTTGTTGAGCGGCAGGTAGCCCATCAGGGCGCGGACCGCGGCGAGCGAGGCGGGCTCGGAGTCGTGCACGAAGTGGGAGACGCCGCTCGTGCCGGAGTGGGTGTCCGCGCCCCCCAGGTGGTCGAAGGTCACTTCCTCGTGCGTGACGGTCTTCACGACGTTGGGACCGGTCACGAACATGTAGCTCACGCCCCGCACCATGAAGATGAAATCGGTGATCGCGGGGCTGTAGACCGCGCCGCCGGCGCAGGGACCGAGGATGACGGAGATCTGGGGGATGACCCCGCTGGCGAGCGTATTCCGGAGGAAGATGTCGGCATAGCCACCGAGCGAGGCGACGCCCTCCTGGATCCGGGCGCCACCCGAGTCGTTGAGGCCGATCACCGGCGCGCCGTTCTTGAGCGCGAGGTCCATCACCTTGCAGATCTTCTGGGCGAAGGTCTCGGACAGCGACCCGCCGAAGACGGTGAAATCCTGGGAGAAAACGTAGACCAGGCGGCCGTCGATCCGGCCGTAGCCCGTCACCACGCCATCGCCCAGGTAGGTCTGGTTCTCGAGGCCGAAGTCGCGGCAGCGGTGGGTGACGAAGCGGTCGAGCTCGACGAAGGAGCCGGGGTCGAGCAGCAGGTCGAGGCGTTCCCGGGCGGAGAGCTTGCCCTTCTTGTGCTGCTGGGCCAGGCGTTCGGGGCCGCCGCCCTGCTCGGCCTGGGCCTGCCGGTGGTGCAGCTGATCGAGGAGTTCACGCGGGGTCGGCATGGGGCGGGAAGGTACAAGCCGCCGTGGGCGAATGCCATTGGCCGCGCGCGCCTCGAACCCGCCATGGAGAAGCGGGCGGCCCGTCGAGGGCCGCCCGCGTTGCACTCAGATCCGTGTGCGCTTGGTGCTCGGGGGCGGACCGGCGACGGGCTGGAGGCGGGTGAGGGACCAGAGCACCGCCGGCTGGTTCTTGAGCCGGATCGCGGGGGCGGGCCGCTGGTAGTACCAGAAGGCCAGGTCCGCGGTGCGCTTCCCTTCCTCGTAGGTGACGGTGTAGAGCGTGGAGTCGCCGACGGACCTCACCTTGACCTGCTGCACCTTGTGCCAGGTGTAGTCGGTGGGGCTGTCGCCGGTATGGAAGACGACGGCGCTGTCGGTCACCTCGAAATGGCGGCCCTGGTGTTTGCCCTTCCCCGCCTCCCACACGCCGGCAACCTGGGTGAGCGAGGCGTGGCTCGAGTCGGTGGCCCAGTCGATGAGGGGCTTCACGATGGTCACCGCGACCACCACGATCCCGCCCCCGACCAGCACGAACCGGGAGAGCGCGGGGGACAGCCCGAACGCGATCCTCGAGCCGGCACCCTCGGCCTTGGCCGTCTCCTTCTTGCGGCGGGCCCTCGCCGGGAGACGCATGACGGTGTTGAGCGCACCGAAGAACTCCTTGAGGGTCCACGCGCTCGCCAGTTCGCCGTCGGCCACGGAGCGGTGCTTCTCGGGCTCGCCGGCCGCGGTCGCGGGGGCCTGGACGGACGGCTGGGTGCGGTAGGGCGCAAGCAGATCCTGGCTCATCGTCACTCCTCCAGCGGACTCAGTAGCGGTTGGCGGCGCCGATAAAGCCGCCGTCGTTGGCCCGGACCACGTCATCCAGGCTCACCCCGGCATTGAGGGGGCCCGCCGTGGCGCCATCGGGACCGTAGCTGTACAGGTCGTAGGTGCTGTTGATCGCCACCCCGAAGGCATCCACCCGGGGCGATCCGCCCCCCGCGAACTTCACGAAGACGTAGGGGTTCCCCCAGGGATCGATGAGGTTGACCCCGAGCCCGGCGAGACTGTTGGGCACCGAGTCACGGGTATCGATCGAGGTCTGAATCGCCTGGATGTCCCCGATGGCCCGGGCCACCTTCGCGGCATCGGCCACCTGGTGGTACTTGGGGATGGCGATGCTGGCGAGCGCGCTCGCGATGGCCAGCGCGGCGAGCAGCTCGATGATGGTCATACCGGCCTGGCGGGCTCGCCGCGCCTTGCGCTGGGCCTCTTCGTTTTCCAGCTGCGGGTCCATCGGCAAACTCCCGAACCGAGGTGATGCCTCCGATCTAGCAAGACCCGTGCGTGCCGCTAACCCTCATGAAGGACAAGGACTTAGGCGAGCATCGCCCGGGCGGACCCCGACTCGACCCATGCACGCTGCACAACCGGTGGGCGGGTACGGGCCGGCAGGTGAAAAGAAAAAGGGCCAGGGTGGAGGCCCTGGCCCTTTCCTGTACGATCCGCGCGGGGTCAGTCCTCCGCGGGGCTCTCGTCGATCACCGGCCGGGTGGGCGGGATGATCGGCTCGTCGGGGTACCCGACGACGGCGAGCACGATCCGGTGATGGATCGGATCGACCTCGAGCACCTTGAGGTCCACCGCCTGGCCTTCCTTCACCGCGTCGCCGGGGTTCTCGAGGTTGGGGACCCCGAGCTGGGACATCGGGACGAAGCCCTCGATATCGTTGCCGAGGTCGACGACTACGCCCTTGTCCATCAGGCGGGCGACCCGGCCGCGCATCTCGGTACCGATCGGGAAGGTCTCGCCGATCTTGAGCCAGGGATCCTCTTCCGCCTGCTTGAGGCCGAGGGAGATGCGCTTGTTGTCGCCATCGATGTTGAGGATGACGACGTTGACCGCGTCGCCCTTCTTCACGACCTCCGACGGGTGCTGCACCCGCTTGGTCCACGACATGTCGGAAATGTGAATCAGGCCGTCGATGCCGGGCTCGATCTCGACGAAGGCGCCGAAGCTGGTCAGGTTGCGGACCTTGCCGCTGATGCGGGTGCCCACCGGGTACTTGAGGGGCAGCACGGTCCAGGGATCCTGCTCGGTCTGCTTCATGCCGAGCGAGATCTTCTCTTCGCTCTCGTCGACCTTGAGCACCACCGCCTCGATGGTCTCGCCGATGGAGACGATCTTCGACGGGTGGCGGACGTTGCGGGTCCAGCTCATCTCGGAGATGTGCACCAGGCCTTCGATCCCCGGCTCCAGCTCCACGAAGGCGCCGTAGTTGGTGATCGAGACGACCTTGCCCTGGACGCGGGTGCCGACCGGGTAGCGCTCGGCGACCTTCTGCCACGGGTAGGGCTGGAGCTGCTTCATGCCGAGGCTGATGCGCTCCCGCTGCCAGTCGATGTCGAGGATCTTGACCTCGACTTCCTTGCCGATGCCGACCATCTCGGTCGGGTGGGAGACCCGGCCGTACGACATGTCGGTGATGTGGAGCAGCCCGTCGACGCCGCCGAGATCGATGAAGGCCCCGAAGTCGGTGATGTTCTTGACGATGCCCTTCCGCACCTGGCCGACGGCGAGTTCCTTCATCAGGTGCTCGCGCTTGTGGGCCCGCTCGTTCTCCAGGATCACGCGGCGGCTGACGACGATGTTCCGCCGGCGCTTGTTGAGCTTGATGATCTTGAACTCGTAGGTCTGGCCGAGAAGCTCGTCGATGTTGGGCACGCGACGAAGGGCGATCTGGCTGCCGGGGAGGAAGGCATCCACGCCCATGAGGTTCACGACCACGCCGCCCTTGATCTTCTTGACCAGGGTGCCCATGACCGGCTGATCGCTCTCGTGGGCCAGCTTGATCTTCTCCCACACCCGCATGAAGTCGGCCTTCTTCTTGGAGAGCACGACCGCGCCCTCCTGGTCCTCGAGGTGCTCGAGGAAGACTTCGACTTCATCGCCGGGCTTGGGGGCTTCCTTGAACTCGTCGAGGGGAACCGAGCCCTCGGACTTGAAGCCGACATCGAGAATGACGGCGCTCTCGGTGATGCGGAGGACCTTCGACTTGACGATTTCGCCCTCGACGATCTGGGACATGGTCCCTTCGTACATCGAGAGCATCTGCTCGTATTCGGAATCCGAATACTCTTCGTCGTACAGGTCGGGCCGGACCTTGAGGCCGGAGATGGCGTTGCTCTTGCTGGGAGCCAGCGTGGACTGAGTGGGGGTCACGACGGTCGGAACCTCGGGAAGGACCGCACCCTACGGGCTGCGGGCTGGGGTTGGGGTTCCCGACCCGGCGGAAGTGCCGGATGGGGAGCCTTGGAACCTAAGGGAGAGATCGGGCTAGGGCAAGCGCGGGGTTGGGTCAGGGGTCAGGGGCTGGATGCCGCGGCTTCGGGCCAGGGCAACGATCTCGGCCACCTGCTGGTCGAAGGTCAGATCGGTGCCGTCAAGCGGGATGGCATCCCCGGCCATCCGGAGCGGGGCCACGGCGCGGCGGGAGTCGGCCTCGTCGCGGGCGGCGAGGGCGGCGGCCTCCTGCTCGACCAGGTCCGGCGGCGCAGGCTGCCCTCGCTGGAGCAGGCGCCGGGAGGCGCGGGTCCGGGGCGAGGCGGTGAGGAAGACCTTGAGCGGGGCGTCGGGAAAGACGACCGTCCCGATGTCGCGCCCGTCGACCACCACCGAGAGACCGGCGCGGGCCAGGGCGCGCAGCCGCTCGTTCACCCACTCGCGGATCTCCGGGATGGCGGAGACCGCCGAGACGAGGGCGGTGACCTCCGGGGTGCGGATGGCCTCGTCGGCGGGGCGACCCTCGAGGTAGACCGCGAAGCGGGCACCGTCATAGTGGAGCCGGAGCCCGCGCTGCTCGACCGAGCGGAGGATCGCCGCGGCGTCGAGCGGACGGCCGGGAGTAGCCTGCTGGTCGCGGATCGCCACGAGGGTGACGCCCCGGTACAGGGCGCCGGAATCGAGGTGGGCGAAGCCCATGGCCGCCGCGACCGCGTCGGCGGTGCTGGACTTGCCCGAGGCGGCGGGCCCGTCGATGGCAATGACCCAGGAGGGCATGCCGGCCTAGCGGGACCGGATGGCGCGCAGCATCCCGGGGAACCCGGGGAAGCTCACCGCCGCGCAGACCAGGTCGTCGACCTTTACCTTTGCCCCTGGCACCGTCCCGAGCACGCTGAAGGCCATGGCGAGGCGGTGGTCGCCCTCGGTCGTGACCCGTCCCCGGGGCGGCTGGTCGCCGCCGCGCACGTGCAGGTCGTCCCCGACCACCTCGGCCCGGCCGCCGACCGCGCGGATGTTCGCGGCGATGAGCCCGAGCCGGTCGCTCTCCTTCACCCGCAGTTCCCCGACCTCGCGGAAGACCGTGTCGCCGCGCGCCCGGGTGGCGATCGCGGCGAGCATCGGGATTTCGTCGATGAGCCCGGGGATTTCCTGCGGCAGGACCTCGGTACCGCGAAGCTCGGCCGGCCGCGCCACCAGATCGGCCACCGGCTCGTCGAACTGCACCACCAGGCCGTCGACATCGACGACCGCGCCCATGCGCTTCAGCACGGCGAGGAAGCCGGTGCGCGTCGGGTTCACGCACACCCCGGTCACCCGCAGCTCCCCGCCCTCCGCCAGCACCGCCGCCCCGATCGGAAACGCGGCGGAGGAGGGATCGCCCGGGATCTGCATGTCGAATGGCTCCAGGTGACCGGTCGGCTCGAAGTGGACCCACCCCTCGTTCTCCTCGACCTGGTAGCCGAAGGCGCGGAGCAGGCGTTCGGTGTGATCGCGCGAGCGGCCGTGGGGCTCGCGCACGGACACCGGGACCCCGCCGGCCATGCCCGCGAGCAGGAGGCTCCCCTTGATCTGCGCGCTCGAGACCGGCATCTCGTAGCGGAGGGCCGAGAGCCTGCCGCCCCGGATCGTGAGGGGGAGGGTGCCGGCCTCGTTGGTCTCGATGATGCGGGCTCCCATCTGCCGGAGGGGCACGGTGACGCGCCGCATGGGGCGGCGACGGAGCGAGCGATCCCCGGTGAGGGTCGATGGAAAGTTGTGCGCCGCCAGCAGGCCGAGCAGGAGCCGGGTGGTCGTCCCGGAGTTGCCGCAGTTGAGGACGCCCTCGCTCCGGCGAAGCCGGCCCCGGCCGCGCACCGTGACCATGCGTCCCTCGGTGAGCGGCGTGATCCCGGCGCCGAGCTGACGGAGGACCCGGGCGGAGGAGCGCGCGTCGAGCGAGGACAGCATCCCGCCGACGTGGCTGGTCCCCCGGGCCAGGGCCGAGAAGAGCAGCGCGCGGTGCGAGAGGCTCTTGTCGCCCGGCACACGGATGGAGCCAGCAACCCGCATCGACACCTCGTCCGCCACCTGAAGAGTCCTGCCTGCCGGCCCGGCCGGCGTGGGGCCTGAAGCTTAGAGCGCGCCGAATCCCCGATCAACCGGAGTCCGCGCGGCCCGCGCCGCCTAGCCGCTCAGACTCCGCCGGAAGGTCGCGGCCGACGCGAGCCAGCGCTCGAGTCCCGGCCGGTCTCCCCGTTCGAGGAGGGCCCGGAGCGCGGCGAGCTCACCCTCCATCGCGCGGAGCGCGTCGAGCATCGGGCGCTGATTGAGGAGGAGGATGTCGACCCATACCTCGGGATGGCTCGCGGCGAGGCGGGTGGTGTCGCGCATCCCGGACCCGAAGGTGGCCCCGCGGAGGTCCTCCGCCCCGGCGAGGGTGCGCGCCAGCGCGCTCGCCACCGCCTGCGGCAGATGGCTGGTCCAGGCGAGTTGCCGATCGTGCACCACGGCATCGATCCGCACCGGGTGACCGGCGAGCACGGTCTCCCAGAAGTTCATGATTTCGCGGACCGCGGCTTCCCCCTCGTCCCCGGTCGAGCAGACGTAGACCAGGGCGCCTGCGAGGAGATCGGCCCGGGCGCCGTCCCAGCCGGCCTGGTGGGTGCCCGCGAAGGGATGGCTCCCGGCGAAGCGGCTGGCGAGCCCCGCCGCACGAGCGCGCTCCATGACCGGGCCCTTGAGGCTCGCGACGTCGGTGACCAGCGCCCCCGGGGCGAGATGCGGGCCGATCTGATCGAGCAGCGTGAGGGTCGCGGCCAGCGGGGCGGCGAGGACCACGAGCTCGGCCCCGCTCATCGCCCGGGCCGCGGTGTCGGCGAGGTCGTGAATCGCGGCGGCCTTGAGGGCCTGCACACCGTGGGCGCGGTCGGGATCATACCCCACCACCCGTGGTACCCCGGCCAGCCTGGCCTGCCAGGCGAGGGACCCGCCGATGGCCCCTAAGCCGAGTACCGCCAGCGTGTTGGGTCGCATACAGAAATCCCCAGGCCCAACCGATAGTTGAAGGGAACAGGCAGGCGGACGGGTGGGGAATTGTACTGGAAGGCTTATCTTGTGCAACCGCGCGTGAGGCCCTGCCCCACCCACCGGAGCCCGGCATGGCGACGATCCTGATTGTCGAAGACAGCCCGGACAACATGAAACTCTTCCGCACCCTGCTGGTGCTGCGGAAGCACACCGTGGTCGGGCTGACAAGTGGCGAAGGGTTGCTCGAGACGATCGAGCAGGCGCAGCCGGCGCTGGTCCTCATGGACATCCAGCTGCCGGGCCGGGATGGTTTCGCTCTCCTGGAGGAGATCCGGACCTCGCCCCATCGGGCGCTCCGGGTGGTGGCGCTCACGGCCCACGCGATGGCGGGGGACCGGGAACGGGCTCTCGAAGCGGGATTTGACGGCTATATTACCAAGCCGATCGACATCCGCAGCTTCCCAGAGCAGGTGGCCCGGGCCCTCGAAGGGGAACGCGTGACCAACTGATGCCATCCTCGCAATCCGATCCACCTCCACATCCGCTCCCTCCGCCCTCCGGCACACCGGATCGCCGCAAGCTGCTGGAGGCCTACCAGGAGGTCGTGCGGACAACGCGGCTTCAGCCGGTCACCCGCCGTCGGCGCCGTCTCCCGGTGCCCGACAAGACCCCGTTCTGGCTCGGCGTTTCGTTCGTGATCTGCCTGCTCCTCGCCCTGATCATTCTCCAGCCGGCCTGGCTCTTCAACCACCCACCCGCTGAGTCGCCGCAGTCGACGGAAGCGAGTCTCCGCATCCGGATGTACGTGGAAATCGACCGGATCCAGCGGTACAAGGAGGCCAACGGGAAGTGGCCGGAGAGCCTGCAGGAGGCGGGCGTCGACGGGTCGGGGCTGGTGTTCGAGCGGCGCGGGCCCGGCTACATCCTGACCGGCACCAACGGCGGCCTTACGCTCCGGTACCGGTCGACCGAAACGCCCGAGGACTTCCTCGGCAACAGCTACGAGGTCGTGCGCGAGCGCGCGCGGGGGAAACAGAAATGAGACGCCGTGGCTTCACGATGGTCGAGATCGTCGTCGTGCTGGTGGTCCTCGGCCTTCTCTCCGGCCTCGCGGTGCTCAAGTACATCGACCTGACCCGGACCGCCACGGCCGCGAAAATCGCCGGCGAGTTCGTCACCGTCCGGCTCGCGGCCTACAATTACGAAGCCGACCACAACAACCAGTGGCCGTCCGACCAGGGACCGGGCGTCATCCCGCCGGAGTTCAACGGGTACCTGCCCCAGGGGTTCACCTTCACCTACCCCAGCTATCAGCTCGACTGGGACAACCGGACCCCGAGCCTCGTGCCCTACGAGCTCGCGATCTCGATGACCACGACCGACCCGAGACTGGTCGCGGCGCTGCGGCAGCACCTGGGCACCCGATCGCCCTATTTCTGGGTGGGGAACCGGCTGACGTTCATCCTGATCGATCAGGACGGGAACTACTAGGGAGAGAGTTCCGAGTTCCGGGTTCCGAGTTCCGGGTGCCGAGTGCAGGGTTCCCGGCGACTTACTTCCTCCCTTTCCCTTTCAGCTCCTTCTCCCACTGGCGGGCGATCTTCATCACCTCGGGGTCGACCCGGGGGAAACGGGGATCCATCTCCCGGAGCGTCTTCACCAGCACCTGGGCCACCAGGAGATCGCGGGTACTCTTGCGGTCGGCCGGCACGACGTACCAGGGGGCCCAGTCGGTGCTGCAGCGCTCGATGGCGTCCTCGAAGGCCTCGGTGTATGCATCCCACCGTTTCCGTTCCTCGAGGTCTCCCACCTGGAACTTCCAGTTCTTGAGCGGGTCGTTGAGCCGGTCGAGGAGCCGCTGCTGCTGCTCCTCCCGCGAGATGTGGAGAAAGAACTTGACGATGCGCACCCCGTTCTCACTCAGGATCCGCTCGAAGTCGTTGATCTGCTGGTAGCGCCGGGACCAGGTCTCGCGGGGGACGAGCTCGTGCACCCGCACGACCAGCACGTCCTCGTAGTGGGACCGGTTGAAGACGCCAATGCTGCCCTTGGGGGGCACAACCTGGTGGACCCGCCAGAGGTAGTCGCGCGCCAGCTCATACTCGGTTGGCCGGCGGAAGCTCGAGACGACGCAGCCCTGGGAGTTGAGCGGGCCGAAGACACGGCGGATGAGGCCGTCCTTGCCGGCGGCGTCCCGCCCCTGCAGGACCACGAGGAGCGCCTGCTTCGATTCGGCGTAGAGGGCGGTCTGGAGCTCCTCGAGCTGCTCGAGCAGCGGCTGCAGCAGCGGCTCGACCGCGTCGCCACGGGGCTCGTCGTCGTCGACCGCGTTGGCGTCCTTGAGTTGGACCTTCGCGCCCGGCGTGACCGGCTTGAGCATGGGGGGCTCGGCGTGAGGGGGGCTCGCGGTAAGGTAGAGGTGCCGGACGGGGTCGCAAGCGGGCGGTGAGGACTCCGCCCCCCATAGGGGGAATATCGGGGGCGAGCGCCGGAAATCGTGGCGCGGTCCAACGCCGGACGTACCCGAACGCCGCCGCCGCTCTTTCACCCGATCCCCCGTCCACCCTACCTTCACAGAATGCCCGACATCGATCCCGCCGCCGAACTCGACGTCCTGGTCCGGTCCCGCTACGGCATCATCGTCCTCGATACCCCCGACGAGGCGCAGGCCGACACCCTCCTCCGCGGCATCGCCACCCGGCACTCCCTCCCCCTCTGGCTCTGGTCCCGGCATGCCGGTCTCCGGCGGGTCGGCGGCAGTGAGACCCAGCTGGCGGACACCGCCCAGCCGCTGGCCGCGCTGCAGCGCATCGCGGCGGACACGGCGGAGGGGCTCTTCGTCTTTCCGGTGCATGAAGCGTGGCTGGACGACTCGGGGGTCCCCTCGGCGCTCAAGGAAGCCGGGACGGCCCTGGGCCAGGTGCGCGGGGCCGTGATCCTTCTCGGCGAGGGGATCCGCCTGTCGCCGGCCCTCGGCCGAGAGGCGGCGGTCCTCCCGATCCCGGCCCCGACGGAAGCGGAGTATCGGGACCTCCTCCGCCGGGTGGTGCGGGACCTGCAGCCGCAGATCGAACTCACGCCGGAGCGGACCGCGGAGTTACTCGCCCTCCTCAAGGGTCTCACCCGGAACGAGGCGCGCCGCCTGATCACGCGGGTGATCCTGGACGATGGCCGCCTGGACGCGGGCGACCTCGAGCGGGTGGCGACCGCCAAGCGCCAGAGTGTGCTGCAGGAGAGCCTGCTCGAGTACTCGAGCGCCGAGGAGACCCTGGCGGATGTGGCGGGGCTGGCGCGGCTCAAGGGATGGCTGCAGAGCCGGCAGGCGCTCCTCCGCGCCCCCGAGAAGGCCGCCCAGTACCGGTTGCCGTTCCCCCGCGGGATCCTGCTCCTCGGGGTCCCGGGATGCGGGAAGAGTCTCTCGGCCAAGGCGGTGGCCCGGGAGTGGGCCCTCCCCCTGCTCCGCCTCGAGGTCTCGCGGATCTACAACAAGTACGTCGGCGAAACCGAGCGGAACCTGCACCGGGCGATGCGCAGCGCCGAGCGGATCGCGCCGGCGGTGCTCTGGATCGACGAGATCGAGAAGGCCTTCGCGATCGAGGGTGGGAGCGACGACGGCGGGCTCTCGCTCCGCCTCCTCGGGACCTTCCTCTCGTGGCTGCAGGAGCGGGAACAGCCGGTCTTCGTGGTGGCCACCGCGAATGACATCGAGCGGCTGCCGCCGGAGCTGGTCCGGAAGGGGCGGTTCGACGAGGTGTTCTTCGTCGACCTGCCGGGGCCGGAGGAGCGGCGGGCGATCTTCGCGATGCAGCTCCGGCGCCGGGCACAGGACCCGGCACGGTTCAACCTGCCGGGCCTGGCGAGCGCCACGGAGGGATGGAGCGGCGCGGAGATCGAGCAGGCGGTGGTGGGGGCGCTGTATACCTGCCTCGCCCGGGACGAGGCGCTCGAGGAGACGGGACTCCTGTGGGAGATCGACCGGACCCGCCCGCTCAGCGAGACGATGCGGGAACGGATCGCGGCGCTCCGGGCGTGGGCCGAGGGGCGCGCCGTGCCGGCGTCGTGAGGCGGGTCAGTCGCGGATGAACGTCCCGGCCCTGAGCTCGCGGATCGCCTGCTGGATCTCCTCCCGCGTGTTCATCACGATGGGTCCGTACCACGCCACCGGTTCCTCCAGCGGAGTGCCCGACACCAGCAGGAAGCGGAGCCCCTGGTCGCCGCCCCGCACCGTGACCTCGTCGCCCTGGTCGAACAGGACGAGGGACCGGTCACCGGCCACCTTCCCCACCGGCAGCTCGTCGCCCGTCGGCGTCAGCATCTCGGTTTCCACCGGCTGCGGCGCGGAGGCGTCGCGGAAGCGGCCTTCGCCGTCGAAGATGTAGGCGAAGGCGTGACGGCTGGTCTCGACCGGGAGGCGGGCACGCACCCCGGGCGGGACGTAGACATCGAGGTAGCGGGGATCGGCGGCCACCCCGTCCACCGGCCCGGTCTTCCCTCCATACGTGCCGCAGATCACCCGGACCCGCGTGCCGTTGTCCTCGATCACCTCGGGGATCTCTTTCGCCTTCACGTCCTGATAGCGTGGCGCGGTCATCTTGAGGCTCGAGGGGAGGTTGGCCCAGAGCTGGAAGCCGTGCATCCGCCCGCGCGCATCGCCAGTCGGCATCTCCTGGTGAAGGATGCCGCTGCCCGCCGTCATCCATTGCACGTCGCCGGCCTCGAGCGACCCCCGGTTGCCGAGGCTGTCACCGTGCTCCACCGAACCGGCGAGCACATAGGTGATGGTCTCGATCCCGCGATGGGGATGCCAGGGGAAGCCGGCCCGGTACTTGTCCGGATCGTCGTTGCGGAAATCGTCGAACAGCAGGAAGGGATCGAACTCCCCGGTGTCGCCGAAGCCGAACCCGCGGCGCAGGTGCACCCCTGCGCCCTCCAGGGTCGGCTTCGACTCGATGATCCGTTTCACAGGGCGTATCGACATCGGGTCCTCCCGGGTTCACCTCGCCCACCGCGGGCGAGTTCCGGATCATAATGCGGGTGGTAAGGCCCGTGCCTTGGCGCGAGGTGAACGCTCCTGCGTGGAACGGGATTGCGGCCGCGCGCCGGGGAAACCGGCGGGAGGCGGGCGCGTCATGTCTCGTCGATCCGCGTCTCCCTTCGCTGCCCCTTCGTCGCCGGACCCGGGAACCCCGCTCATGTCACGCTCGATCACGCAGGCCGCGCTCGCCCTCCTCCTCGTCATGCCCGCGGGGCTCGCCGCCCAGGAGCTGGCCTCGCGTTCCATCCCCGCCGATTCGGCCCACTGGGAGTTCGAGGGGCGCGCCTCGGTCACCCAGTATCTCGGCCGCACCTGCATCATGCTCGATGGTGGTGGCGCCACGGCCCGGGACCTGGTGCTCCACGACGGGGTGATCGACCTGGACGTCGCCACGCCGGCGGCCCGCGGGTTCTTCGGGCTGTACTTCCGGATCGACAGCCTCGACGCCGAGTTCGTCTATCTGCGGCAGCACAAATCGGGGCTGCCGGACGCGATGCAGTATACCCCGGTGCTCAACACCGGACTCAACTGGCAGCTGTACAGCGGGCCGGGGTTCACCGGCCAGATCGACATCCCGCGCGACCAGTGGTTCCACCTCCGTCTCGCCATCGCCGGGGCCCAGGCGAAACTCTACGTGAAGGACATGGTGACGCCGGCGCTGGTCATGGACGACCTCAAGAGCGGGGTGCAGCGGGGGGCCCTGGCGCTGGCGGACCTGATCGGCGCGACCTGCTTCGCGAACGTCGAAGTGCAGCCGACGCCGGATGCGCCCTGGGTCCGTCACCTCCCGCCGATGCCACCGGGGACCCTGACGCGGTGGAGCCTCTCGCCCTCGCTGGACGCCCTGACCCGCGACCTCGAGCGGCCGCTCAGCCCGGCCGAGGCGGCGAAGATGACCTGGCAGCCGGTGGAAGCGGAGCCCCCGGGCATCGTCCCGATCAATCGCTACCGGATGAGCCCGCATCCGCGCGTCACCTTCCAGAGCGACTTCTCCACCCGGCTCCAGCCGCAGCCGGGGACGCAGGTCGTGTACGCGCGAACCACGATCGCCTCGGATCGCGCGCAGGTGAAGAAGCTCTCCCTGGGGTACAGTGACGAGGTCAGCGTCTTCCTCAACGGGCAGATCCTCTTCCGGGGACGCAGCGCCCAGAGCTTCCGGGACCCGGGGTTCCTCGGCATCGTGAGCGCGGACGATGATGCGGTCTACCTTCCGCTCCGCAAGGGAGAGAACGAGCTGGTCCTCGCGGTGAGCGAGCTGGGTGGGGGATGGGGCTTCGTCGGACGGCTGGCGGATGCCGGCCGGTAACATGGCGGGGCGATTCCGGGGCGCCCTCCTCCTCGGCGCGTTCCTTCCCGGCCTCGCAGCGTTGGGGGCGGCACAGACCGCCCGCCGGGTGACCCGACTGGCCGACGGGGTCTACGCGATCGAGCACCAGGACCGCCACGACGGGTTCGCGAGCGGCAACACGATGGTGGTGATCGGGCAGCGGCAGACGCTGGTGGTCGACGCCGGCTTCCTGCCGTCCACCGCCCGCGAGGATATCGCGCAGATCCGCCACTGGACCATGACGCCGGTGGCGTTCCTGCTCAACACCCACTTCCACAACGACCACAATCTCGGGAATCGCGCCTACCTCGACGCCTGGCCGGGCCTCACCATCGTCGCCCACCGGGAAACGAAGGCGGACATGGACCGCTTCGGCCCGGGCTCGGCGGCCCGGGTGGAGCGCGGCATGGCGCGCCTCGAGCGGATGGTGGCCACCGGGCGGACGGAGGCGGGACAGACCCTCGACAGCCGGGACCGCGCGGAAGTGCAGCGGGTCCTCGCCCAGCGCCGCGCCGTCCTGGACGAGATCAGGGGGGTCACCTTCCAGAGCGCGACGCTCACCTTCGAGCGCGAGCTCACGATCGACCTGGGTGGGCGGGTGGTGGAGATCCGGTTTCTCGGACGGGGGAACACCGCGGGTGACGCGGTGGCGTGGCTCCCGCGCGAACGCATCGTCGCGACGGGAGACCTGGTGGTGCACCCCCTGCCCTACGTGTACGACGGCTACCCCAGCGAATGGTCCGCGACGCTGGACCAGCTCCTGCGCCTGGGGCCGGCCATCCTGGTGCCGGGCCACGGTCCGGTGCTGCGCGACACCGCGTTCGTCACGCTGACCCGGGACCTCTTCCGGAGCGCGGTGGACCAGCTGAACGCGGCGCTGGCGAAGACCGGGCCGGCGATGAGCCGGAGCCTCGACGAGGTGAAAGGGATGGTGAACCTGGCCCCATTCCGGAACCGGTTCGCCGGACGCGACTCGAGCCTTGCGGGCGAGTTCGACGACATGGCCGCCAACCTCCTCCGCGTCGCCTTCACCGAAGCCAGCCTGCGATAGTCTCGACCATCGGAGACCTGCTCATGGCCCCCGTGCTCCCGCTGCTCCTCGCCGCGTCCCTCATCGGGCCGGCGCCGGCCCCGGCCCCGACCCTCACCGACTCCCTCCTCGCGATCGAACGCGCCGCCTGGGAGGCCTGGAAGACCCGGCAGCCCGACTTCTACCGGCGGACACTGATCCCGGAGAGCCTCTATCTCAGCGGGTCGGGTGCCGCCTCCCGCGACGAGACGGCGGCGCTGGTGACCCGGATTCCCTGCACCGTGCAAGGGTACGAGCTCGACCAGCCGCGCTCGCTCCGCCTCACCGAGGACTCGGCGATCCTCATCGCGCACACGATCGCCAGGTACACCTGCAACGGGAAGGAGATCGAGGCGGCGGACTGGATATCGACGGTCTTCGTCCGGCGTGAAGGGGAGTGGCGGATCGCCTTCCACCAGGAGACCAAGGCCGCGAAGTAGCGGGGTCCGCCGCAGGGGTCAGCCCTCGGTCGGGGCGGGGGAACTACGAGCGGGAGAGGTCCGGGTTTTCGCCCGGCCGATGCGGCGGAGTGTGCAGGGAGAGGGCGAGTGCTCGGGGTGGGGATCGAACCCACACGACAGTTGCCTGTCTTGGGATTTTAAGTCCCATGCGTCTGCCAGTTTCGCCACCCGAGCGACCGGCGGAATGTAAGGCCCTGCGTCATCGCTCGCTCCGCGCCCCGCTCCCCGCGCGGGTCCACCACACCTGAGGCACCCGGCCGTAGGATCGTCGAAACGCCTCCTGCACCTCCGCCACGATCCGCGCTTCCCGCCCTTCCGGGAGGAGTGCGAGCACCGCCCCGCCCCATCCCGCACCGGTGAGCCGCGCCCCCCATGCACCGTGCTGCATCGACGCCTCGACCAGCAGATCCGCCTCGGCGCAGCTCGACTGATAGTCCTGCCGGAGCGACTGGTGCCCGGCGAAGAGGAGGCGACCGAGTCCGGCCCAGTCGCGTGCGAGGATGGCGGCGGCGGCGGCGCGGGTCCGCGCCGTCTCACTCACCACATGCCGGAGCCGGAGCTGCCAGGGGACCGGGATCGTCCGGAGGAGCCGGGGCAGTTCCCCTTCCGGCACGTCCGCGAGCCGCGGCACGGCGAGCCCGCGCTCCCGCACCAGGCCGAGCGCGGTCTCGCACTCCTGGCGCCGCAGATTGAGCCCGCCCCCGGTGAGCCGGTGCGCCACCCCGGTCTCGAACACCCAGACCTTGAGCGGGAACGGATGGTGCGTCACGACGCCCGTCGCGGTCTCGAAGAGCAGCGCGTGGCCCGGCCGGGCCAGCACCGCGACCGTCTGGTCCATCCGGCCGCACGCCACGCCGACCTCGTCATGCTCGGCGACCCAGGCGACCTCGATCAGTTCCTCCGGCGTGGTCCGCCGACCCGCGAGCGCGGCGAGGGCCCGCGCACAGGCGACCGTCAGTGCGGCGGAGGAAGAGAGCCCCGCCCCGGGCGGCACGGTGCTCGCCACGGCGAGGTCCGCGCCGCCGAGGGTGATGCCGATCCGTGCCGCGGCACGGATGACGCCGACCAGGTACGCCTGCCAGCGCCCCGTCTCGAGCCGGTTGGGGTCGACGCCCTGGAGCTCGCCGTCGAGCGCGGACACGGCCCGCCAGCTCGGTGCGTGGCCGGCCGCGACCACCGTCCGCCGCTCCAGCGCGATCGGCAGCACCGGGCCACCGTTGTAGTCGAGGTGCTCCCCGATCAGGTTCACCCGTCCGGGCGCGGAGACCAGCGCGGTGGGAGCGCTTCCAAAGCGCTCCGTAAAGAGCGAAGTTGCCTGTCGTCCGGGGGACCCCTGGGTCATGCCGTCACGCGTTGGAGGTTCATTGCTGCGCCTGGTTCGAAGCGGACTCCTGCTCCTCGCCCTCGCGGCCCCGGTCGAGGCCCAGCTCGCGCCCCTCGGCGCCCCCAAGGGGACCCTCCGCTTCACCGTCGGTGGCCAGTTCGAGTCAGCCGACCGCCGGTTGCTGGACGGCCACGAGGAGGACTATCTCGCCGACTTCGGGAGTCCGGCCCTCGGCAGCGATCGCTTCGCCTTCCTGCGGGCAGTGGACACGATCGTGGGCCAGGCGATCGGCCAGTCCGGCTACAAGGTGAACCTGGGGGGCCTGACCGCACACGGACAATACACCGCCGGGACCGGCATCATCGGGCTCGCCCTCGGCGTCACCCGGAAGCTGACCCTCTATACCAACATCCCGTTCGTGACGGTGAAGGTGCGGGCCAACCTCGCCGAGGACTCGCTCTCGGGCGACGCGGGGATCAACATCGCCCATCCCACGCTGGGCACCGCCCAGGGCCAGACCGACGCGAACCAGTTCTTCAACGATTTCAGCGCGGCGCTGCAGACGCTCGACGCCCAGATCGCGAACGGGACCTACAACGGCAACCCGGCGCTGCTGGCGCTGGCCCAGTCGATCTCGGCACGCGGCGCGCGGCTCCAGGCGGGCCTCGCCGGGATCACCAATTCGCAGGACGCCTCCGCCTTCCTGCCGACCGCGACGAGCGCGGCCGGCGTCGCGCTGACTCAGGCGATCCAGGGGCTGCAGGATACGCTGGCGACGACCCTCGGCGTGGGCAGCAGCTTCACCGAGGTCCCGGTCCTCCCCGACTCCCGCCTCGGGGCTGGTGACGTCACCCGTTTCCTCTCCAACGCCGCCGGGCCCATCAACGCCCTTCCCCTCACCGGTGCCACCCTCCAGCGGATCGGCGACATGGACGTGGGGGCGGTCTATACCCTGGTCGACCGCTTCGACCGCATCGGCCAGCGGCCGGGCGGCTTCCGCCTTGCGGTGGAGGGGAAGCTCAAGCTGCCCACCGGACTGCGCGACAACCCCAACAACCTGCTGCACGTGGGAACGGGGAACGGCCGCTACGAGCTGACGCTCGGCGGCACCGCCGACCTCGGCAGCGGCAACTGGGGGGCCCGCTTCACCGGCGGCTACACCCGGCGATTCGCCTCGCTCCGGGTGCGGCGGGTGGCGCCGCCGGACGTGGCGTTTCCCGAAGCGGCGCTCCTCAGCAACGTGCGCTACAAGGCGGGCGACGTCCTCGCGATCGGGGCCCAGCCGTTCTTCCGTCTCGCCCGCAATTTCGCCCTGGCCGGCTCGGCGGACTACTGGCGGGAGGCGAGCGGCAGCGCCTCCTACTACCGCAGCGCCGACGCGATTCCGGGCGTACCCGCGAGCGTGCTGGTGGAGAACTCGGCGCGGCGGGCGTTGATGGTCGGCGGGGGACTCACCTACGTCGGGCGGGCGGTCCAGGAGTGCGAGGGACGCCGCTGCGGCTTCCCGATCGACGCCTCCTGGCGCTACAGCCGGGTGATCGCGGGGAGCGGCGGACGGGTGCCGGAGGTGTGGATGACGCAGCTCGAGATCCGGTGGTATCAGCGGCTCTGGCGGTGACCCTGTGACCGCGCCCTCGCCCCGCCCGTCGCGCGCGACGATCGCCGAGCTCCGCTCGGTGGCGATCACCGGGCTCTTCGTCCTCGCGGTCTTCTACACGCTCAAGCAGGGGAAGGAATTCTTCCTCCCCATCGTCCTGGCACTCTTCCTCGCGATGCTCCTGCGCCCGGTGGTCCAGTGGCTTCGCCGTCTCCGGATCCCCGCGCCGCTCGCGCCCGCCCTGGTACTCGGCCTGCTCCTCACCGCGACGGTGGCGGGGCTCTACCAGGCCTGGGAACCGGCCGCCGAATGGGTGGCGCGCGCCCCGCGGGACCTCAAGAAGCTGGAGACGAAGGTGCGGGGCCTCCTCCGCCAGGTGGAGACGGTGACACGGACCGCGCAGCAGGTCGACCAGATCGCGGACGTGGCGAACCAGGGGGACGCCCAGGCGGTGGAGATCAAGGCGCCGTCGCTCTCGCACACGATCTTCGGCGGCGCCCGGGACCTCGCCGCCGGCACCCTGATCGTGCTGGTGCTGAGCTACTTCTTCCTCGCCTCGGGCGACCAGTTCCTGCGGAAGCTCCCGCGGGTGCTCCCCCGCCATCACGCCGAGCGGGTGCTGGTGATCGTGGAGGAGACCGAGTCGCAGATATCGCGCTACCTGCTGGCCGTGACCCTGATCAACCTCACGGTCGGGGTCATCACCGCGGGCATCATGGCCGCGCTCGGGATGCCGACGCCGCTCCTGCTGGGCCTCACCGCCGCCGTGCTCAACTATGTGCCCTACTTCGGGCCGGTGGTCATGGCGGCCCTCCTCAGCATGATCGCGCTGATCTCCTTCGACGATCCCAGCCGGGCACTGATCGCCCCGCTCTGCTACCTCGCGGTGCACGCGGTGGAGACCAACTTCGCGACGCCGCATCTCCTGGGGCGCCGCCTGCCGCTCAACCCGCTCGCGATCTTTCTCGGATTTCTCTTCTGGTGGTGGATCTGGGGGGTACCGGGTGCGGCGCTGGCCGTTCCGATCCTGGTGGCGGTCAAGATCGTGGCGGACCGGAGCGAGAGTCTTGCGGGGGTGGGGGAGTTTCTGGGGAGGTAGGGGCGAGAGGCGGGAGGCGGGAGGCGGGAGGCGGGAGGCCGTTCCTACCGCCTCAACAGCGCCTCCGCATGTTTCCGCGCCGTCGCGCCTTCGGAATCGCCGAGCATGCGCGCCAGTTCGGTCACGCGATCCTCACCGTGAATCTGCTGCACATCGCTGGTGGCCACTCCGCGGCGCGCCGCCTTCGAGACCACCAGGTGCCGTTCGGCCCGGGCCGCGATCTGCGGCAGGTGGGTGATCACCAGGACCTGGCGCCGCCCGGCCACCTCCGCCAGCGCCTCGCCCACCTGGACCCCGATCTCACCGCCGATACCCGCATCCACCTCGTCGAAGATCAGGGTCGGCACCGCGTCATGTCGCGCCAGCACCACCTTGAGCGCCAGCATGATGCGGGAGAGTTCGCCACCGGAAGCCGCTTTGGCGAGAGGGCGGGGCTCGAGGCCGGCGTTGAGCCGGACGGTGAAGGTGACGCTCTCCTGACCCGACGAGTCGATCCGGCCGAGCGGCACCAGCTCCACGTCGAGGCGACCGCCGGGGAGTCCCAGGTTCGGCAGGAGCCGGGTCACGGCGCGGGCCAGCCGGGTGGCCGCATCCTTCCGCCGCGCCGACAGCGCGTCGGCGGCGGCCTGGCAGGCGGCCTCGGCGGCGACCCGGCGCGCGGCGATCTGGCGCAGGTCGAGGTCCGCGGTATCGAGCAGGTCGAGCTCCGCACCCGCCTGGGTGCCGGCGGTGATCACCGCTTCGACCGTGGCCCCGTACTTCTGCTTGAGCCGGTAGATCAGATCCCGCCGGCGCTCCACCTCGGCGAGACGCGCCGGGTCTTCCTGCAGGCCATCGGCATAGTCGCCTGCGAGCCGCGAGAGCTCGCTCAGTTGCGCGTAGGCCCCGTCGAGCAGTTCCCGCCAGGCGGAGAGCGACGGATCGATCCGCTCGAGCCCGGCCAGCACCCGGTCGACCTGGCCCAGCGCCGGCAGGGCGCCCCCGTCCTCGCCGTCGAGCAGGAGGGCCAGCTTCCGGGCCTGCTCGCCCAGCGTCCCCGCGTGGCTCAGCCGCCGGGCCTCGCCGTCGAGTTCGTCGTCCTCCCCGGCGCGGAGCTTCGCCCCGGCGATCTCCTGCTGGACGTGCCGCAGGTAGTCGGCCCGGCGGCGGACCTCGTCCCGACGGGCCAGCAGGGTCTCCTCTTCGGCGCGAAGCGAGCCTACGGTTGCGTGGGTCTCGGTGAGCGCCGCGCGCTCCCCTTCCGCCCCGGCGAAGGCATCGAGGATGTCCCGCTGCGACTCGGCCTGGAGCAGCGACTGGGTCTCGTGCTGGCCGTGAAGGTCGACGAGAACCGCACCGATGCGTCCCAGCATCCCGATCGTCGTGGGGCTGCCGTTCACCCACGCGCGCGAGCGGCCGTCGGCGGTGACCTCGCGGCGAATGACGAGTTGCCCCTCGTCGAGCTCGGCGCCCTCGGCCTCGAGCCGCCGGCGGAGCACCGGGTCCTCCACCTCGAACGCCCCTTCCACCATGACGCGCCCCGCCCCCGGCCGGACCAGCCCGCTGTCGGCACGGGCGCCGAGGAGGAGCGACACCGCGTCCACCACCATCGACTTGCCGGCGCCGGTCTCGCCGGTGAGCACGTTGAGTCCGCCGCCCAGTTGGAGGGTGACATCGGCAATGGTGACGAGGTCACGGACCCGGAGCTCGGTGATCACCGGACCGCCTCGCGGTCGACCAGGTCGCCCCAGGCGAGCTTCTGCCGCATGCGCGTGAAGTACCCTTCCCCGCCGAGCCGCACGAGGAGCACGGAGGTGCGGGAGCGGCGGACATACACCTTGTCGCCCATGGCCAGGGTGGTGCCGAGTTGCCCGTCGTACGAGACCAGGAGGTCTTCCGCCCCCGGCGACATCGGCTCGACGCAGACCGTGGCATCGGCGGGCACCACCACCGGGCGCACCGCGAGCGTGTGGGCGCAGACGGGGGTGACGATCATCGCCTCGACCCCGGGGGCCACGATGGGGCCGCCGGCGGAGAGTGAATAGGCAGTGGATCCCGTCGGGCTCGCGATGACGACCCCGTCGGCGCTGTAGGGGCCGAGTTCCTCGCCGTCGACCGCCAGCTTGATCCGGACCACGCGGGCCACGCCCGACTTATGGAGGGCGACGTCGTTGAGCGCCTGCTGCTCGTTGCGCACGCCGCCGGTGTCGGAAATGATGGTGGCGTGGAGCGCGAGCCGGCGCTCGAGGATGTACCGCCCCGACGCGAGGCTCGCGAGGGCCTCGCCCAGGTGGTCGCGCGTGGTGGTGGTGAGGAATCCGACCCGGCCGAGGTTCACGCCCAGGATCGGGGCCTCGCGGCCGTGAAGGAGGCGGGCACCGCGGAGGAGGGTGCCGTCGCCGCCGAAGGTGATGAGCGCATCCGGCGCGACTTCGTCGAGGAGCGGGAGCTGGGTGTCCCAGAGGGGGACGAGACTCGGTTCGGTGATCAGCGAGAAGCCGCTGCTCTGGCAGAGCCGGGCGAGTTCCCGGAGCACCGCCTTGAGATCAGCGTATCTCGGGTTGCCGACGACCCCGAGCTTCATCGGGCCTCGACGCTCTCCTCGCTATGCAGCGCGCGGAGGCGCCGGGCGATGCCCCCGGCGGAGAGCCCGAAATTCTCGAGCTGCTCGGCGCGGGGCGCCTGCTCGATGAGCTTGTCGGGGATACCGAGCGCGATCACCCGCACCTCGGGATGCGTGGTCTGGAGCTTCTCCGAGAGCGTGGCGCCGAACCCGTTCACGATGGTCCCCTCCTCCACCGTCACGAGGGTCCGGTACTGCTGGGCCAGCCCCTCGAGCATGGCCGAGTCCATCGGCTTGAGGAAACGGCAGTTCACCACCCCGCAGTCGATCCCCTCGACCGCCAGCTGCTCGGCCGCCTGGAGGCTGGGCTGGACCATCGTGCCCACGGCGAGGATCGCGAGGTCCTTGCCCTGCCGGAGCATCTCCCACGAAGCGTAGGGCACCGGCGGGACCTCGGCGACCGGCCGGGGCTCGACCGGCGCCTTGTCGCGGGGATAGCGGACCGAGAAGGGCCCGTCGTTGTGGGCGAGCGCCGTCTTGAGGAGCCCGATCAGCTCATCGCCGTCCCTGGGCGCGGCCACCGTCATCCCCGGCACCGCCAGGAGATAGGCGATGTCGTAGAGACCCATGTGGGTCTGGCCATCCTCGCCCACCAGGCCGGCGCGGTCCATCGCGAAGATCACCGGCAGATGCTGCACGGCGATATCGTGGATGATGTTGTCGTAGGCCCGCTGGAGGAACGTGCTGTAGATCGCGACGATCGGCCGGATCCCCTGCGTCGCGAGCCCGCCGGCGAAGGTCACCGCGTGCCCCTCCGCGATCCCGACGTCGAAGAACCGCTCGGGCCACTGCTTCTGGAAGATGTTGGTCCCCGTGCCGCTCGGCATCGCCGCGGTGATCGTCACCAGCGACGGGTGGTCGGCGGCCAGGCCGGTGATCGCGTCGCCGAAGACCTGGGTCCAGGTGGGCGGGCCGCTCGCCTTCTTCCGGGGCTCGCCGGTCTCGGGGTCGTAGGCCGCGAGGCCGTGCCACTTCTCCTTGTTCGCCTCCGCCAGCGCGAAGCCCTTCCCCTTCTGGGTCATCACGTGGATGACGCGGGGGCCGCTCATCGGCTTCACGAAGTGGAAGGTGTCGATCAGCTTTTTCAGGTCGTGCCCGTCGATCGGGCCGAAGTAGCGGAAGCCCAGCTCCTCGAAGAACATGCCGTCGGAGAAGAGGTTCTTGGCGCTCTCCTCCAGGTTCCTGGCGAACTCCACCACCTCCGGCCCGAACACCTTCCCGAGCTTGAAGGTCCAGTGCTTGATGTGCTCGCGGAGCCGGTTGGTCGCGGGGCTCGCGACGATCCCGCCCAGGGTCTTGTGGATCGCGCCCACGTTGGGCGAAATCGACATCCCGTTGTCGTTGACGATCAGGATGATGTCGCGGGCGGAGTGACCCGCGTTGTTCATCCCCTCGTACGAGAGCCCGCAGGTGAGGGCGCCGTCGCCCACCACGGCGATGACCTTGCCACTCTCGCCCTTGAGGTCCCGGGCGGTCGCCATGCCGAGGGCCGCCGACATGGCGGTGCCGGCGTGCCCCGCGCCGAACTGGTCGTGCTCGCTCTCGTTCCGCTTGAGGAAGCCCGAGATCCCGCCGGTCTGCCGGAGGGTGAGGAACCGCTCGTTACGGCCGGTGAGGAGCTTCCAGGCGTAGGCCTGGTGTCCGACGTCCCACACCACCTTGTCGGTGGGGGAATCGAACTCGTACAGGAGCGCGATCGACAGTTCCACCACGCCCAGGCTCGCGCCGATGTGGCCGCCCGTCTGGGAGCAGGCGTCGATGAGCCGCTCGCGGACCTCCTGCGCCAGCTGGGGCAGCTGGTCGCGGGGAATCCGCTTGAGGTCGGCCGGCGACTGGATGGTCTCGAGGAGTGTCATAGGTCGGTCCCGTTCACGAGGCCCGGTGAACAATATACTGTGCCAGCGCCCCCAGCGATTCGCTCGAGACCCCGGCGCGTTCAAGGTTCCGAATCGCGTGGGCCGAGAGCGCGGCCGCTTCCGCGCGGGCCCGGTCCACGCCGAGCACGCTCACGTAGGTCGACTTTTCCAGGGCGGCATCGCGGCCAGCGGTCTTTCCAAGTTGCGCGCTCGTGGCCGTCGCGTCCAGCACGTCGTCCGCGATCTGGAAGGCGAGGCCGACCTCCTGACCATACCCCGCCAGCGCCTCGAGCACCGGGGCCGGCGCCTCGGCGGCGATCCCGCCCAGGACCACCGCCGCGCGGATGAGCGCCCCGGTCTTCCCCCGGTGCACCGCCATGAGCCCGTCGAGATCGAGCGACCGGCGCTCCGCCTCGAGATCGAGCCACTGTCCCCCGACCATCCCCGCGATCCCGCCGGCCGTGAAGAGTTCCTCCGCCATCCGGCCCAGCGCCGCGGGGGCGAGCACCAGGTCACGCGCGGCCTGAGCCAGCACCAGCGCGGCCACGGGCACGAGGAGGAACCCGACCCGGGTCGCGGTCGGCACGTCGTAGGCGCGGTGCAGCGTGGGCCGGCCGCGCCGGAGGTCGTCGTCATCCATGCAGGGGAGGTCGTCGTGCACCAGCGAATAGGTGTGCACCGTCTCCACCGCGGTGGCCACCGCGGCGATCGCGGGGGAAATCCCCCCGCAGGCGCGGTACGCCGCCATCACCAGCGCCGCGCGCACCCGCTTGCCGGGGGTGTTCATGGCGTAGCCCAGCGCCTGCCCGGTGCGGCCCGGCACGATGGTCTGCACCCGTTCGGCCCAGGCCGCGAGCAGTCCATCCACCCGCTCGCGCGCTTCCGCGAGTAGCGCCGGGGCGTCGGCCCCGCTCGCCGGATGACCCGGGTCGGCGGTCATTTGTCGGCGTCGAAGTCGGTCGCCCGCAGGGTGCCCTCGGCGTCCTCGAGCACCT
>DASZPT010000364.1:0-20616 GCA_035549935.1 Gemmatimonadales bacterium
CACCGTCTACTGCTGGGGCAGCAACCGCAGCAATCGCCTGGGGCGGCAGACCACGGGGACGACCTGCCCCGATGTGGATCCCGGTGATGTGATCGCGTGCGCGCTCCAGCCAGCCCGGGTCCCCAACGCGCCGAAGATGCGCGCGCTCGCCGCGGGGACCGACTACTTCTGCGGCCTCGCAACCGATGGCGCGCCCTTCTGCTGGGGCGCGTCCCAGACCTCCGACGGCAGCGGGATCGAGTTCGGCGTCGCTCCCCTGGCGCTCCCCGGCGGGTATCACCTCACCCAGCTGGGCGCGGGCATCGGCACGATCTGCGGCGTGACCACCACCGGGACCGGGGTCTGCTGGGGAGACTACCAGGGTGGCATGCGGGGTGATCCCGCGGCCGATCCCGACACGGCCCAGGTTACCCTGGCGCCGAACACGATCGCCAACCTGACGTTCTCGGCCATCTACCCGAGGCAGTACAGCACCTGCGGCCTCACCACCGCGGGCGCCGCGTATTGCTGGGGCGGCGACTATCTCGGCGGTCTCGGCAACACCGGCGCGCCGACCCAGGGGCATTGCGGCGGCGGGTGGAATCCCTGCGCGCTGACGCCGGTTCCCGTCGCGGGGGGGCTCACCTTCACTTCGCTGGCGGCGGGCCGGTTCCATTTCTGCGGGGCCACGGCCGCGCATGACATCCTCTGCTGGGGGGGAGACGCCGGGGGTGCCCTCAACATCCTGGAAGACGGCCTGGGCCCCTGTGCCGAGCCGGGTGAGCCGCTCCGGCTCTGCGCTCCGGAACCGGTGGGGATCCCTCGGGTGGTCGCCTGGGACGCGGTGGAGGCCGGGGACAACACAACGTGCGGGTCGGGGGCGGGGATCACGCTCTGCTGGGGCAACAACGACTATGGCCAGGCGGGGAATGGGGGTGGTCCCGCAATGCTGAACCTGGCGGTCATGGGGGGGCACGAGTTCCGCCGGGTTGCCCCGGGGACCGACCACACCTGCGGGATCGCCGTCGACAGCCTGGCCTGGTGCTGGGGCGAGAACAGCGCCGGCCAGCTCGGTGACGGGACCGGTGTCGACTCGAACATCCCGGTGGCGGTTCTCGGTCCCGCGGAGCCGTGATCGCGCTATATTCTGCCGGATGAACGCCGCCAGCATCCGCCGTCTTTTCCTCGATTACTTCGTCGCGCAGCAGCACCGCGAGGTGCCCTCCTCGTCCCTGGAGCCCAAGGACGATCCCACCCTGCTGTTCACCAACGCGGGGATGAACCAGTTCAAGCGGGTCTTCCTGGGGCTGGAGCAGCGCGACTACCGCCGGGCCACCACCTGCCAGAAATGCGTGCGGGCCGGGGGAAAGCACAACGACCTCGAGCAGGTCGGCCACACCACCCGGCATCACACCTTCTTCGAAATGCTGGGGAACTTCTCGTTCGGGGACTACTTCAAGCGCGACGCGATCCGCTTCGCCTGGGAGTTCGTCACCTCGAAACAGTTCCTCGGCATCGACCCGGTGCGGCTCCGCGTCACGGTGCATCACACCGACGAGGAGGCCCGGAAGCTCTGGCGCGAGCTGGCGGGGCTGCCCGATCACCGGATCTACGGGCTCGGGGACAAGGACAACTTCTGGCAGATGGGCGACACCGGCCCCTGCGGGCCGTGCACCGAGATCTACGTCGACCTGCGAGCCGGCGGCGAGGCGGACAAGCGGTCGGAGGTCATTCCGCAGGCGGAGTTCGAGGAACTCGCCGAGTCGGGGCAGATGCTCGAGATCTGGAACCTGGTCTTCATGCAGTTCGATCGCTCGGCGGATGGGACGCTGACGCCGCTGCCCAAGCCGTCGGTGGACACGGGGGCGGGTCTCGAGCGGATCGCGTCGGTGCTGCAGGGGGTGGACTCCAACTTCCACACCGACCTCTTCATGCCCCTCATCGAGCGGGTGGCGGAGCTGGTGGGGAGGCCGTACGACCGGGGCGAGAAGGGCGGGTCGTTCCGGGTGCTGGCGGACCACGCGCGGGCGGTGACCTTCCTGCTCACGGACGGGATCTATCCCAGCAACGAGGGGCGGGGCTACGTGCTCCGACGGATTCTCCGCCGGGCGGTGCGGCACGCCTGGCTGCTCGGACGGAAGGAGCCGACCCTGACGCCGCTCACCGAGGTAGTGGTGCGGGAGATGGGTACCGCGTATCCGGAACTGGTGGCGAAGGCGAAGTACGTCGCCGATGTCACCCGGCAGGAAGAGGAGCGGTTCCTCGAGACGATCGAGGGCGGGCTCAAGCGGCTGGAGGAGATCTTCGCGACCGGCGCCGGGCGGGTGTCGGGGCCGGACGCGTTCAAGTTGTACGACACGTTCGGCTTTCCCCTGGACCTGACGCAGATCATCGCGGGGGAGCGGGGGTGGACGGTGGATCTGGATGGGTTCGAGGAGGCGCTGGCGACGCAGCGGGACCGGTCGCGGGAGGCGCAGGGGAAGGGGAAGGTCACGGCCCCGGGCGCCGCTATGTCAGGCGCGGGTGAGGTCGCTGGGGATTGGGTGGAGGCGGCGGGGGGCGCGTCGCGTTTTATCGGGTATGAGGCGACCGAGGTCGAGAAAACCCCGATCGTCGCCTACAGAAAACGCGGCGACTCCGTCGACCTCCTCCTCGCCGACAATCCCTTCTACGCCGAGTCCGGTGGCCAGGTCAGCGATACCGGCACCGTCCGCGGCGACGGATGGTCGCTTGCCGTCGAGAGCGTCCGCAAGGGTCCCCGCGGCCAGGTGATCTCCGGGACCCTGACCGGCCCGTTCGCGCCCAGTCCCGTGGCCGCGCAGGTGGACCGCGCCCGCCGCCGGGACATCGAGCGGAATCACAGCGCCACCCACCTGGTGCACTGGGCCCTGCGCAAGCATCTCGGCACTCACGTACGCCAGCAGGGATCGCTGGTGGAGCCGGCCCGTCTCCGGTTCGACTTCTCGCACCACGGCCCCATCGAGTCGGCCGAGCTCGCGAGCATCGAGCGGGAGGTGTACGACCAGGTGCTGGAGAACTTCCCGGTCGAGATCCGCGAGATGCCCTACGCCGACGCGCTCAAGCTGGGCGCGATGGCGTTCTTCTCCGAGAAATACGGGGACCGGGTCCGGGTGGTGCAGATGGGGCCCTCGCTCGAGCTCTGCGGCGGGACCCATGTGCGGAGCACCGGCCAGTTGGGCCTGTTCCGCTTGAGCGGGCAGGGCGGGGTCGCGGCGGGTGTCCGCCGGATCGAGGCGATCACCGGCCCTGAGGCGTTCGCCAGCGTGACTCGCGAGGAAGCGCTGCTGGAGCAGGTGGCCGAGTCCCTCAAGACCCGGCCCGACCAGGTGCTGCGGCGGCTGGACCAGATCCGCCAGGAGAAGGAGAAGCTCGAGACCCGGCTCGACCAGCTGCTCAGGAGCGGGGCCACCACCGGGAAGCCCGCCGGCGAGACGCGCCAGATCCGCGGTGTCAGCGTGACCATCGGGGATACCGACGTGGAGGATCGCAACGAGGTCACCGGCCTCGCCGATCGTTTCCGCGAGGGGAAGAGCCAGTCGGTGCTGGTGCTCCTCTCGGCGGCGGGACGGGGTGCGGTCCATGTGGCCCTGACCGACGACCTGGTGAAGGCGGGGAAGAAGGCCGGCGACCTCGTGAACCGGCTGGCCGAGGTGAGTGGCGGGAAGGGCGGAGGCCGGCCGGGCTTCGCCTCCGCCGGCGCCGGCGACCCCACCCGGCTCGAGGCGGTCCGGCAGGCGGCGCCGGGGCTCATCGAGGAGTGGCTCGGCGCATGAGCGCCGATGGCCATACGGCGGGCTACGAACGGTGGCTCGCCGATCACACAGCGCACGGGCCGCCCGCGCTCCGCACCCGGGTCCTGGAGCACGCCGCCGCCGTCGGGGAGGCCGCATCGATGGCCGAGCGGATTGCGCTCGCGGCGGAGCGGGTCCTCGCCATCGTGGAAGAGCATCCCGGGGACCGGACGGTGGCGTTGGACCTGCTGGCCGCCGACGCGCTGATCACCCTCGCGCTGCTGGCCCAGGCCGAGCGGTCGCCCGGGGAGCTGGGCGCCTTCGCCGAGAGCCTGCTCGCGGCGGAACGCGTAGCCTGAGTGATCGATCTCCACAGTCACCTCCTTCCCGGCGTCGACGACGGATCCCGCACCGTCGCCCAGTCCGCCGCGGTCCTCACCCGGCTGGTGGAGCAGGGGACCGACGCCGTCTGCCTGACGCCCCACCTGCTCGCGAGTGACGCGGCCGCCGGTGTGCCGCCCGCGCACGAGCAGGCCTGGGAGGCGCTCGCCCCGGCGGTCCCCGAGGGGATGACGCTCTATCGAGGCGCCGAAGTAATGATGGACCGGCCCCTCGAGCCGTCGGTGGGGAGGGACCGCCTCGTGACGATTCACCGGAGCCGCTATCTCCTGATCGAGTTTCCCCGGCTCGTGACCGCGCACGCGGTGGAGCAGGCGCTCCTCGGCGTGACCGGTGCCGGGCTGGTGCCGCTCGTCGCGCATCCCGAGCGCTATCAATGCGTGAGCGTCACCCTGGCCCGGCACTGGAAGGAACTCGGCGCGGTCCTGCAGGTGGACGGGCCGACGCTTCTCTCCTCCCGCTCGCGGGGCGAACGCGCCCGCCAGCTCGTCGCGGCCGGGCTCGCGGACATCGCCGCCGCGGACAATCACGGGGACGAACGGAGTCTCCGCCCGGTGCAGGACACGCTGGTGGACATGGCCGGTGGCGAACAGGCGGAACTGCTGCTGACCCGGAACCCGCGGGCCATCGTCGAGGACCGGCCGCTCGACCCGGTCCCCCCCCTCTCGTGGCGCCGGTCGATCGTCGACCGGCTGCGCTGGCTGCTCGACCGCACACCCCCCGACCGTCCATGATCTCCCTGCATGACAAGACGGCCCTGATCACCGGGGCCTCCCGCGGCATCGGCCGCGCCGCCGCCCTGCTGTTCGCGCGGGCCGGCGCCGACGTGGCGCTCACCTGTCACTCCCGCGTGGCCGACGCCGAGGCCGTGGCGCGTGAGGTTCGCGCGCTCGGCCGGCGGGCGTGGGTCGGCGCCGGCGACCTGGGCGATCCCGCGGTCGTCACCCGGCTGTTCGACGAGGCGGCAGGCACGCTCGGGCCGCTCGACTGCTTCATCGGGAACGCGGGGATCTGGCCGGTCGAGGAGACGCCGGTGCAGGCGATGTCGGAGGCGCGCTGGACCGGCACGATGCGGGCGAATCTCGACGCGATCTTCCTCTCGACCCGGGCGGCGCTCCAGCGGATGCGGACGCCTGGCCGCGTGGTGCTGGTGGGAAGCACCGCGGGCCAGCGGGGGGAGGCGTTCCACGCCGACTACGCCGCGACCAAGGGCGCCATGATCTCGTTCGTGAAGTCCCTCTGCGTCGAGTGCGCGCCGGGGATCACGGTGAACTGCGTCGCCCCGGGCTGGGTGGACACCGAGATGAGCTGGCCCGCCTTCGGCGACGGGGGCCGGGAGCGGATCGAGCGCACGATCCCGCTCCGGCGGATCGCGACGGCGGAGGATGTCGCGGGGCCGATCCTCTTCCTCTGCAGCGACCTCGGCCGGCACGTGACGGGGGAGGTGCTCAACGTGAACGGGGGGAGCGTGCTGTGCGGGTGAGGGTCGAACTCGGAACCCGGAACTCCCGGTGATCCACCTCCTCTTCACCGGCGGCACCATCTCCATGACCCGCGACGAGCGGGCCGGGGGCAACGTGCCGACGCATGGCGGGGCCGCGCTCGTGGCCCTGGCGCCGGACCTCCCCGCGATCAGCCCGTATCGCATCGACGACTGGGGCCGGTATCCCGCCTGCCACATGGGACCCGCCAAGCTCTGGGAGCTGCGCAACCGGGTCCGGAGCGTGATGCAGGGGGACGCCGGGGAGCCGCCGCGGGGCATCGTGATCACCCACGGCACCGACACCATCGAGGAGACCGCCTATCTGCTCGCCCGGACGCTCCCGCCGGACATTCCGGTGGTGATCACCGGGGCGATGCGGACCTCGAGCGACGAGGGGTGGGATGGTCCGCGCAACCTTACCGATGCCGTCCGGGTGGCCGCGGCTCCGTCGAGCCGGGGCCGCGGCACGATGGTGGTCTTCGCCGGACAGGTGCTGGCCGGCGCCACCGCCTGCAAGGTGGAGGCGACCGCGCTCGAGGCGTTCGAGGCGCCCCACGCGGGGCCGGTGGGAATCGTGGCCGGCGACACGCTCGAGTGGATCGACCGGGCGCCCGACGGGATCGTCGCACCCCGTCAGCTCGATCCCGCCGGCCTCACCGCCCGGGTGGCCCACATCCCGATGATCCTCGGCGACCTGGGTGAACTGCTCGACCTCGCCCGGAAGGGCTTCGACGGCGTGGTGATCGAGGCCTTCGGAAGCGGCAACGTCCCGCCCGGCGCGCTCCCCGCGATCCGTCGCTGGATCGCGGAGGGCAAACCGGTGGTGCTCGCCTCGCGCTGTGCCCGGGGGGAGGTCCAGCCGGTCTACGCCTTCCCGGGTGGTGGCGCGACGCTGGTGCGCGAGGGGGTGATCCCGGCCGGTCCCCGCACGCCGAGCCAGGCGCGGATGGAGCTGGCCCTCGCCCTCTCGGCGGGGCGGGAGTATGGTCAGTAGCCGATGACATTTCCCGCGACGCTCGACATCCCGCCCGACGTGATGGAGATCGCCCGGACGCTCGAAGCGGCCGGCCACGAGGCGTGGTGTGTCGGTGGCGCGGTGCGCGACACGCTGCTGGGCGTGCCGAACACCGACTACGACGTCGCCACCTCCGCGACGCCGGAGCAGGTGAAGGGGCTCTTCCGGAAGACGATCGCGGTGGGGGAACGCTTCGGGACGGTCGGCGTCTACATCCGGCGGCGGACCTACGAGGTCACCACCTTCCGCCGCGACGTGCAGACCGACGGGCGCCATGCGGTGGTCGAGTACGGCGCCTCGCTCGACGAGGACCTCGCCCGGCGCGACTTCACGATCAATGCGATCGCCTACCACCCGCTGCGGCATGAATGGCGCGATCCCTTTCACGGCGCCGGGGATCTCGAGGGCCGGCGGATTCGCGCGGTGGGGAGCCCGGCGGAGCGCTTCCGGGAAGACTACCTGCGGATCCTCCGCGGGCTCCGCTTTGCCGCCCGGTTCGACTTCGCGATCGAGCCCGACACCTGGGTCGCGATGCAGGCCCAGGTGAGCGGCCTTGGCCAGCTCTCCGCCGAACGGGTGCACGAGGAGTGGTTCAAGGGGCTCATGACGGCGCGGTCACTGGGCCGGCTGCTGGACCTCTGGGTCACGAGCGGCGCGGCCGCGATCTGGCTCCCCGAACTGCTCAACGGGAAGCTCGCGGCCCGGGCGAATCTGCTCCCGGCGCTCGAGGCGATGGTCGGGGCCGGCGGCGCGCGGGACCCGGTGCTGCTCACGATCCTCCTCTGCCTCGACCCGGTGGCCGCGCTGGTCCGGCTCAAGTCGTCCCGGGCCGACATCGCACGCGCGGCGGCGGTCCTAAGTGGAGCCCCCGAGCCCGATGGGACCGATCCGGTCTCGGTCCGCCGCTGGATGGCCGCGGTCGGAGAGGCGGCGGACGACCTCATCACCCTCTGGCAGTTCCAGCACGGCGCGCCGCCGCTCTGGGCCCCGGTGGTGAAGGGGATCCGGGAGCGGGGCGAGCCGCTCACGCGCAAGCAGATGGCGGTCACGGGTGACGACCTCCGCCAGGCGGGCTTTCCGCCGGGACCGGAGATGGGTCTGCTGCTCGACCGGCTCCTCGCCGCCGTGGTGGACGACCCCTCCCTCAACTCCCGCGAGGTGCTCCTCTCCCTGGCCCGGACCCTCGCATGAGCGCGATGCTCTTCGCGCTGGTGGCCGCTGCCGGCAACCTCATCGGGGGCTGGGCCGTGGTGCGGCACGAGCGGCGCAGTCTCGCCCTGATCGAGCTGTTCCTGAGCTTCGGGGCGGGGTTCATGCTGTCGGTCGCGCTGCTCGAAGTGGCCCCCGAGGCGATCGCCCGGCGGAGCGACGCTCCCGGCTTCATCCTCCTCGGCTACCTGCTGGTGCACCTGGTGCAGCACGTCCTGGTCCCGCATTTCCATTTCGGCGAGGAGAAGCACGCGGTGAGCGCGGCGCACGGTGTGACGGCGCTGCTCGGGCTCCTGCTGCACACCTTCTTCGACGGTGTCGCGATCGCGTCGGGCTTCATGGTCTCCGCGGAGACCGGGCTCCTCCTCTTCCTCGCGGTGTTCCTGCACAAGCTGCCCGAAGGGGTGGCGATGGCCAGCGTGATGCTGGCCGGCAAGCAGAGCGGGACCCGGGCGCTGGGCGCCTCCGCCCTGCTCGGCCTCGCGACCGTGGTCGGGGTGGGGCTCACCGAGATGAGCGCGCCGCTGGTGAATCACGGGCTCGCGCTCTCGGCGGGTGTCACCATCTACGTGGCCGCGAGCAACCTCGTCCCCGAGCTGCAGAAGCGGCGCGGGTGGGGGATGCCGGTGGCGTTCTTCCTCGGCGCGGCGGCGTTCTTCGCGACGCGGGCACTGGTGGAGGCGGTGGGGCTGCACTGATTTCGTCGGGGGGCGGGTGCTCCCGACCGCTGACCCCCGACCCCCCTTACCTTTCCGGCCAATGTCGACCCCCTCTCTCTTCGCGCTCCCCGAACCGCTCGCGGCCCGCATGCGCCCGCGGACCCTCGAGGAGTGTCTTGGCCAGGAGCATCTCCTCGCGCCGGGGCGCCCCCTGGGCGACGCGATCCGCCGGGGCGACGTCGGCAGCTGCATCTTCTGGGGCCCGCCCGGCACCGGGAAGACCACCATCGCCCGACTGATCGCCCACTACACCGACCGCGAGTTCGTGGAGCTGTCGGCGGTGCTGGATGGGGTGGCGCGGGTGAAGGAGATCGTGAAGGAAGCGGAACAGCGGCGGGTACTGGGCCGCGGGACCATCATGTTCTGCGACGAGATCCATCGCTTCAACCGGGCCCAGCAGGACGCGTTCCTTCCCCACGTCGAGCGGGGCACGATCACGCTCATCGGGGCGACCACCGAGAACCCGAGCTTCGAGCTCAACGGCGCGCTCCTCTCCCGCTGCCAGGTCTGGGTGCTGCAGCCGCTCTCCACCGCGCAGGTCTCGACCCTGCTGACCCGGGCGCTCAGCGACCCGGAGCGGGGACTCGGCCACCTCGGGCTCGAGGCCGAGCCGGGAACCCTCGACCTGCTCGCGGAGCAGGTGGATGGCGACGCACGCCGGGCGCTCACGGTGCTGGAGAGCGCCGCCCGCCAGGTGGGGCCGCGCGGGACGCTCACCCGGGCGGGCATCGTGGAGGCACTGGCCCGGCGGGTCCCCGCCTACGACAAGAGCGGCGAGGAGCACTTCAACCTGCTCTCCGCCTATCACAAGTCCCTCCGCGGCAGCGATCCCCAGGGGGCGCTCTACTGGATGGCCCGGATGATCGAGGGCGGGGAGGACCCGATGGTGCTCTTCCGCCGGGCGATCGCGATGGCCGCCGAGGATGTGGGGCTGGCCGACCCGGAGGCGCTCAAGCTGGCGATCGCGGCGCGGGATGCCTATCACATGCTGGGGCCGCCGGAGGGCTACCTGCCGCTCGCGGAGATGACGATCTACCTCGCCACCGCGCCCAAGTCGAACCGCTCGGCGGTGGGGCTGTGGACTGCGCTCGAGGCGGCGCGCAAGAGCCCGAGCGAGCCGGTCCCCCTCCATATCCGGAACGCGCCGACCGGCCTGATGAAGGACCTCGGCTACGGGAAGGGGTACCAGTACGCCCACAACTCCCCCACCGGGTTCCTGCCCCAGGAGTACCTGCCCGAGAAGCTCCGGGGCCAGGCGTTCTACCGGCCGGGCGAGCTGGGCTTCGAGAAGCGGATCCGGGAGCGGATGGCGTGGTGGGACCGGCAGCGGCAGGAGCCGGGGACGGCGGAGGGGAAGGGGGAGTCGTGAGGGTGATCGCCGTCACTGGTGCCGCGTTCGGTGTTCCGCGTCCCGGCGACACTGGTATATTCCGGCCATGAAGCGACTCCTCCTCCTCGCCGCCGCGGGCCTCGTCGCGTGCGGCCCCGGATCGGTCAATCCGGCCGAGCTCCTCCAGCCCAAGGTCCAGCTGCACCACCTGGCTCTCCGCAACGCGGGGATCACGGGCGGCACGCTCGACGTGGTGCTGGCGTTCCACAATCCCAACCGGGTAACGCTCAAGGGCGTGGGGCTCTCGGCGGGGCTCGACATCGAGGGGAATCACTTCGGGGACGTGGCGATGACCGAGCCGTTCTCGCTCGCCGGGAAGGACACCACGCTGGTGACGGTGCCGCTCAGCTTCAAGTGGAGCGGGGTGGCCAGCGCGGCGCGGTCGATGCTCAACTCGGGGGCGGTGAACTACGGGATCGACGGCAAGGTCACCATCAACACGCCCGCCAACGTCCCGTTCGATGTGCCCTTCTCGGGGCAGGGGAGTGTTCCCCTGCTCCGGCCATGAGCGGGAGCGCCCCATTCGCCAGCTGATCTCGATCGAACCGCCGGTCGAACGCGCCATCCTGGTCGGCGCCCCGCGCAAGGGCTCCGACGACGCGCAGCACCTCACCGAACATCTCGACGAGCTGGCCCGGCTGGCGGACACCGCCGGCGCCCTGGTGGTGGGCCGTCTCTCGCAGCAGGTGGTCTCCCCCAATCCCGCGACCCTGATCGGCGAGGGAAAGGTGGAGGAGCTCCGGGCGCTGGCGGAGGCGGAGCGCGGCACCCTGGTGGTGTTCGACGAGGAGCTCACCCCGAACCAGGGCGCCAACCTCGAGAGCGAGCTCAAGGTGCGGGTGATGGACCGCTCGGAGCTCATCCTCGACATCTTCTCGACCCGGGCGCGCACCCACGAGGCCAAGCTGCAGGTCGAGCTGGCGCAGCTCGAGTACCTGCTGCCGCGCCTCGCGCGGATGTGGACCCACCTCTCCCGTATCCGCGGCGGCATCGGGCTCCGCGGCCCGGGCGAGACCCAGCTCGAGACCGACCGCCGGATGATCCGGCGCAAGATCCAGCTTCTGCGCGACAAGCTGAAAGAGTGGGAGAAGCATCGCGAGGTGCTCCGCTCGGGACGGGCGCAGATGCTGAGCGTGGCCCTGGTGGGCTACACCAATGCGGGGAAGTCGAGCATCCTGCGGATGCTCTCCGGCGAGCACGACATCTTCGTCGAGGACCGGCTCTTCGCCACGCTCGATACCCTGACCCGCGAGGTCGACCTGGGCGAAGGGTGCCGTGCCCGGGTCTCCGATACCGTCGGGTTCATCCGCAAGTTGCCGCACCACCTGGTCGCGAGCTTCCGCGCCACCCTGGAAGAAGTGCGGGAGGCGGAGGTACTGCTCCACGTGGTGGACGCGAGCCACCCGGGGTGGGAGGAGCAGATGCGGGTGGTGGACCAGGTACTGGCGGATATCGGGGTCCGGACCCAGCCGGTCCTCCCCGTCTTCAACAAGATGGACCAGGTGCGCGACCCCTCGGCGTTCTCCGCGCGGGCGCGGGAGCTGTATCCCGAGGCGCTGTTCGCGAGCACGCTCCGGATCGACGGGCTCGACCAGGTGAAGGCGGAGCTTCGCCGGCGTGAGCGCCAGCTCCGACCGCCGGTATCGGTGCGGGTCCCCCTGGCCGACGGGGCCCGGCTCGCCTCACTCTACCGGATGGGTGAGGTGCTGACCCAGACCGTCGAGGGGGACCACCACGTGGTGGAGGTCCGGCTCGCGCCGTGGCAGGTGGAGCAGCTGCGCAAAGAGGGCCTGGTTCAGGAGCAGGCCATGTCGCGGGCGGAATTCCGGATTCCGCGAGGAGCCTGAACCGCCAGGGGCCGGAGGCGGGAGGCCGGCGGAGGCCGGAGCAGAACGAAGAACGGGTGGGGTCCTCGCGGATCCCACCCGTTCATCGTTCTGCTCCGGCCTCCCGCCTCCGGCCTTCTCACGCCTTCCCGCTCAGCACGCTTTCCAGGATCAGCCAGCGGTTCATGCCGGCGAACTTCTGGTGCATCTTGGTCATCGGGGGGCCGCCGGCGGCTTCGTCCTCCTCGATCTGCAGATCGGCGAGGGCGTCGAGGCCCTTGGCCGCGAACTTCCGGAGCCCCTTGTCGAGCGCGAGGCCGGCGGTGCGGAAGTTGAACAGGGTCGAGAACTGGAGGGTGTACCCGAGGTCCGCCAGCTGCTGGTTGGTGATCAGCGAGCCGGCCTTCTTCGCCTTCCCCCAGTAGAGCGAGGGCGAGAGGTTGAAGCCGAGCATCTGGTTGGGATAGTACTTCCGGACCCCCTCGGCGAAGGCCTGGGGCTGCTCCAGCTCGACGTTGTTGAACTCGGCCCAGATCACATCGCAGCCCAGCTCCGCCGCTTCCCAGGCGTCTTCCACCGCCATGGTGACGCCACCTGCCGACTGGCCGGGGAGCGCCCCGTCGATGGAATCGGTCCGGGCAATGATGACGAGGTGCTCGCCGGCGGCGTCGGCGGCGGCGCGGATCGCCTTGAGTTTCGCCATCCACGCCTTGCGGGGCACCAGCACCTTGTCGCGCTTGGCCTTGCCGACGTTGACGATGTGACCGCAGGTCCGGTCGGCCGGGTCCTGGTTCTCGAGGTGGACGCCCGCGGCGCCGGCGCGGAGCAACTCGCTCGCCAGGGCAAAGGTCTGGGTCGGTCCGCCGAAGCCGGCTTCCATGTCCACGAACATCGGAGGCACCGAGAGGACTTCCTTGCCCTCGGTGTCGTAGTAGTGGGCGTGGCGCGCCCCTTCGATCCCCTTCCACAGCTCCTGCACCAGCTCCACCATCTGGTGGGACTGATAGATGCCGATGTCGGGGTACATGTTCTTGACCGCGGCCAGCTGCCAGCCGGACCCGTAGAGCGCCTTGAATCCGAGCCGGGTCATCAGGGCCGCGGTGTAGGCGTCATAGGCACCGCACGTATGAAGATACGAACCCTTGTCGCGCGCCTCGTGCAGGAGACGGCGGAGCTTCTGCCCCGGATGCTCCTTCTCGGGCGGGGCGAGAAGCTTGGCGAGTTCGGCGGCGGGGTACGCCGCGTTCTTGCTGACAGGCGGAGTCGCGGTGGCCATGATTCACTCTCCGGTGAATGGCGCGGGAAGGTCGGGCCGCGGCGTCTGGCGCCTGGCCGAACCGGGTCGAAGCCCCTCCCGGCCAGAACAGTGCCTGGGGTGTCGGGGTTCCGTATAATTATCTAATGTGAAATATTTCACAAGCCCTGAAGGTCTTCATGGAGCGATGAGTCGGCCAGGGCGGAACCCCGCCGGTCGACCCGCCCGGAGCGCACGCTCCTTGCTTGGCCGGGGGTGGCAGAAAGCTGGCGGGGCCGGTTAGCATTCCTCGCCCAACAGCGTATCTGCTTGCGGCAGAGTCACTTCCTCAACAGCGAATGGTCTGAAATGTCGGACGGTCTCGACCAGTTGAAGGCGCGGATCCAGAGCGGCCAAGCCACAGTTGGTATCATCGGTCTGGGCTACGTCGGTCTCCCTCTCGCGGTCGAAGTCGCCCGCAGCGGCATGCGGGTGCTTGGCTTCGACATCAGCGAGCCGGTCACCGCGGGCATCAACGCCGGCAGGAGCCACGTCGAGGACGTGCCCACCGAGACGCTGGCCGGCTACGTCAAGCAGGGCCTCATCTCGGCGACCACCGACTTCGCGCGACTCAGGGAGTGCGACGCGATCAGCATCTGCGTCCCGACGCCGCTCAACAAGACCAAGGACCCGGACCTCTCGTACGTGGTGGCCGCGGCCACCTCGGTCAAGGACGCGATCCGCCCGGGCCAGCTCATCATCCTCGAGAGCACCACCTACCCCGGCACCACGCGGGACGTGCTGCTCCCGATCTTCGAGTCGACCGGGCTCAAGTGCGGGGTGGACTTCGCCCTGGCGTTCAGCCCCGAGCGGGTGGATCCGGGGAATCCCACCTGGCAGACGCGGAACACGCCCAAGGTGATCGGCGGGGTGACGCCGCGCTGCCGCGAACTCTCGCTCGCGCTCTACGGCCGGGTGTTCGACACGATGGTGCCGGTGCAGACGCCCGAGGCGGCGGAGCTGGTGAAGGTCTACGAGAACACCTTCCGCCTGATCAACATCGCGCTGGCCAACGAGCTGGCGCAGGTCTGCGACAAGCTCGGGCTCGATGTGTGGGACGTGATCGACGCGGCGGCGACGAAGCCATTCGGGTTCATGAAATTCACCCCGGGCCCCGGGCTTGGCGGTCACTGCATCCCGCTCGACCCGCATTACCTGTCGTGGAAGATGCGGACCCTCTCGTTCCGGACCCGGATCATCGAGGTCGCGGCGGAGATCAACGCCGAGATGCCGGCGTACGTGGTGCAGAAGGCGATCAACGCGCTCAACGACCGCGGCAAGGCGCTCAAGGGGTGCCGGGTCCTGGTGGTCGGGGTCGCCTACAAGAAGAACATCGGGGACCTGCGCGAGAGCCCGGCGCTCGACATCATCCGCCTGCTGCAGGAGAAGGGCGCGACGGTGCGCTATACCGATCCGCATGTGCCAGCCATCGTGGACGACGGGCACACCCCGATCGCGGGGCTCCCGCTGAAGAGCCAGCCGCTCAGCTCGGAGACGCTCAAGCAGACCGACCTGGCGATCATCGTGACCGACCATGCCGGGGTGGATTACCAGAAGATCCTCGCCGAGGCGCCGCTGGTGCTCGATACCCGCGGGGTGTACCGGAACGGTGCCAAGGCGAACCTGGTGAGCTTGTCAGGGAGCCCGGTGTAAGGCGGGAGGCGGGAGGCCGGAGGCGGGAGGCGGGAGGAGTCAGCACGGCCGGGTCTGTTCGGGATCCGGCCTGATTCTTTGCGCAGCCTCCGCCGGCCTCCCGCCTCCGGCCCACTAGACCACCCACTCACTCCTGTTAAACTCCAAGCCATGCCTTCCCCCTACCTTCCCCCCGACCGGCGTATCCGGTTTGCCCTGGTCGGTTGCGGCCGCATCGCCGAAAAGCACTTCGAAGCCTTCCAGAAGCACCAGGACCGGGCCGAGCTGGTGGCGGTGTGCGATACCGACACCGAGGCGCTGCGCCGAGCGGCCCTGATGACGAACGCCCGCACCTTCGGGTCGCTCGGGGAGCTGCTCGCGGGGTCCAACGCCGAGGTGGTGGTGCTGGCGACGCCCAGCGGCCTGCACGCGCACCAGACCATCCAGTGCGCCCAGGCGGGCCGCCACGTGGTCACCGAGAAGCCGATGGCCACACGCTGGCACGACGGCAAGGCGATGGTCGCGGCCTGCGACCAGGCGGGGGTGCAGCTCTTCGTGGTCAAGCAGAACCGCCAGAACCCCACCATCCAGCTCCTCAAGCGGGCGATCGACCGCAGGCGCTTCGGCCGGATCTACATGGTGACGGTGAACGTCTTCTGGAGCCGGCCGCAGTCCTATTACGACAGTGCCAAGTGGCGGGGGACCTGGGAGTTCGACGGCGGCGCGTTCATGAACCAGGCGAGCCACTATGTCGATCTCCTCGACTGGATGATCGGGCCGGTGGAGTCGGTGCAGGCATTCACGGCGACGCTGGCGCGCCACATCGAAGTCGAGGACACCGGCGTGGCGGCGGTGCGCTGGCGGAGCGGGGCCCTCGGCTCGGTCAACGTGACCATGCTGACCCACCCGAAGAACATGGAAGGCTCGATCACCGTGCTGGGAGAGAGCGGCACGGTGCGCATCGGCGGGGTGGCGGTCAACGAAATCCTCCACTGGGAGTTCGCTGACAAGGACCCCGACGACGACCAGGTGCGGAGCGCGACCTACGAGACCACCTCGGTCTACGGCCACGGGCACCCACTCTACTACGACAACGTGATCCGGGCGCTGCGGGGCGAGGCGCGGGCCGAGACCGATGGGCGGGAGGGCCTGCGCTCCCTGGAACTGCTGGTGGGGATCTATCTCTCCGCCCGGGACGGCAAGCCGGTGGGCCTGCCGCTGGAACTGTAGGGCGGCACCGGTCTACGGCCGGGCGAATCGATACAGCGACGGGGTACGGAGGGCGCGGTAGAACGACAAGGGGGTCGTCCCGGCCATCACCTGGCCTTCCCAGAGCGAGACCTTCGTCGGCGTCACCTCCTCGATCCGTCCCATCGTCGCCCAGCCGATGAGCGTGTTGCCTGACTCGAGCCGGTCCACCGACCCCCGGGTTCCGGTGAGGTACGCCGGGGTATGCCGGTACTCCCAGACCAGCGTCGCGGTGTGCGCGGCCTCGTCCAGCCGATACTGCACCATCCGGGTTTCCGGCGTTGCGTGGCTGATCCCGTTGTCGTACAGCAGGATTTCGCCGGGCGCAATCTCGCGGGCGTAGTGCTGGCCGCTGAATCCGTTCTCGGGATCGTCGACGAAGGTGAACTGATTGTTGGCCCCGCCGAGGCGCCAGATGACGCGGCCGGACTGGGCGTGGATCTTGTTCACCTCGGACAGGTGTCGCCAGGAGACGAGGTAGGCCCCGTCGCTGGTGACGTCCAGCGAGTTCGGATGATCGAAGTCGATGGGATTGAACGCGAACAGCCCGGCGTGCTCGATCCAGTCGGTGAGCTTGAAGTAGTCCCAGCCGTTCCAGAAGAAGTCGGGCGTGCCGCCGGGCGCCATGCGCAGGAGCTGGTGGCCCGCCAGCAGGACGTCCGCCGGCCCGCCGATACTGGTGAGGTCGGTCGGGCGAAGGTCGTAGCTGAACAGCTCGACGGCCGTGAGCGTGGTGTCCTGGAACTCGAGTCGGATGTCGTGACCGTCCGTATAGTAGGGTGCGGGCGCGCGGAACTGGCGGCGAAGCACGCCGCGCGGCGTGATCTCGAGGTAACTGCCCTGGACCGGTTGCCAGCCGCTGCTGCCGCCGACATACATCGTATAATTGCCGTTGGGCCAGCGCCGCACGTCGAGGACCTGTTCCCCCTGGTCGAAGGGGACGCCCCGGTACCAGGCGAGACGACCCGCCGAATCGAACGCGACGAGGTACCCCGATCCGTCGCCGGGCATGACGGCCGTGACGGCGTATCCCGGCGTCGGGACCCCGGAAACCTCCAGGTGCACGCCGACCAGCCCGGGAGGCAGGCTCCCGGTCCGGACAGTCACCGGCGTGGAGCGCCCCACTCCGGCCGGACCGACCGCCTCGGCCACCACGCTGTAGGAGGTATCGGGGCGAAGGCCCAGCACGGGGAACGTGTCGTTGCCGGGCGCCGGGAAGAAGCCGGTGGAGTCCGGTGCTCCGCCCGCGACCGTGAACTGGAAGCGGATCGAGTCGGCCCGCAGGGTGTGCGCGGCGACATCGAGGGCCAGCGCGTTCCGCGGATTGGGGCCCACGCTGACTGCCTCGATGCGCGGCTCGATCGGCGGGGCGCTGCCGGAGTCGCAGCCGAGGGCGGCACCGAGGAGAAGCAGGTAGGCGGCGGGCCGGCGTCGGGCCATGATCGGGTGGAACACGGGCGGCTCCAGGGATGTGGTCATCGGGCGCCGGGCGTGGACCGAGCGGCCCGACGGATCAACGATACATCATTTCGAGGGAACGAGGACAGACGCGCCCCGTGAGCAACGAACGAGAGACGATCGAACACCACCTGGCCGAGAGCGCGGCCACCAAGCGCCGGCTGGCCGAGACCCAGGGAGAGCGGATCGCGGCGGCGGCGCGGCTCATCACCGAGGCGCTCGGCCGGGGTCGGAAGCTGCTGCTCGCGGGCAACGGGGGCAGCGCGGCGGACGCCCAGCATATCGCCGCGGAGTTCGTGGGCCGCTTCCGTCGCGAGCGGCGGTCGCTCCCGGCCATTGCGCTGACTACCGATACCTCCGCCCTCACGGCGATCGGGAACGACTACGGGTTCGAGCAGGTGTTCGCCCGGCAGGTGCTCGGCCTGGGCGAGCCGGGGGACGTGCTGGTGGCGATCTCCACCAGCGGCAACTCGCCCAACATCCTCGAGGCTGTCGAGGCTGCCCGGAGCCGGGGCGTGCAGGTCGTGGGGCTCACGGGGGGCGAGGGGGGCGCGCTCAAGGACCGGGCCGACGTGGCGATCGTGGTGCCGTCTCCGGTGGTGGCGCACATCCAGGAAGGTCACATCGCCTGCCTCCACGCCATCTGCGAGCTCGCCGATGCCGCCCTGAGCGGCAGGTCCGACTCCGGCCCCGCCCCGGCATCCGGAAGCAAGGTGGTGACGCTCGCCGAGGCCCGGGCATGGCGGGACGGGCTGCGGGGGCAGGGGCGCACCGTCGTCTGGACCAACGGGTGCTTCGACCTGCTCCATGTCGGCCACATCGCGAGCCTCGAGGCGGCCCGGGCCCTCGGCGATGCCCTGATCGTCGGGGTGAACAGCGACGCGTCCGTCCGCGGCCTCAAGGGCCCCGATCGCCCGCTGGTGCCCGAGGCCCAGCGGGCCCGTGTCCTGGCGGCACTGTCGGCTGTCGACCGGGTGCTCATCTTCGGGGAGCCGACCCCGGAAGCGGTGCTCGAGGCCCTCCGGCCGGAGGTGCACACCAAGGGCGCCGACTACGCCCCTCCCGCGGGCAAGCCCATCCCGGAACAGCGGGTGGTGGAGGCGTACGGTGGACGGATCGCCTTCCTGCCCCTGGTCGAGGGGTGGTCCACCACCGACCTCGCGGCCCGCCTGGCCGCGACCGCACCCCGGCCATCCCGATGAATCTGCTCCCGGAGTCGCTCGCGCCGGTGGTCGCCCGCCTGCCGCAGCAGCGGCTGATGGTCCTGGGCGACGTGATGCTCGATGAATTCCTCTGGGGCGATGTGCGGCGGATCTCCCCCGAGGCGCCCGTCCCGGTGGTCGAACTGCAGGGGGAGTCGGAGGTCCCCGGCGGGGCCGCCAACAACGCGATGAACGCCGCCGCGTACGGCTGCGGCGTAGCCATCGGTGGTGTCATCGGCGCGGACCCGGAGGGCGAGCGCCTCCGCCGCCTGCTCGAGGCGCGGGGGGTGGATGCGGGCGGGCTGGTGGCCGAGGTGGGGCGCCCCACCACCACCAAGACCCGGGTGGTGGCCCACAGCCAGCAGGTGGTGCGGGTCGACCGGGAGCGGCGCCAGGGGGTCTCGCCGGAGACCCAGCAGCGGATCCTCGCGTGGGTGGCGGATCACCTGCCGGCGGTCGGGGCCTGCGTCATCTCGGATTACGGGAAGGGGGTCGTGACCCCGGAGGTGGCACAGGGCGTGATTGCGCGGGCGCGGGCCGCGGGGCGACCGGTGCTGGTGGATCCCAAGGGCAACGACTACAGCCGCTATCGGGGCGCGACCGTGATCACGCCGAACCTGCTCGAGGCGGAGCAGGCAGCCGGTCTCTCCGCCGAGAGCGACGAGGAGCTGGTGGCGGTGGGCCGGCGACTGCTGACCCAGCTGCCCGGCACGGCGATCCTGATCACGCGGGGCGCCCGGGGGATGTCGCTGTTCGCGGGGGAGGGCACCGCGCCGGTGCACGTGCGTTCGGAAGCGCAGGCGGTGTTCGACGTGACCGGCGCGGGCGACACGGTGATCACCACCCTCGCCCTGGGGCTGGCGGCGGGCGGCTCGCTTCCCGATGCCGTCGCCCTGGCGAACCGGGCGGCCGGGATCGTGGTCGGGAAGCTCGGCACCGCGACGGTCTCGCTCGCGGAACTGCGGGGCGAGGCCTGATCCGCATCAGGCCGACGAGAGTTCCGGGCGGGGACGCAGGGCGTGGTGGATGGCTTCGAGGACCTGCGGCCGTTCGATCGAGGTGAGGCACTTCACCTGGTAGGGACAGCGGCCGTAGAGCGGCGTGTCGTAGCAGGGCATGCAGGCGAGCGGCTCGCGAGTCCGGACCACGGTGGTGTGATCTCCCCAGGGCCGGGTGGCGGCGGTCTGGGTCGGCCCGCCGAGGGTGACGACCGGGGTTCCCACCGCAGACGCCATATGCCCGAGCCCCGAATCGCCCGCCAGCAGCACGTCACACCGCCCCAGGATCCAGGCCGTCTCCTGCAGCGAGGCGCCACTCAGGACGCGGAGCCGCGGGTCGCGTCCCTCGAACCTCGGCAGCAGAGAAAGCTCCTCGGGGCCAAGGACCACGAGGACGGTCGCGCCAGGCAGCAGGCCGAGCAGGCTCGCGATGGTGTCGTCCACCAGCGTCTCGGGAATCCGCCGCTCCGACGCTGTCACGTGACTGCTGCCCGGGTGCACCGCGAGGACCGGCCGGCCGGCGAGCGTCAGGGTCTGCCACCGCTCGGCGGCGGCGGCGGCCGCGGCGGGCGTGATCTCGACGCGCGGATGCGGGATCCCGGGAATGTCGACCAGCAGGCGGCCGATCTCGATGTTGCCTTCCACCCGGTGCTGCAGCGGGTCCATCTCGCGCCAGGCGGTGTAGCCCGCCGGGCGGGGCCCGGTCCCGTCCCCAATCACGGTCGGGATCCCCGCGACGAACCGCGCGAGCTGGCCCATGCGGGGCGAGACGCGCGTCGCCATGACGGCCACATCGTACCGCGCCTTCCGCAGTCCCACGAAGAACCGGAACAGCTTCCCGAGGCCGCTCTGCCGGCGGATGATGCCGCGGATCGTGGCGTACTCGGCGCCCTGCAGGACTTCGGCCGCGCCGGCCAGTCCGAGGACGACCTCGATCTGCGCCTCGGGCAGCGCGCCGTGCAGCGCCTGGAGCAGCGGCGTGGTCATGATGAGGTCACCGATGCCCCAGTGC
>DASZPT010000365.1:0-7445 GCA_035549935.1 Gemmatimonadales bacterium
CGCTCCGCCTGGTACCCGCCGGTCGTCTCCGGCACGCCACGCTTGAAGGCCCGTGCCCGGCGCCAGGCCAGGAGCCCCATGGAGCAGCCGACGACCGCCGCAATCGCCCCCTCGGAATCGGGGCCTCTCGAGGCGGAATCCACGATGATCATGATCATGGCGGTGATCCCGATGTGGATCAGCAGGTCGAACCCGTCGATCCCGATCCAGCGCTTGATCATCGCGCCTCCTCCGGCAGCCGGGCCGATTCCCGGTGCTGCACCAGGAGTCGTTCGGCGAAGTCCACCCGCTCCTCCAGCTCGGCCATCCGGGTCTGCATCGCTTCCATCTCCTGCACCCGGGCCCGCAGTGCCGAGAGTTCCGCCGCCGTCTCGTCATCCGGCGAACGCCCGGCCTTCCCCCAGATGCTCCGGGTCGCGGCGATCGCGGCGTACGCTGCCACCGGGATGGCCACGGTCCCCGCCACCGATACCAGGATCTTGAGGACGGTCTCGAACTCCATACTCAGCCTCCCGGCAGGCGCTCGGACTCGCGGCGCTGCGTCAGGAGCCGCTCGGCGAAGTCGACGCGCTCCTCCAGCTCCAGGAGCCGGTGCTGCGAGCTCTCCACATCCTCGAGCCGGTGCCGCAACTGTTCCAGCTCCGCCTTGAGGCCCTGATCGGCCGCTGGCCGGCCCTCCAGGCGCCGGGCCAGCGCGCGCGCGAGGGGGAACAGGACCAGGGAGCAGGCCGCGAAAAAGCCCAGGGCGATGAGCAGCGTGACCGCCGGGGGGAGCGTCACCCAGGGCGGGATGCTCGGCGGGGGCAGCGTCTGCACGATCACCGGCTCGCCGACGGGTGGCGTCGGCGGGACCGGCGGAACCGGCAATGTCTGGGCTTCGCCCTGGCCCTGCATCATCGCTGCCTCCCGCGGCATCTAGCCGCGGTCTCCCAGTTGTCCCGCCTCGCGCTTCGAGGCCAGCAGCCGCTCCGCGAACTCCATGCGTTCCTGCAGTTCGGCAACGTCGTGCCGGAGCCGGTCCACTTCATCGAGCAGTGCCGGATCGCCCTGCTGGCCCGGCGTGACCCCGCGGATCCGGTCGCTGATGGCCCGCCCGATTTCGGTCTTGGACAGGATCACGAGCATGCCACCGCCGAAGACGATCAGGATGAAGAGTACGCCTTCCATCTACTGGCCCTCCGGCAGCTGGGCCTGGTCGCGCGACCGGGCCAGCAGGCGTTCCGTGAAATCGACCCGTTCCTGCAGCTCCGCCATCTCGCCGCGCATGCGCTCCAGTTCCTCGTAGACGGCGGGGTCGGTGTCCCGCTCGCTCGTGTGGCCCCTGATCCGGTCTGCGATGGCCTTGCGGACGGGGCTGAACGAGATCGCGATGAGGGTGCCCCCACCGAAGATGAGCAGCAGCGCCAGGATGTCTTCCATCGGTCACCCGACCTCGCGAGGCTCGTGCCGGCCCTGCGTCAGGAGGCGCTCGGTGAAGTCCAGCCGTTCCTGGGTCTCGATGAGCTGGTGGCGGAGCTCCTCCACCTGGTCCCGCAGCTGCGCCACCTCGCCCGAGAGCTCCGCACCGCCCGTTCGCGAATCCGCGTGGATACGGGCGTATTCCAGCACACCCCTGATAATCGCCCGGGTGATCACTGCACCGCCGGCCACGACGGCGGTCCCCAGCATGACGCTTCCTGGATCCATGCTTCAGTTCCCCGGCAATGATTCGGAGGCGCGGCCACGGGACAGCAACCGCTCGGTGAAATCGACGCGCTCCTGCGTCTCGACCAGTTGCTGCTCGAGCCGGTCCACCTGGTCCCGCAGCTGGGTCAGTTCGGCAAGCATTTCGTGGTCGTTCCCGCTGCCATAGCGGCCCTGGATTCGCCGGGCCAGCGCCTGGCCAAGCGGGCTCCGGGCCACCTGCACGATTCCCCAGAAGAAGAGGCCAGTGGTGATGATCCCCGTCACCATCCCGAAGATGGGAATCATGGCTTCCGGATGCATGCGCCTACCCTTGGAGCTGATCGGGAGTGCGGGACTGCGCCTGGAAAGCCTGGCCGATTGGGCCTTGGATCTTCACCGCTTGCATAGGGGCCACGTACGGGGGGACGTTTCAGTTTGTTTCATCGACACTCGGCGAGGCCGAACCGGTTCAGTTGCGCCGGGGCTTGATCTGCACCAGCCGTTCCTTGGCCAATTTGCGCCCGGTCGGCGTGGCCGCGAGTCCACCACCGGCAGTCTCCCGATAGCGGACATCCATGGTCCGGCCAATCTCGCCCATCGTGTCGATGACCTCATCGACCGGGATGGGGAATCGGATCCCGGCCAGCGCCATCTCGATTCCGGCCAGCGCGATGGCGCCGCCGGTCGCGTTGCGGTAGACGCAGGGGACTTCGACCAGGCCGCCGAGCGGGTCGCAGACGAGTCCCAGGGTGCCCTGCATGGTGAGGGCGACGGCGTGCGACGCCTCCGTCGGTGTCCCGCCGAGGAGCTCGACGCCGGCCGCCGCGGCCATGCCGGCGGCCGCGCCGGTTTCCGCCTGGCACCCACCTTCCGCGCCGCTCAGGGACGCCCGGACGGCCACCACGGCCCCGACCAACCCGGCGGTGGCGAGCGCCAGGACCAGCTGCTGATCGCTGACCTGGTGGTGCCTGGCCAGGCCGAGCAGGACGCCCGGGAGCACACCCGCACCCCCCGCGGTCGGCGCGGCGACAATGACCCCCATCGCGGCATTCACTTCCTGCACCGCCAGGGCGGCGGCGAGGACGTCGGTGAAGACACTCCCCGCCAGCGGCCCGCGGGCCGCCGACAGCCGCGCGGCATCGCCACCCACCAGCCCGCTGACACTCCGGAGATCGCCAGGGAGACCCCGGTCGACGGCGCCGCGCATGACCTCGAGGGCCCGGTGCAGCGCCTGCTCGATCTCCGCGCGAGTCCGGAGACCGGCGTCCGCTTCGGCCTGCAGGGCCACCTCGCCGAGGGAGATTCCGTCGGTCTCCGCGCGGAGGACCGCCTCCTCGAGGGACTGGAACATCAGGCGATCCTCGGGATGGCCCGGACCATCCTGATGGCGGGAATCGCGCGGACCACTTCCAGGGTCTCGGGCGTGGCGGGGGTGTCGAGCTCGTAGATGTGAATGGCGTCGCCGCCCTTCTGCCGGCGGGAGACCCGCATCGTGGCGATGTTCTCGCCCGCCCGGGCCAGTGCCGAGGTGACGGTCGCCACGATGCCGGGGACGTCCTGCGCCACGCAGACCAGGGTCGGCAGGGCGCCGGTCACCTCGACGCCGAAACCGTCGATATCGGTCATGAGGATCCGGCCGGCGCCGAGCGAGGACCCGGTCACAACCGCCTGCTGGCCACCGCGCTTCACCGTGATTCTGGCGGTGTTGGGGTGGTGCTCCCCCCGGAGCTTGGTGTTGGCGAAGGAGATCTCCAGGCCCGCCTTTTCGGCCAGCTCGAGGCTGTCGCGGAGCCGTTCATCGTCCGGGAAGAAGCCGAGCAGGCCGCCGGCAATGGCCCGATCGGTTCCGTGTCCGGTCCCGGTGCGGGCGAAGGAGCCATGCAGCTCGACCCTGGCCGACTCGGGCTGCCCGCCGACCAGGCCGCGTGCGAAGAGCCCGATACGACAAGCCCCCGCCGTGTGGGACGACGAGGGCCCGACCATGACCGGACCAATGATGTCGAGAAGACTGACCATGGGCCGGAACTTAGGGGCAGATCGGGACCGGGGAAAGAGTTCCCGGTATTCTAGAGAAGCTCGACCTCGGTGATGGCGCCGAGGCTCATGCTGATCTCCATCGAGTCGTCCCCCACCGGGTGGAGGTAGACCTCGTGGGCGGTGACATGGGTGTCGACGCTGGTGGGGACCCCGGTGACTTCCTTCCGGTCGGTGGTAAGGATACGCACCGCCCGCTCGTTGCTGCCGGCATAGCCCAGGACCGAGACGATCTGTTCGTAGGTCATGTCCGCCTCCGGGACAGAGGTCTCCCGCCAATGTAGGACCCACGCGTTGGGGCGCAACCGGCGGGCTGCGGGCCTCAGGCTCCATCCCCCGGCGTGACCACGGGGGGGTCCGGCACCACGCTGGCGCCGAAGACCTGCTGGCCGCGCAGGTGAGCCTCCAGGGCCTCGAGCAGGGCCGCCACCTCTGCCACGCTCTGGCGAAGCGCGTGGCGATACAGCAGCCGATACCCGGCCAGGGCCCCGACGCCGAACAGGAGCAATCCGCCGGCAGCGCCGGCGACCGCGAACGCGCCGAGCTTGAGGCCCACGGCGGATCCGGCCAGCGCTCCCCCACCGCCGAGGGATCCGGCCAGGATGTAGTCTGCCACGAGGTTCTTCTTGAGTCCCGGGCGGAGGTCGCCATGAACCGTGACCTCCGTTGCGGTACCGGCGCCGGCCTGCACCCGTCTGAGCGTGACGTTCAACTGGAAGAGTTCGAGCTGGTGCATCCGGTAGGTGAACGAGGTGTAGTTGCTCAGCCCGCCGATTCCCGCCTTCGTCATGTTCGGCACTGTGAAGACCATCACGCCGCCATCGAGAGGATGCCCCCCCACGGTGTCCTTGAAGGTCATGAGCCAGGGGCGACTGGGGAACACCCGCCCGATCATTTCGAGCACCGCCCGGGGGGCCGCGGGGATCACCCGCGTGACGCTGAGGCTGCGCTCCGAGGTGCCAAGCAGCAGGGTCGTAGCGCGGTCGTTGCCAGGACCCGGAAGCGCAGGAGCGATGGCGACATTCCCGGCCGGGAGTTCCGCCCGGGCCAGCGCGACGAATTCCGGCGCGATCCCGACCTCGCGAGCGGCGGCCTCGACGTCCCGCAGGCGGTACCCACCGCTTGGCGCGACGGCGGTGAGGCCGGTGAGCCCATCGCCATCGCGCGATCGTCGCTCCAGACGGCTTGCGGCATCCGCCTGTAATTGGGCCGCCCGGAGCCAGATCGCCTGGGCGCGCTCGGTCGGGACCAACTCGTCGGGGCTGCTGGGCGCCGCCTCCCGGGCGGCCTGCTCCAGCGCGGCGGTCAGGGCATCGGCAAGGGCCTCGCCCGTGGCATACCGATCGGAAGGGTTCGGACGCAGGCAGCGATCGATCACATCCACCAGCGGCGCCGCGACCGACGGAGCGACCTGACCCAGGGAGGGCGCGGCGCGCGTGGTGAGACTCAGGAGCAGGGCCGCCGGACCCGTCTCCTCGAAGGGCAGACGGCCGCTCAGGACCTGGTAGCCGACCACCCCGAGCGAGAACAGGTCGCTCCGGCCATCGACGGGTTGCCCGTTGGCCTGCTCCGGGCTCATGTACTGCAGTGTCCCGATCACCTCGCCGGACCCCGTGATGGAGGGGGCGTCGACATCACGGGCAATCCCGAAATCGGTGACCAGGGTCCGGTCGCTGCCCCGCTCGACCATGATGTTCGCCGCCTTCACGTCGCGGTGAATCACCCCACGCGCGTGCGCGTACGCCAGGGCCCAGGCGGCCTCCCGCAGCACCCGGACGGCGAGCGCTGCCGGGAGCGGTCCGCGATCGCGGACCCGTTCCGCGAGGTTCTCTCCCTCGACGTATCCCATGGCGAAGTAGGCCAGGCCCTCCACCTCCTCGGCCCGGTAGATGGGCACGATGTTGGGATGGGAGAGCTGGGCCGCGGTGCGGGCTTCGCGAAGGAATCGTGCGCGGAGGGAAGGATCGGTGGCGAGATGGGGCGGCAGGACCTTGAGGGCCACCAGGCGGTCGAGGCCGACTTCCCGCGCCAGGTAGACGATCCCCATGCCGCCCCGGCCGAGCTCACGCTCGACCTGGTACGAGCCCCCAAGCCGCCGGTTCAGCTCGACGATGTCCATGGGTGCCAGGGTAGCGGAACGCTGCGGGCCGAGCCAGTGGGACGGTCCGCGATGTTACAGGGTGAGGCAGCGACCTTGAACAGCGCCGGAGGCCCGGTTGCCTCAATACCTTTGCTACCATAGCTTGATCGCATGTCCGAGAAGCCTTTCCTCGACCGGTCGGTCCTCCGCGGCGCCGCGACGACCCTGGTGCTCCTGATCCTCCGGGACACGCCCTCCTACGGCTACCAACTGGTCCAGGAGATCCGGCGGCGGTCCGCCAACATGTTCGCCTTCGGCGAAGGGACCATCTACCCCCTCCTCTACAGCCTGGAGGAGGATGGGAGTATCGCGGGACGCTGGGAAACGGCACTGGGCGGGCGGCGCCGCAAGATCTACAGCCTCACCCCGAAGGGCCGGAAGCGGCTGGCGGCGGCCACGGCGGAATGGGCCCGCTTCGAGAAGGGGATGCGGCTCGCCTTCCGGGGCCAGGGAGCATGACGGCCACAGCACCGATCGCTGGAGACTTGCCCGCGGAACTCGCCGCGTGGGTCCGCATGGCGGTCGGTGCCTCGGGCTGGGCCGACGAGCGGGCGGAGGACCTGGCCGCGGAACTGCTCGACCACCTGAGCTGCGAGATGGAAGGCGGCGCGGAGTGCCGGGAGGTGCTCCGCCGGCTGGGCGATCCCGCGCGGATCGGGCGGCGGCTCGCGCGCCAGGCGCTGGGCCGGGACCTCCGGCGCGCCATGCAGCTGCCGACCGGGCTCCGGCTCTTCCTGGCCCTCGACCTGGCCGTGCTCGGTCCCTGGTTCATCGCCTGGCTGCCGCCGGGGTACAGCCTGTCACTGCGCTTCGGACTGGTGGTCCCGATGCTGGTCCTCGCGACGCTCCTTGGCTGGGTGCTGCTGGGCGTCGCGAGCTTTGGCGTGGGCCTCCTGGGTCGAGCACCGCGACGGGCCTATAGCGTGCTGCTGGGGGCGGGGAGCCTCCTCAGTGCGACGGCGGCCTGGTTTCTCCTCTGCATGAGCTCACTGGCCAATGCCACGGCCGAACTGCTTTGGCGGTGGCCGGTGCGGCACCAGGTGGAGCTTCTCGGCCTGGCCGGCGGCATCCTGCTGGTGGCGGTGGCCCTTGGCCTTCTTCTGCTCCCGACCAGCAGGGACCGCGTCCTGCGCGAGCGGCGCGCCTGACGGATGCCGTCGATCGGTGATCCTCGGGCCCTGGAGCAGTTGATCGCCCGGCTGGAGCGGGTGGAGGCCACGTCGGTGCGGCGCTGGGGGACGCTCACACCGGGTGAAATGCTCTGCCATGTCGCGGACGCTACTGCCGGCGTGTTGTCGGCCGCGCCTCGGCCGCCGGTGAAGGAACGGCCGGTCGCCCGCTGGATCGCCCTCTACTCGCCCCTGCCCTGGCCCCGCGGTGTCCCCACCCTCGCCCGGATCGATCCCCGGCGGGACGGGACCCGGCCGGGGGATTTCGCCCGGGACCGCGCCCGCGCGGTCGAGCTCCTCCGGCAGCTCGCTGGGGCGGCGGAGGGGACGCTCCCGGCCGGGCATGCCCGGTTCGGGGCGATGCGGCACCGGGACTGGCTCCACTGGGCCTGGAAGCACACCGACCACCACCTGCGCCAGTTCGGCGTGTAGCACCG
>DASZPT010000366.1:0-2513 GCA_035549935.1 Gemmatimonadales bacterium
CATCAGGCCGCTCCCGCGAGCGGCAGGAGCCGGAGGGTCCCGCGCGGGCACCGCGCGACGCAGGCGCCGCAGCGGAGGCAGCCCGGATCGAGGACCGGCTCGCCGCGCCGCGCCACGGCGCGCACGTCAATGCCGGCGGGACAGTTCCAGGAGCAGATCCCGCACTGGACGCATCGGCCTGGTGTCGCGCGGACGATGCCGTCCGCCAGCAGTCGCAGGCGGGTCCGGTCGGTGGGAAGGGTGATGTCGTGGTGCATGGTGTCCTCCTCGCCTCATGATAGGAGGACACCATGAATCCGCCGTGAACGGGGTCCCGTTCAGGGTGCCTTGAGTTCCCGGATCCAGATGTTCCGGAACCGGACCCGGTGCCCGTGGTCCTGCAGCAGGAGCGGCAACTCGGGCGGGTGCGGCTGGTAGGTGGCCGCCTTCCCGTGCACCGTCCAGCCGGTGAACGCGACGTTGTCCTGGACCAGGATCCCGTTGTAGATGACCGTGGCCCGCGCGGGGGTCGTGACCGTGCTGTCGCTGCCGAAGCGCGGCGCGTGGAAGATGATGTCGTAGCTCTGCCACTGGCCGGGCGGCCGGGCGGGATTCACCAGCGGCGGCGACTGGCCGTAGAGCGCGCCGGCCTGGCCATCGGCATAGGTCTCGCTCCGCCACGAGTCGAGCACCTGCACCTCGTAGTGGCTCATCAGGAACACCCCGCTGTTGCCCCGGTCCTGGCCCTCGCCCTCGGCGGGACTCGGCGAGGCCCACTCGAGGTGGAGCTGGACATCGCCGAAGGCATGGCGGGTATGGATCGCGCCGGTGCCCGGGGCTACCTCCACATAGCCGTTCTTCACCGTCCAGCGCGCCGGGCCGTTGTCCTCGCCGGCCCACATCGAGAGATCCCGCCCGTTGAAGAGCACGATCGCGTCACTCGGCGGGGCCTTGGGGAGGCCGGGCGCCCCGGGAACGACCACCGGCGGCTTCGGCCGGTCGAGCGAGTTGGGGGGCCACGCCGGCGGTTCCTGCGCCGGCTGCGGCTCCTGCTGCGCGATGAGACGCGGGGCAACCAGGGTGAGAAGGAGAAGGGGGAGGAGCGCGGCGGCGGCGAGGGGGAGTCTGCAATGCATCGAAAAGCCGGGGAGAAGGGTTCGGGTGCTGCTTCGGCCCGGGAATGTTACCATCCGGGCATCATGAAAGTCGCGACCTGGAATGTGAACGGCATCCGCGCCCGCGCGGAGCAGCTGCGCGAGTGGCTGATTGCCGAGCAGCCGGACATCGTCTGCCTGCAGGAACTCAAGGCCGAACTCTCCCAGATCCCCGAGTCGGTCCGGCTGCCGGAGTATCACGCCTACTGGCACGGGCTCAAGGCGTACTCCGGCGTCTCGCTCCACGTGCGAACCACGCTCGTCGGCGGGGACCCGGTGTACCGGCATCCCGCGTTCGACATGGAGTCCCGCATCGTCCAGCTCGAGCTGGGCGATCTCGTCATCGCCTCGGTCTACGTGCCCAACGGCGGCAAGGACTACCCGGCCAAGCTCGACTTCTTCCGCCGCCTGGTGGAGTGGACCCGTCAGCTCAAAGCGGAAGGCCGGGAGCTGGTGCTGTGCGGCGACCTCAACATTGCGCGCACCGACCTCGACGTCCACCCGCGGGAGCGCAAGGCCGGGGTGGTAGGGCAGCGGCCTGAGGAGCGGGAACTCTTCGAGGCCCTGCTCGGCGGCTGGCTGGTGGATGTGGGCCGCGCCCTCGATCCCGAGAACCCCGGACTGTTCACCTGGTGGGCGCCCTGGCGCAATCTCCGGGCCCGCAACATCGGCTGGCGGATCGATTACGTCCTCGCCTCGCCTGCGGTGGCGGGGCGGGCCACCAGTTGCGTGGTGCGGGCTGGTGTGGGGACGAGCGACCACGCGCCGGTGGTGATGGTCACGGAGTGAACGCTCCTTCACCACCGCTTCAGTGAGGGTTCCACCTCTCGGGCTCACTCTTCGGGTAGCGCTGCCACGGGAGGTCGGGTATGCGGGTACTCTGCGGGACGGACTTCTCCCCGGCGTCGATCGACGCCGCCACCATCGCCGCCCTCTGGGCCGCACGGACCGGCGGTACCCTCCATCTCATTCACGCGGTCCCCCGCACCTCCGGCCTCGACGATGTCCGCGAACGCCTCCGGCTCGAGGCCGGGCGGCTGATGGCACTGGGCGCCCAGGTGCCCTCGCTCGACCTGGTGGCGGGCGCAGCGTCCGAGGTGCTGGTCGAGGAGGCGATCGCACGGCAGGCCGATCTCATCGTCGTCGGTGCGCGCGGCGAGCAGGGCCGGGGTGGGCACCGCGCGGGGACGACGGCCGACCGGGTGGCTCGCGACGCGCCGGTGCCGGTGCTGGCGGTCCGCGAGTCGGGGCGGCTCGAGCAGTGGCTCCGCGGCCAGGGTGAGCTCGAGGTGGTCGTGGGCTACGAGCGGGGCACGAGCGCGGAGGGCGCGCTCCGCTGGGTGGCCGACCTCACCCGCCTGGGGGGCGTCCATCCGACGG
>DASZPT010000367.1:0-19286 GCA_035549935.1 Gemmatimonadales bacterium
CTGTTCACGATCCGCTGCACCTCCTCCGCCGGCTTGCCCAGCGAGCGGGCCAGGGCCTCCACCTCCCCGCCGTCGTGCGGCAGGAACTCGTGGAGCGGCGGGTCGAGCAGCCGGATCGTGACCGGGAACCCCTCCATTGCGCGGAAGATCGATTCGAAGTCGCCCCGCTGCATCGGCAGCAGCTTGGCCAGCGCCTTCTTCCGGCCCTCGGGATCCTGGGCCAGGATCATCTCCCGCATCGCCAGCAGCCGGTCGCCCTCGAAGAACATGTGCTCGGTCCGGCAGAGCCCGATCCCCTCCGCGCCGAAGTCGCGCCCCCGGTGCGCATCGGCCGGGGTATCGGCGTTCACCCGCACCCGGATGTGACGCAGCTTGTCGGCCCACTCCATGAGCCGGGTGAAGTTCCCCGAGAGCTGTGCCGTCTTGAGCTCCGCCTTGCCGGCGTAGACCTTCCCGCTGCCGCCGTCGATCGTGATCCAGTCGCCCTGCGTGATCGAGCGGCCGTTCACCGAGAAGCGGTGCTGCTCCTCGTTCACGTCGAGCTGCTGGGCGCTCGCCACGCAGGGCTTGCCGAGCCCGCGCGCCACCACGGCGGCGTGGCTGGTCATGCCGCCGCGGGCCGTGAGGATGCCCTTGGCCGCGACCATCCCGTGGAAGTCCTCCGGCGAGGTCTCCCGCCGGACCAGGATGACATGCTCGCCCTTGCGGGACAGCTGCTCCGCCAGGTCAGCGTCGAACACCGCCGCTCCCGAGGCCGCGCCGGGCGAGGCGGGGAGACCGGTGGTGAGCAGGTCGACCTTCGAGTCCTGGTCGATGGTCGGGTGGAGCAGCTGGTTGAGATCGTTGGGCGGGATCCGCGCGACCGCTTCCTCTTCGCTGATCATCCCCTCGTCCACCATCTCGCAGGCGATCCGCACCGCCGCGTGGCCCGACCGCTGGCCCCGGCGGGTCTGCAGCATGTAGAGCTTGCCCCGCTCGATGGTGAACTCCATGTCCTGCACGTCGCGGAAGTGCCGCTCCAGCACCTTGCTGATCCGCTCCAGCTCGGCGTACGCCGAGGGCATCTGCTCCTTGAGCTGGGCGATGGGGTGCACGTTGCGGCTCCCGCTCACCACGTCCTCGCCCTGCGCATTGAGCAGGTACTCGCCGTAGAGCGTGTGCTCGCCGGTCGAGGGATCGCGGGTGAAGGCGACCCCGGTCCCCGAGTCCTCGCCCAGGTTGCCGAACACCATCGTCACGATGTTCACCGCGGTGCCCATCGAGTCGGGGATGTCGTGCAGTTTCCGGTAGTCGATCGCGCGCCGTGTGTTCCAGCTCTCGAACACCGCCGCGATGGCGCCCCAGAGCTGCTCCATCGGGTCGTCGGGGAAGGGCTTCCCGGTCTCCTTGAGGACGTGGGCCTTGAAGTCCGCCACCAGCGCCTTCATCTGGTCGGCCGGGAGGTCGATGTCCCGCTGGACCTTCGCCTGCTTCTTCCGCTCCTCCAGGAGATGCTCGAACGGCGCCTTCGGGAGGTCGAAGACCACCGTCGAATACATCGCCACGAACCGGCGGTAGGAGTCGTAGGCGAACTGGGCGTTGTTGCCTTCCTTCTTGAGGCCCTCGACCGTCGTGTCGTTGAGACCCAGGTTGAGGATCGTCTCCATCATGCCCGGCATGGAGACCGCGGCGCCCGAGCGCACCGAGACGAGGAGCGGACGCTCCTTGCCGCCGAAGTGCCGGTTGGTCGCCGCCTCGAGCCGCTGGAGGCTGGTCTCCACCTGCGAGCGGAGCCACGGCGGAAACTGCCGGGTCTCGAGATAGGTGATGCAGAGCGACGCCGCGATGGTGAACCCCGGCGGGACCGGGATGCCCAGGTTGGTCATCTCCGCCAGGCCGGCGCCCTTGCCGCCCAGCACGTCCTTCATGGTCGCGGTGCCGTCGGCCCGTCCCTGGCCGAAGAAGTAGACGACCGGTTGCGAGTAGGGAGGTGTCATGCCGGGGTCGCGATGATGGGATCGGCGTGGCGCAGCGTGATCAGGTCGTCGGAGACATCGGTCGGGTACTGCCCCGAGAAGCAGGCGTGGCAGAAGCGGTTCTGGGTGCCGGCGGCCTGCAGCATCCCGTCGAGGCTCAGGTACCCCAGCGAGTCGACGCCGAGATACTCCTGGATCTCCTCGATCGAGTGGCTCGCCCCGATGAGCTCTTCCTTCGTGGGCGTGTCGATGCCGTAGTGGCAGGGGCCCGTGATCGGCGGCGAGCTGAGGCGGAGGTGCACCTCGCGGGCGCCGGCGGCGCGGATCATCTGGACCAGCCCCTTGCTGGTCGTGCCGCGGACCAGGCTGTCGTCCACCATCACCACCGACTTCCCCTCGATGACCCCGCGCACCGGGTTGAACTTGATCTTCACCTTCGCGACCCGGAGCGCCTGGGTCGGGTTGATGAAGGTCCGGCCCACGTAGTGGTTCCGGATGAGTCCGTGCTCCAGCTTCACCCCGCTCACGTCGGCAAAGCCCAGCGCCATCGCGTTCGAGCTGTCGGGCACCGAGAACACCACCTCGGCGCCGGGCGCCGGGTGCTCCCGCGCCAGCTGGCGGCCCAGTTCCCGGCGGACCCGGTCCACCGACTCGCCGAACACCCGGCTGTCCGGGCGGGCGAAGTAGACCAGCTCGAAGACACAGCGGCTCACCGGCCGGGGCTTGAGCCGCGGCAGCTCGGTGATGTGCCCCTCGTCGATCCGGAGGAACTGGCCCGGCATCAGCTCGCAGACCATCTGCGCGCCCACCAGGTCGAGGGCACAGGTCTCCGAGGCCACCACCACGCCCCCCGCGATCCGGCCCAGCACCAGCGGGCGAAACCCGCGGGAATCCACCACCGCGTAGATCGTCCGGCCCACCGAGAGGAGCAGGGTGAAGGCCCCCTCGCATTGCTCCAGCGCCTCGCGGATCTGCTCCTCAGGCGTCTCCCGCTTGCTCCGCGCGATCAGGTGGAGCAGTACCTCGGTGTCGGTCGTCGTCTGGAACAGCGCGCCCTCGTCCACCAGCTGGCGGCGGAGCTGCGGGGCGTTGGTCAGGTTGCCGTTGTGTGCGATGGTGAGCGGGCCGCTCTTGTAGTCGTTGAGGAGCGGCTGGGCGTTGGCCAGCACCGAGCTGCCCGCCGTCGAGTAGCGGGTGTGTCCCACCGCCACGTCGCCCAGGAGCTTCGAGAGCGAGGTCTCGTTGAAGTTCTCCGAGACGAGCCCCATGCCCCGGTGCGCCCGGGCATGGCCATGCTCGTCCACCGCGACGATCCCCGTGCTCTCCTGCCCGCGATGCTGCAGGGCATAGAGGCCGAGATAGGTCAGCCGCGCCGCGTCAGGAACGCCGGAAACGCCGAAGACACCGCACATCGAGATTCTCCAGTCCTGGTTGGGGCCGGAGGCTGGAGGCCGGAGGGAAGTTCCTCCGGCCTCCGGCCTCCCGCCTCCGGCCTACCGGTCCTCCACCACATGCGCCATCCGCTTCGGAATCGCGTCGAAATAGGTGCTCCGGAGCGACTCCACCGGCCAGCGGTAGCGCTGAGCGCCGCGGGCGATCGTCACGTCGCCCTTGGGCGAACCCACCGTGCCGAGCACCGTCATGGCGACCCCCAGCTCCTTCGCCAGGGCCACGAGCGCCCCCTCCTGCGCCGGTGCGCAACTCACCACCGCCCGCGCCCCGTCCTCCGCGAACAGCGCCCGCACGTCGTCCGGATCCTGGCCCGCGGCACCGGCGGCGAGTGGCCCGACCCCGCTCGCATCGACCGTCGCCCCGAACCCGTGGAGGGCGTACGGCCCGCCGATCGCCGCCTCCGCCAGGGCGACCGCCAGACCGCCGGTCGAGAGATCGTGGGCCGAGTGGAGCAGCTTCCGCCGCGCCGCTTCCACCAGGAGGCGCTGGAGCCGGTGCTCCGCCTCGAGGTCCACCGCCGGCTGCTCGCCGCCGACGTAGTCCCGCACGTAGGTCCAGTACGCCGAGCCACCCATCTTCCCCCGGGTGTCGCCGAGGAGCAGGATCCGGTCACCCGCCTCGCGGAAGTGGCTCGCTACCCTGAATTCTAGTTTCTCGAGCAAGCCCACCATCCCCACGGTGGGGGTCGGGTCGATCGCCCCGGTCGGGCTCTGGTTGTAGAAGCTGACGTTGCCGCCGGTGACCGGGGTATTGAAGGCCACGCAGGCATCCGAAATCCCCCGGCACGCCTCCCGGAACTGGAAGAACACGCCGGGCCGTTCGGGGTTCCCGAAATTGAGGCAGTCGGTGATGCCGAGAGGGACCGCGCCGGTGCAGGCGATGTTGCGAGCCGCCTCCGCCACCGTCGCCTTGCCCCCTTCATACGGATCGAGCGCCACCAGGCGGCTGTTGCAGTCGACCGTGACGGCCAGCCCGAACCCGGTCTCACCCACCTTGAAGACCCCGGCGTCGCCGCCCGGTGTGATCAGCGAATTCGCCTGCACGGTCGAGTCGTACTGTTCGTAGACCCAGCGCTTCGAGGCGATCGACGGCTCGTCGAGGAGGAGGGGCAGGGCCCCCTGCACATCGGCCTTCGCCGTTGCCGCGGGCATGCCTTGGCGACGGGCGGCCGCCTCGGCGTCCTCCTTGGCCTCGGGGTAGTAGACCGGCGCCTCGTCCACCAGCGGCTTTCCCGGAATCTCGGCGACGGTGACGCCGTGGTGCCGGATCCGGTAGAGCCCGTCGTCGGTCACCCGGCCCACCACCTCCGCCTCCAGTTCCCACTTGGCGCAGACCGCCTTGATGTCGTCGACCCGGTGCGGCTCCGCCACCACCAGCATCCGCTCCTGCGATTCGCTCAGCATGATCTCGTACGGCGTCATGCCCGCTTCGCGAACCGGCACTTTGTCGGTCTCGACCTCGACCCCCACGCCGCCGCGCGCCGCCATCTCGGCGGAGGAGCTGGTGAGACCGGCCGCGCCCATGTCCTGGATCGCGACGATGATCTTCGACTCGATCAGCTCCAGCGTGGCCTCGAGGAGCAGCTTCTCGGTGAAGGGGTCGCCCACCTGCACCTGGGGGCGCCGAGCCTCGCTCTTCTCGGAGAGGTCCTCCGAGGCGAAGCTCGCGCCGTGGATCCCGTCCCGTCCGGTGCGCGCGCCCACCGCGATCAGGACATTGCCGACGCCGTGCGCCGCCGCCCGCATCAGGTCGGCCTCCTTGAGGAGCCCGACGCACATCGCGTTCACCAGCGGGTTGCCGCTGTAGCCCGGGGCGAAGTCCACCTCGCCGGCCAGCGTCGGGATGCCCACGCAGTTGCCGTAGTCTCCCACGCCCTTCACCACGCCGGCGAAGAGGTAACGGTTCCGCGGCGTGTCGAGCGGCCCGAAACGGAGCGAGTTGAGCACCGCCACCGGCCGGGCGCCCATGGTGAACACGTCGCGGAGAATGCCCCCCACCCCGGTCGCCGCGCCCTGGTAGGGCTCCACCGCCGACGGGTGGTTGTGGGACTCGATCTTGAACGCCACCGCCCACCCCTGCGGCAGCCGCAGCACCCCGGCGTTCTCGCCCGGGCCCTGGACCACCTGCGGCCCCTGGGTGGGGAACTTCTTGAGGATCGGCTTGGAGTGCTTGTAGGAGCAGTGCTCCGACCAGAGCGCGCTGAAGATCCCGAGCTCGGTGAGCGTCGGCTCGCGGCCGAGAATGCCGACGATGCGCTCGTGCTCGGAGGCCGTGAGGTTGTGCTCCTTCACGACCTCGGGCGTCACGGGACGCTCGCCGGGGAAGGGCTGTGCCGTGGTGCGTGGCGCGGTTGCTGTGCCTGACTTGGTCAACGTGCGTGCATCCCTGGTATATGGCTCCGTGTCCCCCGCCTCCCGCCTCCGGCCTCCTACCCCTTCCGTCTGAGGCTCCCCATGAAATCCCCGAGCGTCCGGCTCAGGAACCCGCGGTCGGTCGCCTGCAGGACTGCCTCGATTTCCCCGCCGTCGAACCAGACCCCGTGGCAGTCGGGGCAGCGGTCCACCTGGATCCGGTGGAACTCTTCGGTCTGCAGGTGCCCGCCGCACTTGGGGCACCGCATGTAGTGCGACTTCCGCTCCGCGCTCTCGTTGAGCCTGGTCTGCTCGGCGCGCTTCCGCTCGATCCGCTCGGCCTCGAGCTTCGCGAAATATTCTTCCTCGTTCCGGCTGGGCTTGTTTTCGGTCGACATGGCCTGGGTTCTATTGAGTGTTGTGGCCGGAGGCCGGGGGCCGGGGGCCGGAGCGTAACCGCTCCGGCCTCCCGCCTCCGGCCTCCGGCCTTCTAGTGCACCGTCGGCTCCGGTTTCCGGTCCTTCGGCGACGACGCCACCCCGTCGTAGGCGCGGTGGCTGTCTCGCACCACGGCATCCACGACCTGGCCGTTCTCGAGGAACACCACGTCGTAGGTGCCGCAGCGCTTCATGCAGTCGTTCTTGTAATACATGTACAGCATGTTCCCCGCCTTCCGCGCCGTGAGGTAGTCGCCCCACGCCGCCACGACCTCCGCCTGGGTCATCCCCGGCTTGATGGTCTTCATGTCCTGCGCCTGGGCGGTGCTCGACAGGACAACCGTCAGTGCCATCGCGACCGCCACCAGGCCGACTGTCCGCCTCATGACGCCACCCCTTTCAGCTTCGACCAGTGCAGCAGGGAAGAGAAGAACCCGAGCCCGTCGGTATTGCCCAGCGCCGGGTCCGCCGCGCGGTCGGGATGGGGCATGAGACCCACCACGTTCCCGTCGCCATTCGCGATCCCGGCGATGTCGTTCACCGAGCCGTTGATCTCGCCGCCCTGGAGCGGCGAGCCATCCAGCTCCGTATAGCGCACCACCACCCGGCCCTCGGCCTCGAGCTGCGCCAGCGTCTTCGGATCGGCGGCGAAGCGCCCCTCGCCGTGGGCCACCGGCATCCGGAGGATCTGGCCCTGCCGGTACTGGTTGGTGAAGGCGGTGTCGGTCTGCTCCACCCGGAGCGCCACCGGCCGGGCCACGAACGACAGCCGGGCGTTGCGCATCAGCGCCCCCGGCAGCATCCCCGCCTCGCAGAGGATCTGAAACCCGTTGCAGATGCCGAGCACCGGACCGCCCTCCAGCGCGAACCGCTGCACCGCCTGCATGATCGGGCTGAACCGCGCGATCGCCCCGGAGCGGAGGTAGTCGCCGTAGCTGAACCCCCCCGGCAGCATCACCGCGTCGGCCCCCTGCAGGTCGGTGTCGCGGTGCCAGACCAGGTAGGCCTCGGTCCCGGCCCGCGCCGCGCTGTGGAGCGTGTCGAAGTCGCAGTTGCTTCCCGGAAACCGGATCACCGCCACACGCAGCATGTCACCCCTCCACGTCGACGAGGTAGTCCTCGGTCACCGGGTTGGCGAGGAGCTTGTCGCACATCGCCCGCGCGCGCCCCTTCGCGTCCTCCGGCGACCTGGCGTCGATCGAGAGCTCGATCGCCTTGCCGATGCGGACATTGGCCGCCTCCTTGAAACCGAGGGCGGTGAGCGCGTGCTCGACGGCCTGGCCCTGCGGGTCCAGCAGCCCCGCGCGGGGGACGATGCGGACGTGGACTTTGTAGTGCATGCTCGTTCTCTGCTCCCTGAATGAACCCGCCACCCCTGACCCTGACTCCTGACCCCTGACCCCTACTCCTCTCCCCCCCGCCGCATCGACGTCATCCGCGGCGCCGTCCGCCGGACCTCGTCCAGGTCCTCCTCGTGGCCCTCTTCGCCGACCACCGCCATCGCCCCCTCGCCCCGGTCCAGGAAGCCCAGCACCGCGTGCCGGAGCAGCCCGAACGCGAGGTAGGCGAGGCCCAGGGGGAAGAGGAAGTAACTCGGGAAGGCAAGGGCACAGACCAGAATGGTGACGTGCACCAGCAGGCCCAGGATCCCCTTGAACGTCCGGAACCCGATGGCCGGGAACCGGGGGTACTTCACGGTGCTCACCATCAGGAGCGAAAGGAGCACGATCAGGATCGTGAGCCCCTCGCGCTGGAAGTTGAGGTACGCGAGCGACTCGCGGTACCAGTCGGTCTGGCTGAACGGATAGTAGACCGCGAGCGTCATCCCCGCCGAGGGCGAGGGCATCCCGGTGAACCACCCCGGCTTCCCCGTCCCGTGCTGCACGTTGTAGCGCGCCAGCCGGAGCGCCACGGCCACCACGTACATGTAGCAGACCAGCCACCCGAACTTCCCCGCGCTCTGGAACTCGAGGAAGAACATGATCATCGCCGGGGCGACCCCGAAGCTGATCACGTCCACCAGGCTGTCGAGCTCGGCCCCGAACTTGGTCCCGGTCCCCGAGAGCCGGGCCACCCGGCCGTCCAGCATGTCGAGGACGCCGGCGAACATGATGAACCACGCCGCCTGCATGAAGTTCCCGCGATAGGCCATCACGATGGCCCAGATCCCGAAGAGGAGATTGCCCAGCGTGAACGCGCTCGGGATCACCACCACGACCCGGCGCATGTCGGGCGGCCGGAGCCGCCGGGAAGGCATCAGTCCCATTGTGCCACCACCGTCGTGCCCGCCACGGTCTTGTCACCCGCGTGCACCAGGACCCTGGCCGTGAGCGGGACAAAGAGGTCCACCCGCGAGCCGAAGCGGATGAGCCCCATCCGCTCGGCCTGCTCGACCGTCGTGCCGGGCTGGTGGTCGGTCACGATCCGGCGCGCCACCAGCCCGGCGATCTGCCGCACCAGGATCCTTCCGCGCGCCGTCAGCATCCCCACCGTGCTCTGTTCATTCTCGAGGCTCGCCTTCTCGGTGCCGGCGTGCCCGAACCGCCCCTCATGGTAATGCCGGTACTCCACCACGCCGCTCGCGGGGTAGCGATTCACGTGCACGTTGAAGACGTTCATGAAGATCGAGACCCGCTGGGCCCGCTCCTTCATGTAGTCCGGCTCGTCCACGTTGGTGACACTCACCACGAGCCCGTCCGCCGGCGCGATCAAGACGTTCTCGCCCCGGGGGCCGGTCCGCACCGGGTCCCGGAAGAAGGCGATCACCCAGATCGCGATCGGAAGCCAGAGCACGATCACCCACCAGGGCGCGAACGCCGCCAGCAGGGCCGCGATGAACCACGCCCCGGCGATGAACGGCTTCCCCTCGGGCGCGACCCGGATCACGCATCCTCCTTGAGCGGCGCCCCGGTGATCAGCCGGAACGCCTCGAGGTACCGCGCGCTCGTCGCCGCGATCACTTCGGCCGTCAGGGTCGGGGGCGGCGCCTCGCCGTTCCACTGGCCCTGCTGCTTGAGCCCCGCGAGCCAGTCACGCAGCGGCTGCTTGTCGAACGACGGCTGGCTCCGGCCCGGCTGGTACCGGTCGGCCGGCCAGAAGCGGGAGGAGTCGGGGGTCAGCACCTCGTCGATCAGCCGGAGCGTGCCGCCCCGGTCGACGCCGAACTCGAACTTGGTGTCGGCGATGATGATCCCGTGGCCCGCCGCATGGTCCCGTCCCGCGAGGTAGATCGCGAAGGTGGCGTCGCGGAGCCGGGTCGCCTGCGCCCGGCCCAGCGCTGCCGCCACGGCCTCGAAGGTCACGTTGATGTCGTGCCCGGTCTCCGCCTTGGTCGCGGGCGAGAAGATCGGCGGCTCGAGCCGGGCGCTCTCCACCAGCCCCGCCGGCAGCGGTTCCCCCGCGAGCGTGCCGCTCTCCTGGTACTCCTTCCACGCCGACCCGGCGAGGTACCCTCGCACCACGCACTCGAACGGGATCGGTTCGGTGCGCCGCACCAGCATCGCCCGCCCGGCGAGCTGCGAGCGGAACTCGGCCGCCTGCGGCACACCGTGATCGCGGAGCCACGTCACGACCTCGTCGGTCTTCGCGGTCACGTAATGGCTCGGCATCACTCCCGCGAGGCGCTCGAACCAGAAGGCGGAGATCTGGGTCAGCACCGCGCCCTTCCGCGGGATCGCCTCCCGCATCACCACGTCGAACGCGCTCACCCGGTCGCTCGCGACGAGGAGGAGATGCTCCGGCCCCGCCTCGTACACCTCGCGGACCTTCCCCCGCCGGACCAGCGGCAGCGGCAGCTTGCTTTCGGTGAGTACGCTCATGCGTTCCGAGTTCCGAGTTTCCGAGTTCCGAATCAACACTCCTCCGGCCTCCCGCCTCCGGCCTATACCACGATCTCCCCAGCCCCCACCTCCGCCGCCAGCGGCAGCGCCCGGGCCATCAGCGGCGCAAGATACTCATCCAGGAACTCCCGCACCTGCTCCTTCGACCGGCCGGTGTACCGGATCGGGTCGAGCTCCGCCCGGAGCGTCCCGGTCGGCACCTTCGCGAAGGTCTTGTCCGCTGCCAGCCGCTCCAGCAGCGTGTTGGGCTCGCCCCGGCTCACCGCCTCCGCAGTCTCGAGCGAGTTCTGCCGGATCACCTCGTGGAGCGCCTGGCGGTCCCCGCCGGCCTCGACTCCGAGCATGAGCCACCGCTCGGTGGCCATGAAGGGCATCTGCGCCTCGACGTGCTTCCGGATCACCGGCTCCCGTACCTCGAGGCCCGCGGCGATGTTGCTCGCGAGCAGCAGGATCGCGTCGGTCGCGAGGAACGCCTCCGGCAGGGTGAGCCGCCGGTTGGCCGAATCGTCCAGGGTGCGCTCGAGCCACTGGGTCGCGGCCGTCTGGCTGGTGTTGGCCTGGAGGCTCATCACGAACCGGCCCAGCCCGCAGATCCGCTCCGCCCGCATCGGGTTCCGCTTGTAGGCCATCGCCGACGAGCCGATCTGGTTCTTCTCGAACGGTTCGAGCAGCTCTCCCTCGTGCTGCAGCAGCCGGAGGTCGGTCGCCATCTTGGAGGCCGACTGCGCCACCCCGGAGAGCGTGTCGAGGACCACGCTGTCGCCCTTGCGGCTGTAGGTCTGGCCCGTGACGGGATAGACCCGCGGGAGCCCGAGCTTCTGGGCGATCCGCCGCTCCAGCTCGCGCACCTTGCCGTGGTCGCCCTTGAAGAGCTCGAGGAAGCTCGCCTGGGTCCCGGTGGTCCCCTTGCAGCCGCGGAGCCGGATCGTCTCGAGCCGGTGGACCAGCTCCTCGACGTCGAGAGCCAGATCCTGCATCCAGAGCGTGGCGCGCTTGCCAACCGTGGTGAGCTGCGCCGGCTGGAAGTGGGTGTAGGCGAGGCAGGGCAGGGCGGCGTGCGTCCGGGCGAACCGCTCGAAGCTCGCCAGCGTCCCGAGCACCCGGCCGAGCACGATGCGGAGCGCCTCGCGGATCACCAGCACATCGGCGTTGTCGGTGACGAACGCGCTGGTGGCTCCCAGGTGGATGATCGGCCGGGCCGCCGGGGCCTGGTCCCCGAAGTGATGGACGTGCGCCATCACGTCGTGCCGGAACTCCTTCTCGTACTTCGCGGCCTGGGCCAGGTCCGCGTCGTCGAGGTGCGCCCGCATCTCCGCCAGCGCCGCGGCGGGGATGTCGAGCCCCAGCTCCTGCTCGCTCTCCGCCAGCGCCAGCCAGACCCGCCGCCAGAGGCCGATGCGGTAGGCCTCGCCCCACAGCCGCTGCATCGCCGGGGAGGCGTAGCGGGTGCCCAGCGGGGAACGGTAGCGCTCGTCGCTCATCGGAGTTCCAGGTCGGTATACACGATCTGCCCGCCACGCTCGAGGAACACCCGAAGCTGCTGCCGGCTCCGGAGCCCCTCGATCACTTCACGCACCTCGTCCGCCGAGGTGATGCGCTTGCGGTTCATGCCCACGATCACGTCGCCCTGGAGCAGCCCGGTGGCCTGGCTCAGGGTCTTGGAGATGCTGAAGATGAGGGCGCCCTGGTCCGACTGGACGTTGCGCTCGGCCCGCACCTGCGCCGTGAGCGTCACCAGCTCGAGGTCCTTGAGCACCGTGACCTTCATGGCGGCGGTGGTGGGGAGGTCGCCGCTCTTGAGCGTCACGCCGCGCTCCCGGTCGTCCCGCCGCACCGTGAGCTTCACCGGGTCCCCCACCTGCAGGTCGAGCTTCACCGCTTCCCAGTCGAGGTAGTTGCGGAGCGCCCGGTCGTTGGCCCGCGTGAGGACGTCGCCCCGCCTGAGCCCGGCCGCGTCGCCCGGCCCCTGCGGGACCACGTTGGAGATCAGGGCGCCCCCCTGCGACTTCCACTCGGCCAGGTTCTCCGGTCCGGCGACGTCGATGCCGGTCCAAGCCCGGCGCACCGCGCCGTGCGCCAGGAGTTCCTCCGCGACCCGGAGCGCGCGTTCGATCGGGATCGCGAAGCCCAGGCCGATCGACCCGCCGCTGGAGGAGAGGATCGAGGAGTTGACCCCGATCACCTCGCCGAGGGCGTTCGCGAGTGGCCCCCCCGAGTTCCCCTGATTGATGGCGGCGTCGATCTGGATCATGTCGAGATAGAGCCCCGACTGGTCCCGCCCCGGGAGGATGTTGCGATGCACCGCGCTCACCACCCCCGCGGTGACCGTCGGCTCCGCATTCCCGAGCAGGTAGGCGAAGGGATTGCCCAGCGCCACCACCCACTCGCCGATCATGAGATCGGTGCTCCGGCCCGTCGTCACCACCGGCAGGCTCTTGCGCTCGACCCGCACCACCGCGATATCCGTCACCGCGTCCTCGCCCACCAGGTTGGCGGGCACGTCGGTGCCGTCGAACAGCGTGACGATGATCTTCTCCGCCCCGCTCACCACGTGCTGGTTCGTGAGGATGACGCCATCGCTCCGGATGATGAACCCGGTGCCGAAGCTCTGCTGCTCGCGGGGCGAGGGCGGGAGGAAGAAGAAGTCGAAGGGCGTCTGCGGCGCCGCCTGCCGCCGGCTCGTCACGGTGATCGAGACCACGGCCGGGGAGACCCGCTGCGAGGCCTCCACGATCGCCGTCCGGCGCGACGCCGAGACGGGGTCGCCCTCCGGCCGGGCCGGGCGCTGCGCCGCGACCGACTCCACCATCGCGGGGCTGGCCCGCTCGCCGCTGCAGGCGGCGAGGAGCGCCAGCGTCATCACCCCGGGTCTGAGGAGCCTCATTGGACCGCCCCGGGCATGCCGGCGCCCGTCATCGGGTCGGCGTAGCACTCCGCCGGGTATTCCGCCGCCACGAAGTACAGTCCCTGCGGCGGCGCGGGGGGACTGGTGGCCTGATTGTCGGTAGCGTTGAGCAGAACGGTCATGTCCTCGAGGGGGCGACGGCCGAGACCGATATCCACCATCGTGCCTACCAGGAACCGAACCATGTGGTGCAGGAACCGGTCGGCCGCGACGTGGAACGACAGCCCCTGACCGCCGGGCCGCGCTTCCCACTCGGCGAGCCGCACCGTACACTCGTAATGTTCCAGCGGCTTGCGCACCGCAAAGGCCTCGAAGCGATGCCGGCCCGCCACCAGCCGGGCCGCGCGATCGAGAACACCGTGGTCCAGGGGCCGGCCCAGCGCCCACTCGGTCCGCCGTCGAAAGGGCGAGTGCGCCCCATCATCCGTCCCGACGTCGTAGCGGTAGCGCCGTCCACTCGCGCTCTTGCGGGCATGGAAGCCCGGCACCATTTCCCTCAGCGAGGCGACCCAGCAGTCCTTCGGGAGGAGGGCATTGAGGGCCCGCCGGAGCGGATCCGCCTCCCACTTGTCGGGGACCGTGAAGCTCACCCCGAGCCCCAGGGCGTGGACCCCGGCATCGGTCCGCCCCGCGCCATGAGCCACCACCCGGTGGCCGCACAGCCGCTCGAGTACCGCTTCCACCTCGGCTTGAACCGTGCGCCCGTCCGGCTGGCGCTGCCAGCCGGTGAAATCGCTGCCATCGTAATGCAGGAGGGCCAGATAGGTCCGGCTCATGAGGCCCGAAATATAGTCGCGCCGAGGCCCGGACGGCGGGCGCCCATTTTCACGGTTTTGGTCCTTCGGCAACCCGAAACGTTTCGAACCTGAACGTCGTCGTGACGCCTGTCCTTATCTATAAGCCTGACTCCATGACGCCCCACACGCCCTCGACTCGCGCCCTCGCCATCGCGCTCCTGACCACCCTCGGAGGGACCGCGCTCGCCCAGGCGCCCTCGAGAACCCTGGTCGAGATCAGGAACCTCTCCGCCAGTGAGGAGCGGGTGGCTGGCTTCGTCCTGAGCCGTCCGCAGTTCCTGGCGGTGGAGGCGATCGGCGCGGTGGCGCGCGGAATGGGCGACGAGGTCTGGTGGGGGCGCGACGGTGACAACGAAGCCTGGCCCGCGGCGGCCTGGATCCTCGAAACCACCAGTCGCGCGGTCGTCTGGGACATGCGGAGAGTCACCACCAACCGGCTCGGCAAGGGCCTCCGGCAGTTCACCGGACCCATTCGGCTCCCCGCCGGGACCTACGAGGTGCACTTCGGGTCCTTTGTCGAGGGCTCCGAGTTCGAGCGGGAGCGCCAGTTCGAGAAGTTCGGGATCACCATCACCGGGGTCGGCCGGCCGGCGACGCCGCGGGCCCTCCGCGAACCGATTCGCGACTTCCTCGAGACCGCCTTCGTCCGCCTGCTACCCGACAGCGCGGGAATCATGCGCACCGGGTTCGAGCTGCCCCGGGCGCTGGAGGTCGAGGTCGTGGCCCTCGGTGAGCTCCGGCGCCGCCAGCGCTACGACTACGGCTGGATCCAGAACGCCGACACCCGCCAGGTGATCTGGACGATGGACTATCAGCACACGGAGCCGGCCGGCGGAACGACCCGCAATCGGATCGCACGGGACACGCTGCATCTCCCCGCCGGGAAATACGTCGCCACCTTCGTCAGCGATGGCAGTCACCGGCCGGGAGATTGGCAGGCGATGCCGCCATACGATCCCGCGTTCTGGGGACTCACCCTGCGGGTCCCCGATCTGGAGACCCGCCGCGCGATCACCACCTTCGCCTGGCAACCGGTGCCCGAGGGTCCGATGATCGTGCGGATGACGGGGATGGGGGACCGGGAATCCCGCTCGCAGGGCTTCGCCCTCCGTCGTCCCCTCGCGGTGCGGATCTATGCGATGGGGGAATGCAGCAACCTGCATGGCGAGATCGATGACGGCGCCTGGCTGATGGACATCACCCACCAGGTGAAGACCTGGGAGATGCGCTGCAGCCTCACCCAACCGGCCGGTGGGGCCGAGAAGAACCGCCTGGTGGACACGCTCCTGCAGCTCCAGCCCGGCAGCTACATGTTGTACTACAAGAGCGACGGTTCGCACTCGGCCAGGGGGTGGAACGGCGCCGCCCCCGCCGAGCCGCAGTACTGGGGCGTCAGCCTCTTTCCGGCGAACGGACAGCTGCCTCCCGGCATCGTCGGTCCGCCCGAGCGCGACACCACCGGGATCATCGCCGAGCTCACCCGGATGCGAAGCGACCGGCAGTCGCGTCGTTTCTTCAGTCTCGAGTCGGCGACCCCGGTCCGGATCCATGCGCTGGGGGAATCGACCGGCGGCGAGATGGACGACTACGGCTGGATCGAGAACGGGAAGACCGGCGAGAAGGTCTGGACCATGGAGCCCCGGTTCACCCGCCCGGCCGGCGGGGCGGACAAGAACCGCATGGCCGATACGACCATCACTCTCCCGGCCGGCCGCTACGTGCTCTACTACAAGACCGACGGCTCGCACGCCTTCGGCGACTGGAACTCCGACCCGCCGGATGATCCCGACGGCTGGGGGGTGGTGGTCCGGCGAGCGCAGTAGGAGTTCCGGGCTCCGGGTTCCGGCAGGATTCCGTCAACTCGGAACTCGGAACTCGGAACTCGGAACCCTCCGGTTACCTTTCCCCGATGGACCCCCTCAAGCATGCCCTCCGTCGGCTGGCCGACGCGGGCACCCTCACCAGCGACGAGACCGCCGCGGCGTTCGGCGTGATCATGCGGGGCGAGGCGACCCCGGCGCTCATCGGGGCGCTGCTCCTCGCCCTCCGGGCCCGCGGGGAGACCGCCGACGAGGTGGCCGGCGCGGCCCAGGCCCTCCGCGAGGCGATGGTCCCGGTGCCCCTGGAGGCGAACGGGGCCCCGCTGGTCGACACCTGCGGCACCGGTGGCGGGGCAGTGGGGACCTTCAACGTGTCGACCGCCGCGGCCTTCGTGGCCGCTGCCGCCGGCGCCCGCGTCGCGAAGCACGGCAACCGGAGCCACACTTCCAAGTGCGGCAGCGCCGACGTCCTCGAGGCGCTCGGGATCGATATCATGCTCCCCCCGGACCAGGCCGCCGCGCAGCTCGACGACGCCGGGATGGTCTTCTTCTTCGCCCCGAACTATCACCCCGCCATGCGCCACGTCGGGCCGACCCGGAAGGAACTCGGTGTCCCGACGATCATGAACCTGGTGGGTCCTCTCGCCAATCCCGCCGGGGTCCGCCGCCAGGTGATCGGTGTCTCGGATGTCACCCGGGCCCGGCTCATGGCCGAGGCGCTCCTCCGCCTCGGCGCCGAGCACGCGCTGGTGGTGCACGGCGACATCGGCATGGACGAGATCAGTCCCGCCGGCCGGACCACGGTCTGGGAGGTGCACGAGGGCGCCACCCGCTGCTGGTTCCTCGATCCAGCGGAGTACGGGCTCGGGTGGGAGGTGGCCGACGAACTGGCCGGCGCCGAGCCGGCGGTGAATGCCCGGCGGATCGAGAAGCTCCTCGGCGGCGCCCGGGATGAGGCGGCGCGCCGCGCCGTTCTCCTCAACGCCGCGGCGGCGACCTACGTGGCGGGCCTCGCCGCGTCCTACGCCGACGCGGTGACGCTGGCGGAACAGGCCCTCGCCACCGGGCGGGCGGCGGATGTGCTCAGGCGGATGCGCGCCCGTTGAGCCTCAAGCTTCGTCTCGTCCTCTTCCTCGTCGGTCTCGCCCTCGCCGCCCTGGTCATCCACCAGGTGGGGCTCCGGACCCTGGCCCAGCATCTCGCGACCGCGGGGTGGCTCCTCTTTCCCATCGTCCTGGTCTGGGGGGTGGTCTACCTCTTCAACGCGCTGGGCTGGCGGACCCTCCTGTCGATCGAGCCCTCCCGGCCGGGCGTGGCCCGCACCTGGTTCATCTCGGTCACGAGCTTCGCGCTCAACTACGTCACTCCTGCCGCCGGCCTCGGCGGGGAAGCCTTCCGGGTCGCCGCCATCGCCTCCTGGCTTGGCACCCAGCGCGCCGTCGGGTCGGTGGTGCAGTACCGATTGCTCTTCGCCCTCGCCCACATGCTCTTCGTGCTGGTCGCGCTGGTGCCGGCGCTCTGGCTCCTCCCCGGCACGCCCGTCGCGTATGCCATGATGGGCCTCTCCCTCGTCATGGGTGGAGTGGTGGCGTGGTTCCTCATCCGGCGGCACCAGGAGGGGATTCTCGAGGCGGGGCTCGATCTCCTGCTGGCGCTCCCCCTCATCCGCCGCCTCGCGGCGGGCCTCGAGGGCCGCCGCCCGCGGCTGCGGGAACTCGACCGGCAGATCACCACGATCTACCATGAACATCCGGCCGCCTTCCGCCGGGCCCTCTTGATCGAGTTCCTGGCGCGGTTCGTCGCCGCGTTCGAGATGTGCGTGATTCTCTGGGGACTGGGACTCGGCTGGCGCTTCGGGACCGCGGTGGTGCTCTCGGCGCTGAGCACCACGTTTGCCAACCTCTTCTTCTTTCTCCCGTTCGAGCTCGGCGCGCGGGAGGGCGGGCTCTTCCTCGTCTTCAAGCTGCTCGGGCTCGCGCCGGAGCACGGCGTCTTCACCGCGATCGTCACCCGGCTCCGGGAGCTGACCTGGATCCTGCTGGGGCTCGCCTTCCTCTGGGTGAGCGGCGGCAAGGTCGAGGCCCGTCCCGGTCCCGCGCCCGGCGCGGAGCCCGGCGCCTAGACCACCCGCGCGAGCCTATCGACCGGGGGAAGGCTCTCTGTCCGCTCCGCGCCGAAGGGGAGGCGACGTCCCTCGTTCGCCGACCGATAGCTTACCGACAACAGCTCCGCCACCCGCCGCACATCGTCGAGGTGGCGCTCGATCTCACCTCGGTCCACCGCGGCCACGAATTCCCGGAAGAGGGCGCCGAACCAGCCGGCATACGCCGCCTTGTCGAGCGCGGCGGTGAAGTCGAGGCTCTCGCGCCGCGAGGGCGTTTCGAGCCGCAGCTCCCCTCCCTTCCACTCCGCCAGGCCGCCGTCCCCCACGAACCGGATCCGGTTCTCCCGCGCGCTCCCTGCCCAGCTCAGGAAGAGCCTCCCGGCGCGCTGCCCGAACTCGAGCAGCAGCTGCGCCGAGTCCTCGACATCGTACTCCGCGTGGAGCAGGCGGCCGGTCCAGGCCTGTACGCTGTCCGGCATGCCGGCGAGGTCGGTGAGCAGGTAGAGCAGGTGAGTGCCGTGATCGAGCAGCACGCCGCCGCGACTCACCGCCGAGCGGCCGCGCCACGGGACGGCCCCGCTGCCGAGCCCCGCGTCCGCCGCCGGCCGGTAGACATCGAACTCGGCGAGGTGCCAGCGGCCGATCGCGCCGGAGGCGACCCAGCTCGAGAGCTGGCGCCACGCCGGGTTGAACCGGTGCTGGTGACAGGGCAGGACGACGCGCCCCGCCTGCCGTGCCGCCCGGGCGATCTGTTCCGCCTCGTCCAGCGAGAGCGCCACCGGCTTCTCGCAGACCACGTGGTAGCCCTGGCGGAGGGACCAGATGACGAGGTCGAGGTGCGTCGCGCTGGGGGTGCAGATATCGACGAAGTCGATCGGGCCGAACCGCCCGAGTTCCTCTCTCGTCGCCACCACCGGGATGCCGTCGAACTCCTGGCCCGCGTGCGCCGGGTCGACCAGGGCCACGATCGTGATCGGGTCGCCCTCGCGGTGGAGTGCGCGGAAGGCCGGCAGGTGCGACTGCCGGGCGATGCCACCCGCGCCGATCACCGCCCCGCGAAGGGTCCTCATGCGACCTCCCGCGCCGTGTCCGCCGCCAGGAGCCCCGCGAGCCGCCCCGCCTTCGCCTCGTGCACCCGCCACAGCGCGAGGAGCCCGACGTTGAGCGGGCCGATCGTCACCCAGCAGTAGCCGGCCGGCCACCCCGGCACCACCGTGAGGAGGAGCACCAGGAACCGGATGTTCTGGGCGATGAGCGCGCACCAGGTGATCGTCCGCTGCTGCGTGGCCCGGTACTCGGCCCGGTAGTCGGGGGTGGTGCCGCTCGTCCGGATCCGGCGCACCAGCGCCACCGAGGCGGCGAACATCCGCGCCTGCCGCGCCACGTAGTCCCGGTAGGCCCGGATGGCGACCCGGCGCCAGAAGCCGCCGGTCGGCACGGTGCCATCACCCTCGGGAAGGTCCAGTTCGCCCCCCTCGCCCTCACCCGCCTCGAGGTACGCGTGGCGCATGAAGTCGGCCCCGGCGCTCTGGAGCGCGTGGCTGATCCCGGTGGCCACGATGAGCGCCACCGCCCAGCCGCCCCAGCCGTCGAGGAGGAGCCGGACCATCAGGTGCAGGTAGAGGT
>DASZPT010000368.1:0-8017 GCA_035549935.1 Gemmatimonadales bacterium
AGGGCCCCGCGATCGGGCGGGGATTTCGTCCGGAGGACGAGGTGCCCGGCGGGCCGCAGGTCGCGATCGTGTCGCACCAGTTCTGGCAGGACCAATTGGGGGGACGCCCCGGCGTGCTGGACAGCGTGCTGACCGTGAACGGCCAGCCGGTCCAGGTGGTCGGCGTCCTGCCGGCCGTCTTCCGGTTCACGGCGGTCGGCGCGCCGGTACTCTGGCTTCCCTTCAACCCCTCCGATCCGAGCCGGCACCAGCGCATCAATCACCAGGTGCGGGTCCTGGGACGGCTCCGCCCGAGGACGAGCCTCGCCGAGGGCACCCGCGACCTCGCGGCGGTGATGGGCCGCCTCGCAAGGGAGTATCCCGAGACCAACCAGGGTCGCTCCGCACGGTTGGTCCCCCTCGCCGATGAAGTCACGGGGCCGGCACGCCCGGTGGTCCTCGCGCTCCTCTTCGCCATGGTCCTGGTGCTGGCGGTTGCCGTCGCCAACATCGCGGCACTCCTCTCCGCGCGCGCGGTGGCGCGGAGCGAGGAGATGCAGGTCCGTGCCGCCCTGGGTGCCACCCGCGCGCGTCTGGTCCGGCAGCTCCTGGTGGAGAGCCTCGTGCTGTCCGCGCTGGGCGGCATGCTGGGTCTCGCGATTGCCGCGGTACTGCTCCGGCTGCTCGCCACCGGCCTCCCGGAAGCGGTGCGTACCCAGTTTGCCGCGCCCGAGATTGCCGGCCTCACCGGGGCCGGACTCTGGTATTCCCTGCTCCTCACCCTGGTGACGGGCGTCGGCTTCGGCCTGAGTCCGGTGCTCCACGTCCTCCGTCCGGCGGGGAAGCTTACCGGTGCGGGAAGGCGGGTCATCGGTGGCGGCGTCCACTGGACGCTGCGCAACGGTCTCATCGTCGGGGAGGTGGCGCTGACGATGGCGCTCCTTACCGGCGCCGCGCTGGTCGGGCGCAGCCTCGGAAGCCTGCTCGGGAAGGACCCGGGGTTCCAGCCCGAGGGCGTTGCCACCGCGCGGATCGCCCTGGCGGGTCCGCGGTACGCCCAATCCAACCAGGCGCAGCAGCAGTTCTTCGAACGCCTGCTGAGCGAGATCAACGGTCTCCCCGGCGTGCAGTCGGTCGGCGCCGTGGACCGGCTCCCGCTGGAAGGCGGCGGCATGGTGACCTTCCGGGTGGAGGGTCAGGCCGAGGTCCCACCATCCCAGCGCGAACCGCTGGTGAGCCGGACGGTGGCCGGGGACTACTTCCAGTCGATGCGGATCCCGCTGGTCGCGGGCCGGCAGTTCACGGCGGAGGACGACTCCGCCCACGCCCCCGTGGTCCTGCTCGATCAGGCAACCGCCACGCGCCTTCTCGGTGGTGCGAACCCCGTCGGAGCCAGGCTCCGTTTCTACGCCTTCCCCGGCTCGGCGTGGGAGGTGATCGGGGTCGTGGGGACGGTGCAGACCGGTGATCTCGACGGCCCCGAGCGCCCGACGGTCTATTTCACCCACCTGCAGGCCGCGGCGAATCGGCTGTCGGTCGTGGCGCGGACCGCCGGAGATCCCGCCGACCTCATCCGCGCGATCCGGGCGGCGGCGGCGCGCCTCGATCGCGACGCGGCGGTCTACGCGGAGCGGACGCTCGAGGCCCAGGTGAGCGAATCGGCGCCGGTCCTCTTCCGGCGGCTGTCGCTGCTCCTGCTCGCCCTCTGCGCGGGCCTCGCGCTGGTCCTCTCGGTGGTGGGGGTCTACGGGATGGTGGCGCTGGCGGTCGCCGAGCGGCGCCGGGAACTCGGCATCCGCGCGGCCCTCGGCGCTCGGCCGGGTGCGCTCCTCCGCCTGGCGATGGGGCGCGGGTTGAGGCTCTGCGCGGCGGGGACTCTCGCCGGTCTCGCCCTGAGCGTGCTGCTTGCGCAGGGCGCGAGGGGCCTCCTCTACGGCGTCGCGCCGACCGATCCGGTCACCTACCTGGCCGCGGGGCTCCTGCTCTCGGGCGTGGCGCTCATCGCCTGCTGGCTCCCCGCCCGGCGCGCGGCCCTCGCCAATCCCGCCGAGGTGCTGCAGCGGGAGTAGGGCCGGGCCCTACTCCCAGCCGCCGTCCTTCCGGAACCTCTCCAGTCGCCTCCGGTCCCGCTTGGTAGGGCGCTCGTTCGTCTCCGGCACGAAGAGCACATGAGCCGCCTTGAGCTGAAAGGCGACCCGCTCGCGTTCCGCGATGCTGCCGGCAGTCTCCTGGTACAGCTTCGCGGCCTCCGTGGCCGGCCCGCGCCGTTCGGAGAGCGCTCTGACGGTCACGGTGTGGAGGTAGGGTCCCAGCCGGATCTCGATCTCGTCCCCCGTCTGAATCTGCTTGGCCCGCTTGACCCTGTCCGCATTGACCTTGACCTTGCCGCCGTCGATGGCTTCGACCGCCAGCGCGCGGGTCTTGAAGAAGCGGGCCGCCCAGAGCCACTTGTCGAGGCGGACACGGTCGGGTGCGGGAGACTCGGGCATGGCTGATGCGGGGCTATGGGGAGCGCGGGTCGTCCCTTAAACTAAGGCAGCAGGCCGGCTGACCGGCTCCCCCCACCACTTCCAGACTATCGCCATGCAACAGGTCAAAGGCACGGTCCTCAAGTCCCGGCTCGGGTTCATCGACCAGCATTTCGGGGTCGCCGGCCGTGACCGGGTCCTTGCGAGCCTCTCCGAGGAAGACCGGCACGAGCTGACCCGGCTCCTCCCGGTAAAGTGGTATCCGTTCGACCTGGGGAAGCGCCTCGACGAGGCCATCGTGAATGTCCTGGGCGGCGGACACAATCACTTCTTCCTCCGGCTCGGTGAGGCGTCCGCGGAACAGAATCTCGCCAAGATGCACCAGGCGTTCCTGACCCCCGGCGATCCGCACGCCTTCCTCGCCAAGGCCCCGACGATCTACCGCCTCTACTACGAGACCGGCCGGCGTGAGTACCAGCGCGTGGGCGACAAGGAGGCGCTCCTCACGACCTACGACGCCGAGACCTTCAGCGCGCCCGACTGTCTCACCGTGGTGGGATGGCACCGGAAGGCGCTCGAGATGTGTGGCGCGCGCTCGGTGGTGATCGTGGAGGAGGAATGCCGCGCCAAGGGGGGCGAGGTCTGCCGCTACCGCATCCAGTGGCAGTGAGCTACTCGCTGGCCCGGGGACGGAACACGAGGTCGAAGGCGAGGAAGATCGTCTTGGAGAACGGATAGAACAGGAACGGCAGGCCGAGCATCAGGGCCCCGCCGCCGAAGAGGATCAGGTTCCAGGGCGGCGTGGGCCAGGTACTCCAGGCGACCGCCGCGACCACCGCGAGCCAGATCAGCTCGGCCGCCATGATGTTGAACATGTACGCCCCCACGATATAGCCATCCTCGCCCCGCTCCGTCTCGATCCCGCAGGTGGGGCAGGTGGGGCGCATCCGGAACCAGCCGGCGAAGAGCCCGCCGCCCCCGCAGTTGGGGCAGCGGAGCCGGAGCGCGCGCAGGAAGAGCGTGAGGATCCGGCTCACAGGCGCTCCGCGACCGGCTCGAACCCCATCGCGCGATTGAGCCAGCGCACGAACGGTGTGAGGGCGGCGTAGTCCCGCGCGAGGGTCCGGGCCAGCCGCGGCGAGTGCAGTTCCCGCCGACTCAGTTCCCGCCCTACCGTGAACGACTGGTACCGGAGCCACCGCGCCGCCGGGTGGTCCTCGGCAAAGCCACGAGGCATCCGCTTGAGCATCGCTTCCTCGTCGAGCCGGCCGAAGCGGCGCCGGAAGGCGGGGGTCAGCACGATCGCCTCGAAGCTCTCACTGTCCTCGGCGAGCGCGTCGCGGAGCCGGCTGAGCGATTCCCTCGGCGGCATCCAGATCCCCCCGCCGAGGAAGATCTCGGTCGGGGAGAAGTGGAAGTAGAAGCCGGCCCCGCCCTGGGCTTCCCCGCCCACTCCACGACCCGCGTCCCGATGGTAGAACCAGCAGGCCGCGTTGGTCTTGTAGGGAGACTTGTCGCGGGAGAACCGGACGTCGCGGTTGATGCGGAAGAGCGAGCGGCGGGGGTCGCCCACGATTTCCGGCGCTACCCGGGCGAGCTGCACGTCGACCTCCTCGACCAGGGCCTTGAGCGGCCCCCGGATCTCCGTCTCGTAAACTGCCCGATTGGCCTCAAACCACGAGCGGGTGTTGCGGCGCTTGAGCCCGCTCAGGAATCGGAGGGCCGCCGGCCGGATGCCGGTGAAGCGGTCGGCGGCCGTCACGCGACTTGCCATGATCAGTTCCAGTTTCTCGCTGCGGGTGAGCTGCTTGATGGCCCACTCCCGGCGCAGGGCCGCCGAACGGTCCCGCGCCGGCTCCCGGTAGACCAGGTGCACCGGGCGGCGGGTGCGGGTGTAGGCGGCACCCCTCTTGCCATTGTGCTGCTGGAGCCTGGCCTCGGGATCTCGGGCCATGCCGGTGTAGAGCGAGCCATCGGCACAGCGGAGAATGTAGACGTGCCAGCGCGTTTCCTGCTCCGCGTACCCCGTTGCGGGTTGTCCGATCTGGGTGATGGCCATCCCTCGCCTGGTCGTGGGTCACTCGGAACTCGGAACTCGGAACTCGGAACCCGGAACTCCGAACGCACCTGACACCGATCCGTCCTGACACTAAACTTGTCTCTGATGGCCAACTTCCCGCCACGCCAGACGTCCCGCGGCCTCCCCGACCAGAAGACCCTGCTCTCCTGGGTCTTCGGCGCGCGGGTCGTGCTCGCCGTCGCCACGCTGATCTTCGCCGCGCTGGAATGGACCAGCGAACCCCGGGTTTCGTTCCTCGTGAGCGTCGGCGTGCTCTTCGCCTTCGTGCTCACCGTCTACGGCTACTGGCTGGTCTGGCTTCGGCATCGGGCGCCGGGGGGCCTCTTCTTCTTCATCCAGGCGCTGGGGGACATCGGGCTTACGACCCTGCTGGTGCACTTCACCGATGGCCCGCGCAGTCCCTTCCCCGCGCTCTATATCCTGTTCATTGCGGCCTACGCGCTGCTCATGAGCTTCGGCGGCGGGCTGCTGGTCGCGGTCACGGTGGCGGCCGCCTACTTCGCCGACACCATGTGGCTCACCGGCGGCCTGCCGGGGCTCGCCTTCTGGGGCCAGATCGGCGTCTTCGTCGCAGCCTACCTGCTGGTCGGGGTGCTGGCCTCCCGGCTGCGGGCGGCGGGAGTGGAGCGCCAGACCCTCGAGATCGAGCTCCGCCGGGTGCGGCTCGAGGCGGACGAGATCCTGCGCCACATCCGCTCCGGCGTCATGACGGTCGACGAGACCGGGCGCCTGGCCTTCATCAACCCGATGGCCGAGCGGCTGCTGCAGCTCGATGGCGAGCGCGCCACCGGCCTCCCGGTGCTCGACCCGCTCAAGCTCCGCTCCCCGGAACTCTGGGCCGCCCTGGTGGCCGCCATCCGGCACGGCCGGAAGGTGAGCCGCGGCGAGGGGACCGTGCAGCACGCCGACGGGCGCATCTTCCCTATTGGCCTCTCCACGACGACGTTTGAACGGGATTCGGATGGACGTCCGTCGGTCACCGCCATCTTCACGGACATCTCGGACCTCAAGCGGCTCAACGAGCTCAACCTCCGGGCCGAACGGCTGGAGGCGGTCGCGGCCCTGTCCGCCTCGCTGGCGCACGAGATCAGGAACCCGCTCGCCTCCATCCGGAGCTCGGTGGAGCAGCTGGCCCGGTCGGCCCATGGCGACGACGACGACCGCTACCTGGCCCAGCTCATCGTGCGCGAGAGCGACCGGCTGAGCCGTCTCCTGTCCGAGTTCCTCGATTTCGCGCGGGTGCGCGCGACCGAGTTCGTGCCGGTCGACCTCCAGGCGGTGGTCACCGCCGCGGCCCGGATGGTGCGCGAGCACCCCGACTGCCGCGCCGATATCGAGATCCGGGTGCAGGGTGCCCGCACCGTGCTGGACGGTGACGAGGACCTCCTCCACCGGGTGGTGGTGAACCTGATGCTGAACGCCGTCCAGGCCGCGAAGGGCCCGGCGACCGTCACGGTCACGACCCGCCCCGCGAAGGTGGCGGAGCTTCCCGGGGGCTGCACCATCGAGCAGCCGGTGTGCCTCGAAGTGAAGGATACCGGCCCCGGCATTCCCGAGGACCTCCGGGAGCACCTCTTCCAGCCCTTCGTCACCGGACGGGTGGGTGGCACCGGGCTCGGCCTCGCGATCGTGCAGCGCGCGGTGGAGGCCCACCGCGGCATGGTCCTGGTGGATTCCCATCCGGGAAAGGGCACGACCTTCACCATTTTCTTTCCCGCCCGACGCGCGGCGGAGGAAGCGGCATGAGCCAGAAACCCTCGCTCCTGGTCATCGACGACGAGTCCGGCATCCTCGACACGCTCCGGATCCTCCTCAAGAAGGAAGGGTTCGAGGTGACCACGGCGCAGGGCGGCAAGGCGGGCCTCGAGGCCATCAAGGCGGGGACCCACGACATCGTCCTCACCGACGTGCGGATGCCGCAGGTGACCGGGCTCGACATCCTCGCCGCTGCCCGCGAGCAGGATCCGATGACGCCGGTCATCCTCATGACCGCGCAGGCCTCGCTCCAGACCGCCATTGCCGCGGTCAACGCCGGCGCCTTCTACTACATCCAGAAACCCTTCGCCAACGACGAGCTGGTCGCGATCCTCCGCCGGGCCAGCGACTACCGCGCGGTCCGGGTCGAGAACAAGCACCTCAAGCAGGAGATCAAGCGGCGCGACAAGGCGGGAGTCAACCGTCCCATCGGGAAGTCCCGCCGCTTCCTCGATACCCTGAAGCTGGCGGAACAGGTGGCCCCGACCGAATCGACCGTGCTCATCCAGGGCGAGAGCGGCACCGGCAAAGAGGTCGTGGCTCGCTACATCCACAACCTCTCCAACCGGACCGACGGGCCGTTCCTTTCGATCAACTGCGGCGCGCTCCCCGAGAACCTCCTCGAGTCCGAGCTGTTCGGGCACGTGAAGGGATCGTTCACCGGCGCGGTGCGCGACAAGCAGGGCCTCTTCGCCGCGGCCCGCGGCGGGACCTTCTTCCTCGACGAGGTAGGCGAAATGGCGCCCTCCCTCCAGGTGAAGCTCCTCCGGGTGCTGCAGGAGCGGGAGGCGATCCCGGTCGGTGCCACCGAGGCGATCCCGGTCGATGTGCGGATCATCGCCGCCACCAACCGGGACCTGGAGGAAGAGGCCCGGCGGGGCCGCTTCCGCTCCGACCTCTTCTACCGCCTCAACGTCATCACCATCCACCTGCCTCCGCTCCGCGACCGACGGGAAGACGTGCTGCTCCTGGTGGAGGCCACCCTGCAGCGCCTGGCCACCGAGCACGGCGCCGAACCCAAGGCCCTCTCCGGTGATGCCCTCGATGCGGTGATGGTCTACGACTGGCCCGGGAACGTGCGGGAGCTGGAGAACGCGCTGGAACACGCCTGGGTGCTGAGCCGCAGTGACGTGATCGAACCCACTGCCCTGCCCGAGCGGATCACCAAGCGGCGGAAGGAACCGCTGGTTGCCGAGCGGACCTACCCCAACCCCACCCTCGACGTCATCGAGCGTGCCTACATCATGTACGTGCTGCAGGCGGAGGGCGGGAACAAGACCAGGGCCGCCGAGGTGCTGGGAATCGATCCCTCGACGCTGTACCGGAAGCTGTCCCGGTATGAGGAGCAGCAGACTCCCACCCCGACCTGACGCGTTCCGGCCAGCCCAACTGCCAGTCCGGGGGAGGGCCGACTTGCGTCTTGCGGCTTCCCCTTCGACTGCCGATTCTCCGCAACAGGTTGTAACTCCTTGAGAAACAGCGGTTTGTCTCCTTGGTGCCAGGTTGGTATGGCGGTTGCCTTACCTACGCCCCGGGTAGCAAGCAGTCCAACATTCACAACTCGCGGCCTCCGTCGGCCGCAACCAACGGGGGCAGCATGAACCGCAAGGGCTTCACTCTTATCGAGCTTCTGATCGTGGTGGTGATCATCGGCATTCTGGCGGCGATCGCGATTCCGAAGTTCGCCAACACCAAGCAGAAGGCGGTCGTGGCGTCGATGAAGTCGGACCTGCGC
>DASZPT010000369.1:0-2065 GCA_035549935.1 Gemmatimonadales bacterium
GAGGATGTGCGTTCGGCGGCGCTGGGACTCTCCGGGGCGCAACTGGTCGACGCTCGGCCACCGGAACAGTACGCGGGGAGCGCGGGCGCCCAGGCGCGCCGGGGCCATATCCCCGGGGCGGTGAATCACCCCTGGAAAGACGACCTCGAGTAGAACGACCTGGTGCTGATGTGGAAGTCGGTGGAGGCGCTGCGGGCGTCCTACCAGGCACAGGCGATCACGCCGGAGCGGGACATCATCGTGTACTGCAACAGCGGCACCGAGGCGAGCCACGTCTTCTTCGCGCTCCGATACCTGCTCGGCTATCCGCGGGTGCGGATCTTCACCGGGTCCTGGACCCAGTGGGCCGAGCGGGAGGACCTGCCGATCGAGCAGTAGCGGTCCGGCCGGGGCACCGGCGTCAGGGCGTCGCGAGGCCGCGGAGCGCCTCGGGCCGGTAGAGCGTTCCTTCCTTCATTACCCATTCCACCCGAGTGACGTTCCGGATATCGGCGAGCGGATCCGCGGTCAGGAGCACGAGGTCGGCGCGCTTGCCGACCTCGACCGTGCCCAGGTCCCTGCCCATGGGGCCGAGCGCCACGGCGGCATCGCGGGTGGCGGCGAGCAGCGCCTGGCCGGGGGAGAGGCCGACGGAGTCGACGTAGAGCGCCAGCTCGTCGGCCAGCTGGGCCCGCTCCTCCGCGGGGCCGTAGGCGACATGATCGGTCCCCGCCGTGAGTCGGACGCCGCGCTTCACCGCCTGCCTGGTCACCTCGATCCCGAAGCCACTGCCCGCGAGGGCGTATCGCTGCGGCAGGGTGAGGCGGCGGTGACTGGCGCGGGCGCGGACCGCGCTCAGGAGCTCGGCCTGGAGGGTCGGCTCGAGGAAGGTCCCGCGTGCCCGCAGGGTATCGAGGGCGGCGAGGACCCCGGGATGGGTCGCCGACTCGGGCGAGGCGGAGTCCGCGGTGATGAGGAGAAGGTCGCTGCTGGTCCGGAAGGTGTCGCGGGCCCCGGCATCGAGGAGGTCGCCGACCAGCCCCGCCGCGTGGACCACGCCATCCTGCCCGGCGCGGGACTGTTCGCTCACGCTCGAGGGCTGGACCCACGCATGTCCCCAGACCGGGAGCCCGGCGGCGTGCGCGGCCCGGACCAGCCGCGCGATCTGCAGGGTGTCGAGGTCCTGGTAGAGCTTGAGCCCGATGGCGCCCGCGTTGAGCGCCTCCTTCACCACCTCCTCGGCGTTCCCCTTGGGCGCGAACATGATCGGCCACCAGCCCAGCTGCCGCATCCCGGTCGCCGCCGGGGCGTGATTGCGGAAATGCCCGTCCTCCATGCGCTCCGCCTCGGGCGCGAAGAACCGGATGCCGGCGACGAGCTGCATCGCGAAGACGCGTGGCGCGGGCTGGGCGGAGTCGACGGCGATGAGGAGTTGCGAGGGGTTGTTCCCCATGTCGCGCAGGGTGGTGATGCCCCGCGCGAGCAGGTCATGGAGATCGGCCTTGATGGCGGTGTCGGTCACCCCGTTCACGCGGAGGAGCAGGTGGACGTGGGTGTCGATCAGCCCGGGAAGGAGGTAGCGCCCGGCGGCGTCTATCCTGGTGGCGCCCGCGGGCGCGGGGCACTGGGTAGCGCTGCCGATGCACGCGATCCGGCCGTCACGAACCACCACGCTGGTCGCGGGGCGCGCGGGGGCGCCGGTGCCGTCCCACAGCGTGGCGCCGGTCACGACCAGCGTGGGGCCTTGGGCTTGGAGGGCGCCTGTCGTGAGCGCCGGCAGGAGCGCTGCCGCGAGCCACCGCCGCGGCTCCCGGGTCATGTTCTCGCTCCTGTCCAAGGTTGATCGAGGCGCATCATCGCTCCGGTAGCATAGTGAAGAGGAGCGCGGAGGTCACGCGGGTGTCGCCGGGGGCGGGGTGTGGCTTGACGCGGCGGCGGGGTGGGCCGCATTTTGACTGCTCATTCCAGAATTTCTCCTCTCCCTACCAGGTGGCCACGTGATCTCGCTTTCGGTCAACGGCAAGGCGCAGTCGGTCGACGTCGCGCCGGACACACCGCTCTTGTGGGTGCTTCGCGATACGCTGAG
>DASZPT010000370.1:0-28013 GCA_035549935.1 Gemmatimonadales bacterium
CGGGAGAGTTCACCTGCTGGAAGGTCGGCTTCAGTCCCGACACCCGGTTCTACTTCTGGATCAGTACCGAGGGCTGGCCGGTGCGGTCGGGGATGGAGCAGTACAACGACCTGTCGTACGGGAAGATGAACCTGGCGCTACTCAGGCACGAGGAGTAGGGAAGATCGCTTGACCGCGGGCCGGTCGAATCCGAGCGCGGCGCAGCACCGGGGGGAACGGCTAGGCCGTGGCGACGCTGCGCCTCGGACGGACGCGCCGGCGGGGCACCGTCGGCGCCTGGTGCTCCAGCTCCGCCAGCAACCCCGTCAGGCGATCCGTGGCGAACGGCCGGCGGCCATGCCGGGTCACTCCCACCCCGTGCCACACATCCCGCCCGGGATCCCGGAGCACATCGGTGCGGAGTCTGAGCCCGTGCCGCCGCAGCATCGGCTCGAGTTCCTCCCGGCGACGCCACAGGTCCGCGCGGGTGGAGCGATAGGCGATCTCGCAAACCTCGCGTCGGGTGCGGAAGCTGAAGATGTTGCTGAAGAAGAGCCCGTACTCGTTGCTCTTGGGCTCGAGCAATACCACGTCGGCGTCGGGGAAGGCGTTCCGGTAGCGCGACATCCCGACCACCATCCGGGAGTGGATCAGGGTCCGGAACGTCTGTGACAGGAGCGCCGGGAGCCCGCGGCGGCGAAGCGAGCCCGCCATCAGCTTCCCTTCCTGCTCCCCTTCGGCGACGTCCACCGGCACCAGCGGATTGATGCAGAACAGCAGGTCGGCCCCGTGCTCCAGCGCCACCGAGGCGTGCAGGGTCCGGAGCAGCACCCCGTCGACACACATCCGGTCGTCGATCTCCACCGGCGGGTAGAGCCCCGGCAGAGCCGTGCTCGCCTGGACCGCGAGCGAGATGGGTACGTGGTCCCACCCCTTCGAGCCGAAGACGATGGCCTTCCCCGATTCGAGGTCGGCCGAGACCACGAAGAGCTTGTGGCTCAGTTTCCGGAAATCGTCGGTGCGCCCCGGCCGGGCGAAGGTCTCCTCGAGATACCGGCGGATCGGCCGGTTGTCGAAGAGGCCGAGGGGGAGCGCCCGGGTGAGCCGGGAGAGCGACTCGATCAGGCTCTGGTCCTGCGGCGCGCGGGTGAACTGCAGCAGCGCATCGGCGACCAGCTTCGGCAGCTGCAGCCCGCGGCGGGCCCATTCCCGATAGGCTGGGAGAAAGAACGCGGCCGGGTCGAACGGGTGTTCGCCCGGCTCATGGGTGACCAGTCCCCGCACCAGCAGTGCGGAGCCCTGTCCATTCGCGAGGGTCGAGGCCACGAACGCCCCGGCACTCACGCCAACGTAGACATCACAGGCCGTCAGGTCGAGACCCTCGACGGCCTCCTCCAGGGCCCGAAGGGCGCCGATCTCGTAGACGGCGCCCCCCGGTCCTCCACCCGCCAGGGCCAATCCCAGGCCCCGACCACGCCGCCCCCGGCGAGTGGCCACCGGACCGGCCCTCAGGCCGCCGGGCTCGCGGCCGGACGAGCCGCGCGCGTGCGGCGGGTGGTGCCGCGGGTGCGCGACTTGGCCACGACCCGGGTGAGTTCCTCGACCCGCTTGGTCAGGGTCGCGATCTCCTTGCGGGTCGGGATGCCGAGCCGGTGCATCGCATTGCTCATCCCGGCCTCGATCGGGGTCTTCACCCGCTCCATCGCGTGCTTCGCGTCGCCGCGGAAACCGTCCACCCGGTCGGCGAGCTTGTTGATCCGGGCCTTGTTGATCTTCTCCAGGCCCTCGCCCTTCTTCACCAGCGACTTGAACAGGCGGCCCCCCTCTTCACCCGCCAGGGCAAACGCCCCCAGGCCGGCCAGCCAGATCTCGTGGGCGGACTCCTTGATCATCGGGAGCGCCACCACCTTCTTGGTCTTCTTCGCCATATCATCCTCCTGTGCCTGACCGATCCCTCGGCCGTTCGGTTACCGGGACTGCGCTCCCTGCGATGTCAGGTCAGCGCCGTGCCACGCGCTTGCCCTTCTTCCGGCCGCGAGCGCGGGCCGGTGCTTCATCCAGCTCGGTGAGCGACTCCTCCAGCTGCGCGAGCCGCCGCCGCAGCAGGTCCAACTCCTCCTGCATCCCGCCGACCGGCGTGACCTTTTCCACGCCGGCCCGCACCAGATTCTCCACCCCGGTCTGGATCTGCTCCACCCGGGTGGCCAGCGCCTGACCGCCGCGCCGGATCACCTCGTGGAGGAACTCCTTCGGCAGGAAGGAGGCCCCGGTGCGATGATCCTCGTAGATCACCTGGGCCAGGGTCTGGCTGGTCACGTCCTCGCCGGTGGCGCTGTCCACCACCTGCAGTTCCTGGCCCTTGCGGACCCAGGCCGCGATCTCGTCGAGCGAGACGTACCGGCTCTCCTCGGTGTCGTACAGCTTGCGGCTGCCGCCGCCATACCGCTTGATGAGCCGGACCACATCCCCACCCTTGCTGGTGACGGAGGTCAATTTACCGCAATGCGGTAAAAAGTCAAGATCGATTGTCGCGGTGCGGTATTCCGAGCGGCGGGCGCTGGATTGGCGATGAAGGAGGACTGAAGCCCGGGTGTGGACCTTCGGCGTTCGACTTTCGACCAGCGGGATGCGGCGCGCGACGCGCCGCCTTACACCTGCGCCGCGACCCCCGCGCCCAGGGCCTCCAGCGCGGCGAGGCTCGTCGGCGGCGCCGCCTCGAGCGGGACCACCACCAGGGGCTCGTTCTTCGTCAGCAGCCGGCGGAGCTGCGCCAGCCCCCGGGCGTCCCGGTCGCCGAGATACCCGAACAGGGCCAGGCCGTCCTCCAGCCCGGGAGGCACCCGGCCGCCCGGCTCGGCCTTCGGATGCACCTGGTTCACCACGATCGGCCCGAGCCGGTGCCCTGCTTCCCGGAGTTTCCGCGCGAAGAACATCGCATCGGGGATGCGATCCTCGCCCGGGCCGGTGACGAGCGTGAAGAGCGTCTCCTTGTCACGCAGGAGCTTCTGCACCTCGGTGGCCCGCTCCCGGAAGCCGCCGTAGAGCGGCACGAAGGCGCGGAAGAACTCGAGCATGTCGTGCAGCAGCCGCGGACCGATCAGCCGGTCGGCGATGCCCTCGACACCCTTCGCCGCCAGCCGCATCGGGGCCCGCGCGATCCCGCCACCCGGTTCCCACCAGGGCTTGAGCGCGAGCTTCACCGCTCCCGAGTCGAGGAACCCGACGATCCGGTCGGGCGCCTCGAGGAAGTCGAGCGCCTGCCGCGTCGGCGGGGTGTCGAGCACGATCCGGTCGTACTCCCTGGCCGCCGCCACCTCGAAGAGCCGCTCCACCGCCATGTACTCGAGGATCCCGGCGAGATTCCCCGCCAGCTCGCGGTAGAAGCGGTTACCGTAGATCCGGTCGGCGGCGGCCTGGTCGGGTGCGTAGCGGGCGATGAGCCGGTCGAAGGTCTGCCGCGCGTCGAGCAGAATCACATCGAGGCGCGCCGGCGTGTCGGCCCGGACTTCCACGGCGCGGTCGAGGGCGGCCTCCCCCACGCCGAGCGCGTCCTTGAGGCGGAGCGAGGGGTCGAAGGTCATCACCAGCGTGCGATGCCCCCGCCGCGCGGCATGCAGGCCGAGCCCCGCGGCGAGCGTGGTCTTGCCGACCCCGCCGGCGCCGACCACCACCAGCAGGCGCCGGTCGAGCATGCCGCCCCTCATGCGAGCGCCTCCCCGAGCAGCGCGGTCATGGCCTCGAGCAGCGCCGGCCCGCGGTCGAGCGCCAGCAGCGGCATTTCCGCCCGCGCCCCTTTCCAGATCCGGCCGAGCCGCTCGAGCTCACGGTCGTTCACGGCACGGCGATCCCGCCAGAGGGTCGCGAGCTGGTCCGGGGACCAGCCGCTCGCCGGATCCACGGGCCCGCCATCCCCCCTGGTCCCCTGCCGCCGTGCCGTCCTGCCGCCGGGGAACTCCGGGTACAGCCCGTTCACCACCACCAGCTCCGGCGGCCGGCCGATCCGCTCCTCGAGCAGTGCCACCAGCTCCGCCAGCTCCTGGACCGGCATCTCCTCGGCGAGGGTGGTGAGCACCACGCCGCAGCGCTTCGGGTCGGCGATGAAGCGGGCCAGCGAGGCCGACATCTCCCCGATCTGCCCGCCGCCCACCAGGTCGGCGAGGAGGAGCGGCGCCGCCAGCATCGAGGCGCCATGCCCGGTCGCGGGCGCGTCCAGCACCACGACATCGGCCTTGTGCTTGTAGTCCCCTTCGACCGTGCGGAGGGCATAGCCCAGGATCGACATCTCCTTGAGACCCGGCGCGCCACCGGCGAAATGCTGGAAGATGCTGCTCGCGACGATCTTCTTCGCGAGGAGCGGCAGCGGAACCTTCTCCCGCACCAGCGACTCGACCACCTTCTGCGGCTGGAGGTTCTGGACCGAGAGCTTCGGCGTCGCCTTCACGATGCTCCCGCCGCTCGGCTCGGTGCCAAGCAGCTGGTGCAGGCTTTCACGGGGATCGATCTCCAGCAGCAGCACCCGCCGCCCCGCGTCGGAGAGGAGGCGCGCGAGCGCCGCCGCGATCGTCGTCTTGCCCACGCCACCCTTCCCGGTGACGACGATCAGCTCGCGCTTGAGGAGCGTGGGAAGCAGTCCGCTGGAAGCCCTGGGCATGGAGTCGGTGCGTCAAGCCCTTCATGATTGTGGAACGCCAGCGGGAAGTTAACGCGGAACGCGGAACGTGGAACTCGGAACTCGGAACTCGGAACTCCCTCCGTCCAACGTTAAGCTCTCCTCACACGAACCCGCTTGCGACCTCCCGTCTCGCTCCGATACCGTTCCCGCGTGTCCGACACCTACGATTACGTCATCATCGGCTCCGGCTTCGGCGGCAGCGTCTCCGCCATGCGCCTCGCGGAGAAGGGCTACCGGGTCCTGGTCCTCGAGCGGGGCAAGCGCTTCCGCGACGAAGACTTCGCGAAGACCACCTGGGACCTGCCCCGCTATCTCTGGGCGCCGACGGTCGGCTGCTACGGAATCCTGCAGATCAGCGCCTTCCGCAACGTCTTCGTCCTGCACGGCGCCGGCGTGGGCGGCGGGAGCCTCGGCTACGCCAACGTCCTGATGCAGCCCGACGCCGAGGCCTTCGAGTCCCCGGCGTGGCGCCACCTGGTCGAGTGGGGCACGGTGCTCGAGCCCCATTACCGTACCGCGCGCCGGATGCTCGGTGTCGCCACCAATCCCCGGCTGGGCCCCGCCGACGAGGTGCTGCGTACCATCGCCGGTGAGCTGGGCCAGGCCGACAGCTTCACGCCGACACCGGTCGGCACCTTCTTCGGCCAGCCGGGCGAGGAGGGCCTCGAGGTTCCCGATCCCTACTTCGGGGGCGAGGGTCCCGCCCGCCGCGGATGCCAGCACTGCGGCGCCTGCATGGTGGGGTGCCGGCACAACGCCAAGAACACCCTTCCCAAGAACTACCTCTATTTCGCCGAGAAGCAGGGGGCGGAGGTGCGCTCGGAATGCACCGTGCGGGACATCCGGCCGCTCGGCGGGCCGCAGGTGGACGGGGCCCGCTACGAGGTCCTGAGCCGGCGGACCACCGGCTGGCGTCACCCGGACCATGCTCCCATCCGCGCCCGCAACGTGATCGTCTCGGCGGGGACCCTCGGCAGCCTGCGGCTGCTCTTCCGCTGCCGCGACCAGACCCGGTCGCTCTCCAGGATCTCCGCCCGCCTCGGCGACCTGGTGCGGACCAACAACGAGGCGCTGCTCGGGAGCGTGGCCCGGAACGGGGCAACGGACTATTCCAAGGGCATCGCGATCACCTCGATCTTCCACGCCAACCCCGTCACCACGATCGAGCCGGTGCGCTACCCCGCCGGCAGCTCCACCATGCGGCTCCTCGGCGGGCCGATGATCGAGTCGGGAAGCTTCCCGTCCCGCCTGCTGCAGTCGGCCGCGGACATCGTGCGGCGGCCCGGCGACTTCCTCCGGACCCACATTCTCCCCGGCTGGGCCGAGCGGACCACGATCATCCTGGTCATGCAGTGGGAGGATCACCACATCCGGCTTCGTCCCGGGCGGAGCGCCTTCACCGGGTTCCGGCGGGACCTGGTGTCCCAGCCCGATGCCGAACGCTCGATCCCCACCAAGCTCGACATCGGCCACGAGGTCACCCGCACCTTCGCCCGCCGGACCAACGGCATCGCGATGGGCTCCGTCAACGAAGGGCTGTTCGACATCCCGATCACCGCGCACATCCTGGGCGGCTGCCCCTTCGGGCGGAACGCGGAGGAGGGCGTCGTCGGCCCCGATTTCCAGGTGCACGGCTACCCGGGGCTCTACGTGGTCGACGGCTCGATCATGCCGGCCAACCCCGGGGTGAACCCCAGCCTGACCATCACGGCGCTTGCCGAGTATGCCATGAGCCGGATCCCCGGTCGGGATGGGCAGAGTTAACCGACCGTTTCACCCCTTCTTCAGTGCTCTGGTGTTATAGGGTGTGAGCCTTCGCCCCTGCCTGCGAGGTCTCCCATGCCCCCGACGACTGCTGCACCGACCGTGACCCTCCCGGTTACACCGCTCGCACCCTTCGAGCGCACCACGCTGACCCGCATCTTCTACGGCGGGGTGGACCGCTTCGGCCCCCAGGAAGCCCTGCGCTGGAAGTCCGGTGAACGCTGGCTCGGCATCACCTACCGCGAGATGGAACAGGCGGTGAGCCGCACCGCGGCCCAGATGAAAGCCTGGAACCTCCAGGTGGGAGACCGGGTCGCGATCCTGTCCGAGAGCCGCCCGGAGTGGGCGATCGTCGATTACGCCGCCCTCGGCCTCGGGCTGATCGTCGTGCCGGTGTATCCCACGCTGCCCCACGACCAGGTCCATTTCATCCTGCGCGACGCCGGGGCGAAGGCGGTCTTCGTCTCGACGGCCGCCCAGCTGGAGAAGCTGGAGTCCATCCGTGCCCGGCTGCCCGAGCTCCTCCATGTGGTGACGATGGACGACGTCCCCGGAACCGACCGGGTGGAGCGGATGCAGCGGACCGAGGATCCCGACCCGGCCTGGGTCCGCGATCTCCGCAAGGACGCGCTCCGGCTCCAGCCGGACAGCATCGCCACGATCATCTACACCTCCGGCACCACCGGCGTCCCCAAGGGAGTGGTCCTCACCCACGGCAACCTGGCCACGATGATCGCGGCCAGCGCCCAGTATGGCGCGCTCAGGCTTCGACCGGGGATGATCGGGTTGTCCCTGCTGCCGCTCTCGCACGTGCTGGAGCGGGCGTCGGACTACTACTACTGGGACAACGGCGTCACCATCGCCTACGCCGAGTCGATCACGAAAGTCCCGGAGAACATGCTGGAGGTACGCCCGCAGGCGATGGTGGCGGTGCCGCGCCTGTTCGACAAGGTCTATGGCAAGGTGATGGGAACGCCGGGCCTCAAGGGGAAGCTGGCGCGCTGGGCGGCCGGCGTCGGCGGCCGGCTGCTCGACCATCGCATCGCCGGGACGAAGCCTCCCCTGGGCCTGCGCCTCTCGGGTGCCATCGCGGACCTGCTGGTCTTCCGGAAGATCCGCCACAAGCTGGGCGGGCGCATGGAGACGATGATCTCCGGGGGCGCGCCCCTGTCGCCCGTCGTGGGCCGGTTCTTCCTGTCGGCGGGACTCGAGCTCTACGAGGGCTACGGCCTGACGGAAACCTCGCCGGTGCTCGCGGCCAACCGGGCCGGGGAATGGCGTCTCGGTTCGGTGGGCCATCCCTACCCGGGCGTGGAACTGCGGATCGGCGAGGAGGGGGAGATCCAGGCCCGCGGACCCACGGTGATGCAAGGTTACTGGAACAACCCCGAGGCCACGCGCGCCGCCCTCGATCCCGACGGCTGGCTGCATACCGGCGACGTGGGAGCGGTGGATGACCAGGGCTTCCTGCATGTCACCGACCGGATCAAGGACCTGATCGTGACCGCGGGGGGCAAGAAGGTGGCGCCCCAGCCGATCGAGGGCCGGACCCAGCTCTCCCCCTTCGTGGCCCAGGCCATCATGGTGGGCGACCGGCGCCCCTTCCCCGCCATGCTGATCGTCCCCGACTTCGAGCGGCTCGCGCTGTGGGCCTCGGAGCACGGCCTGGCCGTCGACGACAGGAACCGCCTCTGCGCCGAGGTCACGGTGCGCGAGCTGCTGGAGCGGGAGACGCTCGGCCGGCTCACCGATCTCGCGAAATTCGAGCGGCCCAAAAAGATCGCGGTGCTCACCGATGAACTGACGGTGGACGGCGGGCTTCTCACGCCGACGATGAAGGTGCGTCGCCGCATGGCGGAGCAGCGGTTCCAGGACGCCATCGAGCGCCTCTACCAGGAGCCGGTGGGAGCCGACTGACGCCGCGCCTTGAGTTTTGCGACGCCCGGCACGAACCTTTCCGCCATGCGCTGTGAACGAGTGACGCCCCCGGCCCTCGCGGCCGGGGGCGACCGTCGATTGCCCGGCTCGGTCCTGCTCGCGGCGGTCCGGGTCGAGGGTCGCCTGCTCCCGAAGGGCACCCGGATCGATGCCGCCGTGGCCGACCTGCTGGGTGCGGCCGCCCGTGCCGGGCGCCTCGACGCCACCCTCCGCCTCGCCTGGCCCGATCCCGACGATCTCCACGAGGACGAGGCGTCGACCCGGCTCGCGCGCGCGGTGGTGGGGCCCAACCTCGCGATCGGCGTGCCGCGGCAGAGCAAGGTCGATCTCACCGCGCGGGTGGATGGCGTGCTCCGCATCGACACCGCCGCGCTCGGCCGGCTCAACCGGATCGACCCGCTCGAGGTCTTCACCCTCTTTCACGGCCAGGCGGTCCGGGCAGGCGAGGTCGTCGCGAGCGTGAAGGTGGCCCCGCACCTCGTCGCGGCCACCGCGGTGAACGCGGGGGAAGCGATCGCGCGGGAAGCGACGCCGCTCATCGACATCGCCGCCTACCAGCCACTCGAGGTCGCCGCCCTCGCGGCGGAGTCGCTCACCCCCGGCGCGCTCGAGCGGTTCGAGCAGGCAGCCCGCACCAAGGTCACCTCGCTCCACGGCCGCTTCGCCGGGGTCACCCAGGTCGGCACCGAGGACCCGGCGGAGGCGGCGCTCCGGCTCGAGGCGGTGCTCCGGCGCATGGTGCTGGAGTCGCGCGTGGCGCTGCTGCTGGTGGGCGGTGTCTCGGCGGGGGATCCGCTCTCGCCGTTCTACGAGGCGCTCCAGGCGCTGGGCGGGCGCGTCCTCAGGCGTGGCGTCCCGGCGCATCCCGGGTCGATGATCTGGCTCGCCTCACTCGGTGACACCGTGATTCTCGGCCTTCCCCAGTGCGGGATGTTCAGCATGGCCACCGCCGCGGACCTGGTGCTGCCGCGGCTCCTCACCGGCGAGGCGATCACCCCGGATACCCTCGCCGACCTCGGGCATGGCGGGCTCCTCGGGAAGGAGATGCGGTTCCGCTTCCCCGACTACGCCCGGGACTTGAGCGCCCCGGAGTAGTCGGCGCCCGATTCATGACGCAGCATCCCGCCGGCCGCATCGGCCCCAACGCGATCATCCAGACGGTCACCGCCCTCCGCGAGCGCCGCGGCGCCGAGGCGGAGGAGCTGCTCGTGACCTGGGGCCGGGGCGACCTCCTTACCCGGCTCCCCGACGCAATGGTCGAGGAGCGCGAGGTCTCGCATCTCTGCGCCCGGGTCATCGAGGGACTCGGCCCCAACGAGGGCCTGGCCGTTCTCGAGCGCTCGGGCGCCCTCACCGCCGAGTATCTCCTCGCCAACCGGATTCCCTGGATCGCGCGGGTCGTTCTCCCCCTCCTGCCCGATCGCCTGGCGCTCCGCGCACTCTTCCGCGCGATCGGCGCACACGCGTGGACCTTCGCGGGCACCGGGGCCTTCGCCGCGGACGCGGCCCTGCCGGGATTCTCGATCGATCGGTGCCCCATCTGCCGCGAGCTGGGCGCGGCGACCCGACCGATGTGCGGCTACTACCGCGCGACGTTCGAGGGATTGCTGCGGCGGCTGGTAAACCCGAGCGCGGTGGTCGTCGAAACCGAGTGTCGCGCGGCGGGAGGGCAGACCTGTCGCTTCGAGGTCCGGCTCGGTGAAAGGGGAGAGCCGTAGTCGTTCATTCGACTTTCATTTCCTCTTATAAGGTGGGCGGATAGCATGGTGTCCATCCCACTTGACACTCTGTTGTGTCACCACCTACTGGCATATCCCCATGCGTACCCTGCTCATCCTCTCCAATTATCACGCCGGCGGCGCCGAGATTGCGGGTAACTGGCCCCCGGCCTGGGTGGCCTACATCGCCGGGACCCTCAAGGCCGCCGGGATGACGGATGTGCATTTCATCGACGCCATGGCGAACGACCTGCCGGCGGAGGTGCTGGAGCAGAAGATCCGCGAGCTCAAGCCGGACATCGTCGCGACCGGGGCCAAGACCCCGATCATCTACAGCGCGGAGCGGACCCTCAAGCTCGCCAAGGACGTCAACCCGAGGTGCACGACGATCCTGGGCGGGATCCATGGGACGTTCATGTACCGCCAGGTGCTGCACGAGGCGCCCTGGATCGACTACGTGATCCGGGGCGAAGGGGAAGTCGTCGCCCGCAATCTCTGGAGCGCGATCGACGCGGGAACCGACGAGCGTGACCGGCACCAGATCCGGGGGATCGCCTTCCTCGAGGACGGCAAGGTGGTGGCCACGCCGCCCGAGCCGCCGATCCAGGACCTCGACAGCCTCACGCCGGACTGGGACATCCTGCACTGGCCCACCTACATCTACATCCCGCTCAATACCCGGGTGGCGGTGCCGAGCTTCGCGCGCGGCTGTCCCTTCACCTGCAGCTTCTGCTCGCAGTGGAAGTTCTGGCGGGACTACCGGGTGCGCGACCCGCACCGGTTCGTCGACGAGATCGAATACCTGACCCAGGTGCACAAGGTCGGCTTCTACATCCTGGCCGACGAAGAGCCCACGATCAACAAGAAGAAGTTCGTGGAGCTCTGCCAGGCGCTGATCGACCGGAAGATCGACGTGCCGTGGGGGATCAACACCCGGGTCACCGACATCCTGCGGGACGAGGCGCTGTTGCCGTTCTACCGCAAGGCGGGGCTCTTCCACGTCTCCCTCGGCACAGAGGCGGCGAGCCAGATGAACCTGGACCGCTTCGTGAAGGAGACGACGATCGAGCAGAACAAGAAGGCGATCAGGCTGCTGCAGAAGAACGGGATGCTCGCCGAGGCCCAGTTCATCATGGGGCTGGAGAACGAGACGCCGGAGACGATCGAGGAGACCTACCGGCTCTGCAAGGACTGGGACCCGGACATGGCCAACTGGAACATGTACACGCCGTGGCCCTTCTCGGACCTCTTCCAGGAGCTGGGCGACAAGGTGCAGGTGCGGGACTTCTCCCGCTACAACTTCACCACCCCGATCATGAAGCCCGAGCACATGGACCGCGAGGACGTGCTCAAGCGGGTGCTCAAGTGCTACGGCCGCTTCTACGCCAGGAAGACCTTCCTGCGCTACCCGTTCATCCGCGACCGCTTCAAGCGGAAGTACATGTTCGGCTGCCTCAAGGCCTTCGCGAAGATGACCTCGACCAAGCGCTTCTACGATATCGGCCGGGTGCAGATGAACGGCCAGGTGAACCTGCGCTTCGACCAGTCGAAGATCTACACCGAGCAGGAGCTGGTGCAGCTCAAGGCCAACGCTGACCTGGCGCCCGACCTCGACTTCGGCGGCACGCTCACCCGCACCGCCCGCAAGACGATCAAGGGCCGGGCGGCCTGCGAGGCGGGCCCGTCGAACGGCGCGGCGCCCAAAGCAGTGGCGAAGATCTGATGCCCGCCCTCGAGCCGATCGCGCCGGAGCTGGTTGAGCGGTACGACCGGGCCGGCCCGCGCTACACCTCGTACCCGCCGGTGCCGGCGTGGACCCAGCCGTTCGGCGAGCCGGAGTATCTCGCCGCGCTGGGCGCGATCGCCCGGCGGCCCGACCGGCCGCTGTCGCTCTACGTGCACCTCCCCTTCTGCGCCACGCGCTGCTTCTACTGCGGCTGCAACGCCACCGTGACGAAGCGCGCGGAGGTGGTCGACGCCTACCTGGACCGGCTGGAGCGGGAGCTGGACCTCGTGCTGATGGCCCTCGACCGGCGGCACCCGGTGGTGCAGATGCACTGGGGCGGCGGCACCCCGAACTTCCTCGATGGCGAGCAGCTGGCCCGGCTCATGCGCCTGGTGGAGGGTGGCTTCGCCTTCGCGCCGGGCGCCGAGCGGTCGATCGAGCTGGACCCGCGACTGGCGACGAGGGAGCAGCTCGCCACGCTGCGCCGACTCGGCTTCAACCGGGTGAGTCTCGGGGTCCAGGACCTCGATCCCGACGTGCAGCTCGCGATCGGCCGGGTGCAGTCGCTGGGGCTCGTCGCCGACGTGGTGGAGGAGATACGCGCCCTCGGGTTCGACAGCCTCAACCTCGACCTGATCTACGGGCTCCCGCGCCAGACCCTGCCGCGCTTCCGCGCGATGCTCGAGACGATCCTCGAGCTTCGACCCGACCGGGTCGCGGCCTTCGGCTACGCCCACATGCCCGCGATGCGGGCGAACCAGCGCCGGATCCACGAATCGGATCTCCCGACCGGCTACGACAAGTTCCATCTCTTCGAGGCGGTGGTGACCGAGTTCACCGGCGCCGGCTACCAGTGGATCGGCCTGGATCACTTCGCGCGGCCCGACGACGAGCTCGCCGTCGCGGCGCGCGAGAAGCGGCTCCACCGGAACTTCATGGGCTACACCATCCAGCCCTCCGCCGACCTTCTGGGACTCGGCACCAGCGCCATCGGCGACCTGGCCGGCCGGTTCGTGCAGATGGACCCGGGGCTCGGCGGCTACCAGCGGACGCTCGACGGGGGGCGGCTGCCGGTGGTGAAGGGCCATCACCTTTCACCCGAGGACCAGGCGCGCCGGAGCGCGATTCTGCACCTGATGTGCAACCTCGAGCTTCCCTTCGGCTTCGAGCTCGATGGCGGTGACCGACTCGGTGAGCTCCTGGCCGACGACCTCGCCCGCTTCGCGCCCCATGTCGAGGCCGGGCTGGTGGAAATCGAGCCCGACCGCATCGCCGTCACGCCGACCGGGCGCTTCTTCCTCCGGAACCTCTGCATGGAGCTGGACGCGTACCTCCCCCATGGGGAGGCGCGGGTGTATTCGAGGACGGTGTAACGCGGGCCTAGCGGGTCGCGCGGCTCGCGTCCACCTTCCTGTACATGAGCCGCCCCATCCCGCTCCCCGAGCTCCCCAGCATCGACGAGGTCGATCGCCGCTTCCGGGCGGCGGGCTACATCGCCAACCGGGACCTCGCCACCGCGGTCTTCCTTGCCCTCACCCTCGGCCGTCCCCTGCTCCTCGAGGGCGAGGCGGGGGTGGGCAAGACCGAGGTCGCGCGGGTGCTGGCGCAGGTCCTCGGCACCGAGCTGATCCGGTTGCAGTGCTACGAGGGCATCGACGTCAGCACCGCGGTCTACGAGTGGGACTATCCCCGGCAGATGCTGGAGATCCGGCTGCTCGAGGCGCGGGGCGAGGCGAAGAGCGCGGCCACCCGCGACATCTTCAGCGAGGAGTTCCTGATCCGCCGTCCGCTGCTCCGCGCGATCGAGGACCGCGGCCCGACGCCCCCGGTGCTCCTCATCGACGAGGTGGACCGGGCCGACGAGGAGTTCGAGGCCTTCCTGCTCGAGTTGCTGAGCGATTTCGCCGTCACCGTGCCGGAGATCGGCACGCTCCGCGCCAGCCGCCCGCCCCGGGTCATCCTCACCAGCAACCGGACCCGCGAGATCCACGACGCACTCAAGCGGCGCTGTCTCTACCACTGGATCGACTATCCCACCGCGGAGCGTGAGCTCGCGATCCTGCTGGCGCGCCAGCCCGACCTGCCGGCGGCGCTCGCCCGCGAGGTAGTCGCCTTCGTCCAGCGCCTGCGCCAGACCGACCTCACCAAGCTCCCCGGCATCGCCGAGACCCTCGACTGGGCCGCGGCGCTCACCGCGCTCGGCGCCCGCACGCTCGAGGCGGGCCAGGTCGAGGAGACCCTGGGCGTGCTGCTCAAGTACCAGGAGGACGTGGCCGCGCTCCGCAACGGCGGGGCGAGGACCATGCTCGCGGAGATGAAGGCCGGGTGAGCTCCGGCCAGGCCCTCGCGGCCAATGCCATCCTCTTCGGCCGCCTGCTGCGCCGGGCCGGCCTCGCGATCGACCCGGAGCAGAGCCGCACCTTCGTCGCGGTTCTCGAGCTCCTCGGCCTGGGCCGAAAGCAGGACGTGAAGACCGCGGGCCGCGTGATCTTCGTCCGCCGGCGCGATGACCTGGCCACCTACGACGAGGCCTTCGAGCTCTTCTGGCGCCGGCGGGGGGCGGGGAGCGCGCTGGGCCACAAGCTCCCGCGGATGCAGCAGAGCGAGCGCCGGCCCGGCGCGCTCGACCTGAGCGACGCCCTCGCACCGGCCGAGCCGGCTCGGGCGCCGCTCAGCGTGGTCCTCGAAGGCGCCGCCTCCTCCGCCGAGCAGCTCCGCCAGGCCGACTTCGGCGAACTCACCGCCGATGAGGAGCGGGAGGCGCTCCGCCTGCTCGCGGCACTCCGGCCCCGGCTCCCGATGCGTCCCGCGCGCCGCGGGATCGTCGGACGGCGGGGCGCACGGCCGGCGCTCCGGCAGATGCTCCGCCGCTCCCTCGCGAGCGGGGGCCAGCCGCTCTGGTGGCGCTGGCTCAGGCGGGGGGTCCGTCCCCGTCCCATCGTTCTCGTCTGCGACATCAGCGGTTCGATGGAGCGCTACAGCCGCTTCCTCCTCCGCTTCGCCCACACCCTGGCCCGCTCGGGCGCTCCACTCGAGGTCTTCGTGTTCGGGACCCGTCTCACCCGCATCACCCGCCAGCTCCGGGTCCGCAGCGGGGACGAGGCGCTGCGCCGGGTGGCCGGCACGGTGGTGGACTGGAGCGGGGGAACCCGGATCGGCGAGAGCCTCAGGGAACTGAACCAGCGGTGGGTCCGTCGCACCGTGCGGAGCGGGGCGATCGTGCTGCTCATCTCGGATGGCTGGGAGCGGGGCGATCCGGAGCTGCTGGCGCGGGAAATGGCCCGGCTGCAGCGGTCCTGTCATCGCCTGCTCTGGCTCGATCCGCTGGCAAGTCGCGCGGGGTTCGAGCCGGCCACGCTCGGTCTCCAGGCGGCGCTGCCCTACGTCGACGAGTTCCTGCCCTGTGCGTCGATCAGTTCGCTCGAGCGCCTGGTGGAGATGCTGGCGCCACCCCGCACCAGTCCGCGAGGAGACAGGCCACCGTCTTGGTCGCGGTGAGCAGCTCCTCCACCGGGAGGTTCTCGTCGGGCCCGTGCGCGAGCTTGATATCCCCCGCCCCGTACATCACGCAGGGCATTCCGCCGAAGGCGATGAAGTGCCGCATGTCGGCGCCGTAGGTCGCCGCCTCGGTCTTCGGGGTCTTGCCCGTCACCGCCTGGTGCGCCCGCCGGACCGCTTCGCAGAGCGGCGCGTCGGCCGGGGTCTCCGCCGCGATGAATTGTCCCCCGAAGAAGGTGATCGCGGGGGGATGCGCCTCGAGCCACGGATCGCGGGAGGCCGTGGTCATGATCCGGTCGATCACCAGGCGCTTGAATGCCTGGAGCTCCTCGCCCGGGAGGAGGCCGACGCGCACCTCGGCCTCCAGCTGTTCCGGGACGGTCGAGGCCCAGTTGCCGGCCCGCACCACGCCGACGTTGATCGGGACCTTGTTGGGGAAGACGTCGTACAGCGGGTGCCGGAGACTCGTGTTCCGTTCCTTCTCGAAGGCCTGCAGGTCGGCGAAGATGGGGAGGAACTTCTCCAGCGACGAGACCCCCTCGTCGCGGGTGGCGGCGTGGGCCGAGCGCCCGGTGATCGTGATCCGGAAGACGAGCGAGCCTTCGCAGGCCGTCACCAGCGCGAGCTCGGTGGGTTCGGTCACGAGCACCGCGTCGGCGCGGTGGCCGCGGAGCACGGTCGAGAGCGCCCCCAGGCCGCCGTCTTCCTCCCCCACCGTGGCGGCGACGCTGACATCGCCCTTGAGCGTCACCCCGATCGCCGAGAGCGCATCGAGCGCCGCGAGATGGGTGACGAGCCCGCCCTTCATGTCGCAGCTGCCCCGGCCGTAGACCTTCCCGTCGACCAGGTTGGCGGCGAAGGGGGGCTGGGTCCACAGGGCGTGATCGCCCTCGGGCACCGTGTCGATGTGGGCATTGAGGAGCATCGAACGCCCGCCACCGGCGCCGCGCCGGGTGCCGTAGACGTTGAGCCGTCCTTCATACCCGGGCTGTTCCCCGACATGCTCCAGGTAGTCCCGCATCTCCTCGGCGGTCGCGGCCCAGGTTTCCGTCTCGAGGCCCCGCTCGCGGAACGCCTCGGCGGTCCGCGCGGCCATCGCGCCTTCGTCGCCGGTGATCGACGGGGTGCGGACCAGGGCCTGGTGCAGCGCCACCGTGCGCGCCCGTCCGGCCTCGACGGCCTTCACGATCTTCGCGGTCAGCCCGGGATCCGCCATTTCAGTTCCTTGCGCAGAGCATACAGGTGAATCCGCAGATCTCAGGATTCCGAGGATTACGCAGATGGTCCGGTCAGGAAGGCCTTCCCGGTCGACTGATTATAGTGCGTCGGGTTGGCAGTGGGAGTACCTTCTGTGGCACGGGCCCACAATCCCTTGAATCGGCGGAATCTGCGGATCCCATGCGCGATCTCCTCGACGACTTCGACATCCTCCAGAACACCGGTGAACCGGTGGGCCGTGCCGTCGTCACCAGCGTCTGGGGGTCGGCGCCGCGTCCCGAAGGGTCGTGCATGCTCGCCACCCGGAGCGGGAGGATGGCCGGGTCGGTCTCCGGCGGCTGCGTCGAGTCGGCGGTGGTGCAGGAGATCCAGGCGGCAATCGAACGGGGGACGCCGAAGCTCGTCACCTTCGGCGTGAGCGACGCCCAGGCCTGGGAGGTGGGACTCGCCTGCGGCGGGACGATCAAGGTCCTGGTCGAGCCCGCGGTCCCGCCCGCGGTGACCGCCGCGTCGCGCGGGGCGGGCGGGGTGGTGGTGGCGACGGTGCTGACCCCGGAGCCACTCACCCTCCCGACCAGGAGCGCGGTGGTCCGGGAGAACGGGACGGTGGAACACACCGGCTGGCCCAACTGGCTGGTGAACGGGATCCAGGCGTCTGCCCGGACGGCGCTGCGGCAGGAAGTCTGCACCACCGTCACGGTGCCGTCGCCAGAGGGGCAGGCGGTCGAGGTCTTTCTCGAAGTCTTCGCGCGCCGCCCGAAGCTGGTGATCTTCGGCGGGGTGCATATCGCGGTTGCGCTCGTGCCGCTCGCGAAGATGCTGGGCTACTACACCATCGTGGCCGACGGGCGCCAGGCCTTCCTCACCCGTGAGCGCTTCCCCACCGCGGACGAACTGCTCCTCGCCTGGCCGGGGGAGGCCTTCGAGCGGGTCGGGCTCGACAGCGCGACCTACGTCTGCCTCCTCTCGCACGACCCCAAGTTCGACGAGCCGGCCATGGAACTCGCGCTGCGTTCTCCCGCCGCCTACATCGGCGCGATCGGGTCGAAGAAGACCCAGGCCGCCCGCCGGGAGCGGCTCAAGGCCCAGGGATTCACCGACGCGGACGTCGCCAGGGTCCACGGCCCGATCGGGCTCGACCTCGGCGGCCGTGCGCCTGCGGAGACCGCGCTCGCGATCATGGCGGAGATGACGGCAGTGCGGTATGGGAGAAGGGACAAGGGGAGTGAGAGGTGAGGGGGCGCCAGGGCAACCGCCTCCCCTCCCGCCTCCTACCTCTCATCCGCCGACGGCCCGTACAACGACGGCAACGGAATATCCAGCAGCCGCAGGTACACGCCCAGCTGCGCCCGGTGGTGCACATTGTGGTTGAGCACCATCGAACGGAGCACCGCGATCCTCGGCAACGAAAAGACCGTCTGGCCGGCCTTGAGCATGGTCCACGGCACCATGAACTCGGCGTCCGGGGTGGCCCCGATGGCCGCCCGCGCGTCGGCCAGGCACTTGTCGAAATGCGCCAGGATCTCGGCCCGGGAGGAGAAGGTGGCGCGGGTGGCCGTGCTCCCCGGCGGCGAGATATCCAGCTCGGTGGTCCGGACAGTCATCGCCCCCCACGAGGGCAGTTCGGCGAGGTGGCTCGCCAGCCGGCCGAGGGTCATGGACTTGGCGTGGGGCTTCCAGGCGAGACGATCCTCGGGCACCCGCTCGAGTTCCCGGCGGGTCCCCGCCATCTCGTGGTCCAGCTCGGCGAGAAGGCTCTGGGCAAGCGACATGGACTGGCTCCGGTGAAGTTGCGCCGTTGCGATTCCGGTGCCATTCTAGCCGCGTGAATTCCGCCGCACCAGCACGGAACATCTTCATGACCGGTGCCACCGGCTACCTCGGGAGCCGGCTCGCGCGCCTGCTGGTTGCCCGCGGGCACCGGGTGCGCGCGCTGGTGCGTCCCGGCTCGGAGCGGAAGCTCCCCGCCGGGTGCGAACCGGTGGCGGGAGACGCCCTGCACGGACTCTCCTATGCCACCCACGTCGCCCCGGCCGATACCTTCGTGCACCTCGTGGGCGTGTCCCACCCGGGCCCGTCCAAGGCCCGGGAGTTCCTGCGGGTCGATCTCGCCTCGGTGGTCGCGGCGGTACCCGCCGCGCTCACGGCAGGGATCGCCCATTTCGTCTACGTGAGCGTCGCCCACCCCGCCCCCGCCATGAAGGCCTACGTCGCCGCGCGGATCCGCGCCGAGGAGATCATCCGCGAGAGCGGGATGGGGGCGACGGTGCTCCGGCCCTGGTACGTCCTCGGGCCAGGGCACCGGTGGCCGGCACTCCTCCTGCCGCTCTACTGGCTCGCCGGGTTCGTGCCGGCCACGCGTGACGGGGCCCGCCGCCTCGGGCTCGTCACCCTGCCCCAGATGCTCACCGCGCTCCTCCACGCCGTCGAGACGCCCGTCGCCGGACTTCGGGTGATCGACGTTCCCCAGATCCGACAGCTCAACGCATGAGACCGATGCTTCGCAGGCTCCTCCTCATGGTCCCCGGCATCGCCGGTACCGTAGCGCCGCTCGCCGCGCAGACCCACGACACCCTGGGCCTCCGCCCGGCCTTCCGGCTCATCGATCGCTACGCGACCCGGATGATGCAGCGGTCGAACACCCCCGGCCTGGCGCTCGCGCTGGTGGATCGCGCCGGCGTGATCACCGTCCGGACCTGGGGGTACGCCGACCTCGATCGCCGGATCCCGGTGAGTCCCTCCACCCGCTTCGAGATCGGATCGATCTCGAAGTCGTTCACGGTCATCTCGCTCCTGCAGCTTGCCGAGTCGGGGAAGTTCGACCCCGCGGCCCCGGTCACCCGCTATCTCCCGTGGTTCACCCCGAAGACCCGCTGGCGCCCGCTCACCAGCCACGACCTGCTCACCCACACCTCCGGCCTCCCCGGCGACCGTGACGACGTTCCCTCGTCGCCGGCGCAGGGCTACCTGGCCCGCGAGCGGACCCTCGGCTCCGCGCCGGGGACCTACTGGGCCTACAGCAACATCGGCTACCAGGTCCTGGGGCAGATCCTGACGAAGCTCGACAACCGCCGCTACGCCGACATCATCCGCGAGCGGATCCTCACGCCGCTCGGCATGACCCGCACCGACGCCGAGTTCACCCATGCGACCCGGCCGTCACTCGCGGTGGGATACGAACCGCTCTACGACGACCGCCCGGAGCGCGATGGCGATCCGCTGGTCGTCGCGCCGTGGATCGAGTACGGGTCGGGTGACGGGGCGATCGTGTCGACCGCGGGGGACATGGGGCTCTACCTGACCATGCTCCTCAATCGGGGGCGCGGACCCGGCGGCGTGATCCTCCCCGAGGCGCGCCTCGCGACCATGATGCAGCCCTACGCCCTCACCGAGCGGAACGGGGCCCACTACGGTTACGGGATGTTCCTCGACCAGCTCGACGGCCGGCCGATCTTCTACCACAGCGGCGGGATGCTGGGCTACACCAGCATGCTGATGGGGGAACCCTCGCTCGGCATCGGGGCCGTGGCGTTCGTGAACGGCCCGGGGAGTCCCGGCGCCGTCGCGCGCTTCGCCCTCCGGGCACTCGGCGCCGCGATGCGGGGCGACTCCCTGCCCGAGCTCCCCGACGACCAGGACGGCGTGGAGCACGCCGAACGCTACGCCGGCGCCTTCGTCTCGGCGGAGGGGGACACCCTCTCGTTCAGGGCCTCGGCCGACACCCTCTTCCTCGTGGGCGGCGGGACGCGCCAGGCGCTCATCCCCTATGGCGAGCATTCCTTCCTCGGCCCCCGCGAACGGTTTCCCCTCTTTCCGCTCACCTTCGGCGGCGATTCCACCGGCATGACCGAGGTCTGGTACGGCGAGCGCTGGTACACGAGCGACCGCTACCGGGGCCCGAAGAGCTTCGCGGTGCCGGCGGCGTGGAAGGCGTATCCCGGACACTACCGGATCATGCAGCCCTGGGAACCCAATTTTCGAGTCGTGCTCCGGAAGGGAGCGCTCTGGTATGTCAGCCCCACGGGCGGCGAGCAGGCGATGACCCCGCTCCCCGGCGGTGAGTTCCGGGTCGGCGATCCCGACTCGGCGGAGCGGTTGAGCTTCGGGAACGTGGTCGACGGGAAGGCGCTGACGGCGAATTTCTCGGGAATGCAGTACTTCCGGTATTTCGTCGAATAGGTCGGGGGTCGGGAGTCGGGGGTCGGGAGTCGGGAGTCGGGGGTTCACAGTCAACCATGGTACCGATGAAACAGTCACTGCTGCTCCTCTCCCTGCTCACGGCCGGCTGCGCCGGTCCCAGGTACGACGTCGTGATCCGCCATGGGACCGTCTACGACGGCACGGGGAGTCCGGGTGAGGTCGCCGACCTCGCGATCCAGGGCGACAGCATCGTCGCGATCGGCGAGCTCGGCCGGGCGACGGGCAAGGTCGAGGTCGATGCCACCGGGCTGGCGGTGGCGCCCGGCTTCATCAACATGCTGAGCTGGGCCAACGAAGACCTCATGGTCGATGGGCGCTCGCAGAGCGACATCCGCCAGGGGGTCACCCTCGAGGTCTTCGGCGAGGGGGAGTCGATGGGACCCCTCACCGAGGCGATGAAGCAGGAAATGAAGGACGGCCAGGGCGATATCAGGTACGACATCACCTGGACCACCCTCGACGGGTTCCTCGGGAGCCTCGTGAAGAAGGGGATCTCGCCCAACGTGGCCTCGTTCATCGGTGCGGCCACGGTGCGGCAGCATGTGCTGGGACACGACCCGCGTGCGGCCAGCGCCGAGGAGATCGCGACAATGCAGGACCTCGTGCGCGACGCGATGCGTGAGGGGGCGATGGGGGTGGGCTCCTCGCTCATCTACGAGCCGGGCATGTTTGCCACGACCGAGGAGCTGACCGCGCTCGCGAAGACCGCCGCCGAAGAGGGCGGGATGTACATCTCCCATATCCGTAACGAGAACGACTCCCTGCTCGACGCGCTCGACGAGTTTCTGACCATCGCGAAGAACTCCGGGGCCCGCGCCGAGATCTATCACATCAAGGCGGCCGGCCGCGCAAACTGGGACAAGATGGACGAGGTCCTGCGCCGGATCGACTCCGCCCGCGCCGCCGGCGAGGCGATCACCGCCGACATGTACACCTACCCGGCGAGCGCCACCGGGCTCGACGCGATCATGCCCGGCTGGATCCGCGCCGGCGGGTTCCAGGAATGGAAGCAGCGGCTGCAGGACCCGGCGATGCGGAAGCGGCTGCTGGCGGAGTGGAAGCGGGCGGGTGGCGCGTTCTTCGGGGCGGGCGGACCCGAGGGCGTGCTGCTGGTCGGGTTCAAGGCCGATTCCCTCAAGTACCTCACCGGGAAGACCCTCAAGGACATCGCGGCGATGCGCGGGAAGAGCGCCGAGGAGACCGCGATGGACCTCGTGGTCCAGGACGACAGCCGCATCGAGTGCATCTACTTCACGATGTCGGAGGACAACCTGCGGAAGGAGATCGCCAGGCCCTGGGTCAGCTTCGCCTCCGACGCGGGGAGCTATTCCCCGGAGGGCGTTTTCCTCAAGTCGAACCCGCACCCGCGGGCCTACGGGACCTTCGCCCGGGTGCTCGGGAAGTACGTCCGCGACGAGAAGGTGATTACCCTCGCCGACGCGATCTACCGCCTCTCGGGCCTGCCGGCGGAGAACCTCCGGCTCCAGCGACGTGGGGAACTCACGCCGGGGTACTTCGCCGATGTGGTCGTGTTCGATCCGGCGACGATCCAGGACCACGCCACCTTCGACAAGCCACACCAGTTCGCGACCGGCGTGAGGCATGTCTTCGTGAACGGGGTGCAGGTGCTCAAGGATGGCGAGCATACCGGCGCCACGCCGGGCCGGGTGGTGCGGGGGCCGGGGGCACGCTGACGCCACGCGTCGGGGGCCGGGGGCTCACCACCCTTGACCCCTGACCCCCGACCCCAGACCTTCACACCCCACGTCACTACACCAAGGACCACGCAATGCCCCGGCCCGCCTCCCGCGCCGCGAGCCTGTCTCTCGTCGCCGTCCTTCTCGCCTGTGCCACGCCCAAGCCACAACCGATCGGAATTGCGCCAGCACCGAAGCCCGCGGCACCGATGAAGAGCGACACGACCCGGCCGGCCAAGGCGAAGATCAGGGCCTTCAAGGACCTGATCACCGAGAAGGCCAGGGTCGACAGCGGGCTCTTCGTCGTCTACCAGCAGAACGACTCGACCTTCTTCCAGGTCCCGAACGGACTCCTCGACCGGGACATGCTGCTGGTGACGCGCATCGCGCGGACCGCGACCAACATCGGGTACGGCGGCGAGGAGGTGAACGAGGGCGTCGTGCGGTGGAGCCGGCAGAACGACAGGATCCTGCTCCGGTGGGTGAGCTACCTCAATGTCGCCGACGACTCGCTGCCCATCGCGAAGGCGGTCGAGGCGGCGAACTTCGAGCCGATCATCGTGGCGCTCCCCATCGCGGGCTACAACCAGGACACCAGCGCCGTCATCGTCGACGTGAGCCGGACCTACACCGCCGACGTGCCGCTCTTCGGACTCGACCGGACCCGCCGCGAGACCTTCGGCGTGCGCCGCCTCGATGACAGCCGCTCCTACCTCCTCAACGCCCGCAGCTACCCGCAGAACCTCGAGGTCCGCACCGTCCTGAGCTACGATGCCGCGAAGCCACCCTCGAACGAGGCGACCGGCACCATCACCCTGGAGATGGCGCTGTCGATGATCCTGCTTCCCGAGCACCCGATGCAGGCGCGGCTCTGGGACGAGCGGGTCGGGTTCTTCCGGATCGACCAGGTCGACTACGGCCGCGACGACCAGCGCGCGGCCAACCGCCGCTACATCAGCCGCTGGCGGCTCGAGCCGAAGGACACCGCCGCCTGGCGCCGGGGCGAGCTGGTGGAGCCGGTGAAGCCGATCGTCTACTACATCGACCCCGCGACCCCGGTGAAATGGCGGAAGTACCTCAAGGAAGGGGTGGAGGACTGGAACAAGGCGTTCGAGGCCGCCGGCTTCCGCAACGCGATCCAGGCCAAGGACCCGCCGACGCCGGCGGAGGACCCCGACTGGAGCCCGGAGGACGTGCGCTACTCGGTGATCCGCTACTACCCCTCGAACATCGAGAACGCCTACGGGCCCCACGTGGTCGACCCGCGGAGCGGCGAGATCATCGAGTCGGACATCGGGTGGTATCACAACGTGATGAACCTGCTCCGCAACTGGTACCTGATCCAGACCGCCGCGGTGAATCCCGCGGCGCGGAGCGTGAAGTTCCAGGACGAGGTGATGGGACAGCTGATCCGCTTCGTGGCGACCCACGAGGTGGGCCACACCCTGGGCCTGCCCCACAACATGAAGGCCTCGAGCAGCTACCCGGTCGACTCGCTCCGCTCCGGCAGCTTCACCCGCCGGATGGGCACCGCCCCCTCGATCATGGACTACGCCCGGTTCAACTACGTGGCGCAGCCGGGGGACGACGTCTCCTTCAACCCCGCCCTCGGCCCCTACGACATCTATGCCATCCGCTGGGGCTATCGCCCGATCCCCGACGCCCGCTCCACCGACGAGGAGAAGCCGGTGCTCAACCGGTGGATCGAGGAGAAGGCGGGCGACAAGATGTACCGCTTCGGCGACCCGAGCCAGATCGACCCCACCTCCCAGACCGAAGACCTGGGCGACGACGGGGTCAAGGCGAGCGAGTACGGTATCGCCAACCTCAAGCGCATCCTGCCGATGCTGCCGGAATGGACCTTCGAGCAGGGGAAGGACTACAGCCAGCTGCAGGAGCTCTACAACCAGGTGCTGGTGCAGTGGGGGCGGTACATGGGACACGTCACCACCATCGTGGGTGGCGTCGAGTGGACCCGGAAGGCGCAGGGGCAGGACGGCCCCGCCTACACGATCGTGGAGAAGGCCCGGCAGCAGCGGGCGATGAAATTCCTCACCGCCCAGGCCTTCACCACCCCGACCTGGATGATCGACCGGAACATTCTCTCCCGGATCGAGCATGCCGGCACCGTCGACCGGATCCGCGCCCGCCAGGTGGCGGTGCTCACCAACCTGCTCGAGCCGCGCCGGATGCAGCGGCTGATCGAGGCGGAGGCGGCGCTCGGCAGGGACGCCTACACCCTGGCCGATCTCTTCACCGACGCCCATGCCGCGGTCTGGAGCGAGCTCGCTGGGGGAAAGCCGATCGACGAGTACCGCCGCAACCTGCAGCGGGGCTACCTCGAACGGCTCGAGTTCCTGATGACCCAGGAGCTGCCGCCGATCCCGCCGCAGTTCGCGCGGTTCACGATCGTGACGCCGGTGGACGTGGCGCAGTCGGACATCCGCGCCTTCGCCCGGGGCGACCTGGAGACCATCAAGCGCCAGGCGGCCGCCGCGGCGGCGCAAACCACCGACACCGCGACGCGCCTGCACCTTCGGGATGTGGTGGCGCGGATCGAGAAGATTCTCGAGCCGAAGAAGTAGGGGTGGACTAGTCTCGGTAGAGCGCCGGGAATCGCCGGCGGAGCTCGGCCAGTTTGGGGACGTCGTTCACCACGACGTACTGGTCCTTCGGGTGACGTCTCACGTAGTCCTGGTGGAGCTCCTCCGCCTGCCGAAACGACTTCAGCTGGGCGATCTCGGTCACCACCGGGGCCGGGAAGCTGGCCCCGGCGCGCAACCCTTCCAGGTAGTCGAGGGCGCCCTGGCGCTGCTCCTCGTTCTGCACGAAGATCGCCGAGCGATACTCCGGACCGATATCCGGCCCCTGGCGATCGAGCTGGGTGGGGTCATGGGCCACGGTGAAGAAGATCTCGAGCAGCTGTCGATAGGAAACCTCCGAGGGGTCGTACTTCACTCGGACCGCCTCGGCGTAGCCCTTCCCACCCCGCATGCTGGGCTCGGCGGATGGAGGGGCCGCCGGGGTCGCGTACCCCGAGACCACCGAGGTGACCCCGCGAACATGCTCGAACACCGCCTCGACCCCCCAGAAGCAGCCACCCGCGAGGATCACGGTCTCCTTCGGCGTCGCCCGTCGGGCCCCCGACACGCCGGTGAGGATCATCCCCAGCACGGCCACCACCCCTGCCATTCGGCCAGCCTGTCGCATCACGCAGCTCTTCCTTGAATAGCACCGCGCCATCGGCCGACCGGCGACGTCCGACCGGCTCCAGGCTCGTGCCCAGGTCAGGCTGACAAGATGGAAATCACCGAACCACCGCGACAGGGCCACTTCCGCGCGGCGGCTCCAAGCCACTTGGCAGGCTACCGCGGAGCGACCGACCGCAGCGCGCCGCCCAGCCGGCGCATGGCACTCTCGATCTGGTGTCTGCCGAACCCCGCGTAGCCCAGGACCAGGCCCGGACGGGGACAGGTGCCGAGATAGTAGGCGGAGAGCGCCGCCGCGCGGACCCCGGCCCGCTCGGCCGCCACGCTGGCCTGGCGATCGTCCATGCCGGGTGGGAGCCAGCCGATGGCGTGCAACCCGCCGTCGGTCCGGGCGATCTCGAGCAGATCGGGCACCTCACGGGCGGCGGCGGCGATCAGCAGATCGCGCCGCGCCCGGCATAGCGTACGCATGCGGCGCATGTGGTTCGCGAAGTGGCCTTCCGCCAGGAAATCGGTCAGGACCGCCTGGTCGATGGTGGGGGCGTGCTGGCCTCCGATGCCGCGCACAGCCAGAAACGGCTCGACCAGGTTTTCCGGCAGCACCAGGTACGCCAGCCGGAGTGCGGGGAAGAGCGTCTTGTTGAAGGTGCCGATGTACAGCACCCTCCCCGCCTGGTCGAGACCCTGGAGCGCCGTGAGCGGCCGCTTGGCGTGGAGGTATTCGCTGTCGTAGTCGTCCTCGAGGATCCAGGCGTCATGACTGTCGGCCCAGGCGAGCAGGGCCTGACGACGTTCCGCACCGAGCGTGACTCCGGCCGGGTATTGGTGCGAAGGGCAGACGTACGCCAGGCGCCCCTCCGGCGCCAGGGCGATGCCGCGCTCGACCGACAGACCGTCCGAATCGACCGGGACCGGTACAATCCGCGCGCCGGCGCCGGTCAGGGCGCCCCTGGCACCAGGCCAGGAGGGGTCCTCGATCCAGGCGGTGTCCCCCGGATCGAGCAGCAGCCGGGCGGCCAACTCCATCGCCTCCTGCGCCGACGCGACCACCACCACCTGGCCGGCGCTGGCGCGCACTCCCCGCGCCGCACGCAGGTGTGCCACGATCGCTTCCCGCAGCGGCTGGTAACCGGCGGCCGGCCCATGATACAGCTCCGTCTGACCCAGGCGGCGATACCGTCGCGCGGCCAGGCGGGCCCAGAGGCGCACCGGAAACTCATCGACCGGCGGTATCCCGGTCCAGAACGGCTTGGGATAGGGAACCCCGGGGCGATGCCGGATCCCCTGCAGCAGGCGGCCCCGCCCGGACAGCCGCGCCTGCCTGGCGGGCACGTCGGTGGTCGCCGGTGGCAACTCCACCGGGTCCGGCATCGGGTCCGGCAGCTCGAACGCGACGCGGCTGCCCGAGCCGACCGCGCCCACGACGTACCCCTCCGCCACCAGCTGATCGAAGGCGGCCAGGACCGTCCAGCGCGAGACTCCCAGGTGTTGAGCCAGCCGCCGAGTCGAGGGAATCCGCACGCCGGGACGGAGCCGACCCGATCGGATCGCCTCCCGCACGCCGCGGTACAGCTGGCGGTGCAGCGGCTCGTCGGCCCGGGTGTCGAGCGCGATCAACAGGTCCACCAGCTCGCCGAGTGGCGCGGCAAGCACGGGTCCGGCGCAGGAGCTGGCCCGCGGGCTCTCTGGATGAATCAGTAACTCCCGGGTTCGAAGACGGATACCATCGGCTGGCCCAACCGGCCGCGTCGAGTGTCGGCCACCAGGACAGGAGACGTTCCACACGCCGATCGTGTCACCCATTCCGCGGCCGCGATCGCCAAAGCCGCGTCACCCGCCGAAACGCCGGCAAGTGGCACGGCACGATGGACCGGAAGTGGCTCTGGTCCCGAGTCGGAGACAGGCGGCACCTTGACAGGCGGTCTTGCCACTTACCCTCCGGAGATACTCTTCATGCACAAGCGTAGTCCAGCCATGCCCGATACCCCGGCCCGCGGCCTCGGGGTCGCCCTGGCGCTCTGGCTGACCCTGGCCGGCTCGCTCGCAGCCCAGTCGACTGGTAAACTCGAAGGTCGAATCCGGGACCAGGCTGGCGCGCCGATCGCCAGCGCCCAGGTACGGATCGAAGGGACGGCGTTCGGAGCGGTGGCCGACAGTCGCGGCTACTACTTCATCAACAACGTCCCCGCCGGGTCCGTCGACGTCGTCGCCCAGTTCGTCGGCTACAAGCCGGTGAAGCTGACCGGCGTCCGGATCAGCGCCGGCCAGACGATCACGCAGGACTTCGCGCTCGAGCAGCAGGCCGTGGACATCGGCGAGATCGAGGTCACGGCGGCGGTGAACGCCCTGGTGCCGCGCGACGCGGTGACCACCAAGCAGAACATCAGCGGCGAG
>DASZPT010000371.1:0-2394 GCA_035549935.1 Gemmatimonadales bacterium
GCGCAGTTCGAGTGCCGAGAGGTACAGCGCCGAAGGGACCGGCACCCACCCACACGCCGTCAGAATGGCCGCCTGACTGTCCCCGCCCGAGTTGTCTTTGCCGGGGCCCGCCGCGACCCCTACAGGCGGATGTCCACGTACGTCGACCGCCGGATCCTGTCGACGAACCGCTTCTGCGCCAGGTCGCTCGAGAGCTTCTGCCGGATCTGGTCCTTCACGTCGTCGTACAGCACCGCGCCCTCGCCGTGACGCGCCTTCACCTGCAGCACCACGTACTTGCGACGGAGCCCCATCTCCTTGCGAATCTCGAACGGCCCCACGATCTGGCCGCTGTCCGCCGCCCCGATCCCGGCCTTGTACTCCTCGGGCAGCTGGGTCACCGGCACGTCGTCCGGGGTCTCCCGCTCCTCGCCCGGGTCGTGATAGAGCCGGGCCAGCGAATCGAACGACGCTCCGGCCCTGAGCGCGGCGGCGATGTTCTGGGAGAGGTGGAAGGCGCTGTCGGCATCGGCCTGGGTGACCTGCGGCATGATCAGGATGTGGCGGGCCTGGACTTCCGCCGGCTGGATCCGCTGCACCTGGATGATGTGGAACCCGAACGGTGACTCCACCGGATCGGAGACGACGCCCGGCTTGAGCGAGAAGGCCACCTGCTCGAACTCCTTGACCATCTGGCCCCGCCGGAACCAGCCGAGATCGCCGCCCTGCTCCTGGCTCGCGGGATCCTGCGAGAACCGCTTGGCGGCGGTGGCGAAGTCGGCGCCCTTGCGCAGCTCCGCCACGATCGAGTCCGCCTGGGCCCGGGCCCGGGCCCGCGCCTCCTCCGAGGCCTTCGGCGCCACGATGACGTTACGGAAGGAGATCGTCGCGGGCCTCGCGGGCAGCTGGTCCTTGTAGAGCTCGAAGTACGCCCGCATCTCCTTCTCGGTGGGCTGGACCGGCTTGAGCTTCCCTTCGTCCTTGAGCTTCGAGATGAGCCGGTTGCGGAGCGCGGCCTTGCGCTGGTTCTCGGTGAGCCAGCGCCGGAACTCCTCCGGTGTCTGGAACCCCGACTTGGCGAGTTCCGCCCGGAAATCCGGTTCGGTGCGGAACCGCTGCCGGATGTTGCGGAACTGTTCGTCCACACCCTGCGCAATCTCGGTGTCGTCCACCTTGATGGCGGTGTCCCGCTGCGCCGCCTGGACCAGCACCTCCGCGTCGATCAGGTCGGACACCACCTGGCGGCAGAGGTTGAGGAACTCGGCCTCGGTCTTGGCCGGCGGGCTCCCATTCTGGGAGCGCTGGGTGAAGATCTCCTCCTCCACCTGCGACGAGAGGATCGGCGACTCCCCCACCACCGCCACGATCCGGTCCACCGTGCTGCCGCCGCTGTCGCAGCGGAACGGCGGCGGAGCGCCGGCCCCCTCGAGCGTGGCGTCCTGCGCCGCGAGCGGCGCGGCCGCGGCAAGCGCCGGCAGCAGGAAGGCGGCGATCCGTCGCATCAGTTCCCTCCGGGTGACGCCGGCTTCTGGCCGGGCGCGGGCGCGGGTGGCGTTCCTCCCTGGCCGCCGGGGACGACCCCGGGTGCCGCCCCACCGGGCGCGGCGGTGCCGCGCGCGTTGGTGGAATCGTCGTGCGCCTTCTTCTCCTTCGCCAGTTCCACTGCCCGGTCCAGTCCCGCCGGATCGAGGTGGTACTTGGCGCTCTCCCGGAGCGCCGCGGCAAGTTGCGGCGGGATCGGCCGCGGACGGGGTCCCCCGGCCGCCACCTGGTCCCAGTGGCTCTCGATCTTCACGCTCGCGGCCCGCACCCGGTCCGCCTCCGGCATCGCCGGATCCGAGAAGTCGGCCGCGCTCAGGCCGAGGCTCATCCGGAGCGTGTCGACCTGGGCCTTGTACCGGGCCTGCATGCTGGCCCATTCCGCCGCCGTCGGCCGGATCCCGGCGGAGTCGGCCTGCTGCAGGAGCATCTGGTTCTGGGCCAGCAACCGGACGAACTGGACCATGCTGCTGTCGGGGCGGCCCACCAGGTCGGCGGCCCACGCCGGTCCGAGCGCGTTCACCCACTTCATGAAATCGGCCACGGTCAGCTGGCCGCGGTCATAGCTCGCGAGCACCGCCGTCGAATGGGAGGCACGGTCCCGGTCGCCGATCGCGTCCCGCATCATCGTGGCGGCGTTGCGGTCGACCTTGAGCCGGCGCCGGATGCCCAGGCTGTCCAGGTAGATGGAGTCGAGCTGGGTGCCGACCCGCTCGCGGGCGTAGTCGAGGAGGCGCTGCTCCACTTCCTTCTCGGGCGGGCGCCGGATGATGTGATATCCGAAGGGGCTCTCGACCAGCCCGGTCCGCTCGCCGGGCCCGAGGGTCCAGCCGGCGCTGTCGAAGGCGGTGACCCACTTCCCCTTCGGCGCCGGGG
>DASZPT010000372.1:0-3607 GCA_035549935.1 Gemmatimonadales bacterium
TCCGGCTCGAAGCCCAGGCGCTGTGCATGGACCCGGTCCAGGCTCCGCAGAAAGAGCGACGCGCCGGTGAGCAGGGTGAGCGTGAGGGCGACCTGGGCGACGAGCAGTCCCGTCTGGGTGAGCGAGCGCCGGCCGCCGCCCTCGCGCGTCCCCGACTTGAGCGCGGTCGCGAGGTCGGGGGTGGTGGCGTGGAGCACGGGCGCCAACCCCGCCAGGACGGTGGTGACCAGGGCCACCGCCGAGGTGAACAGGAGGACCCGGATCCGCACCGGCTCGGCCGGCGAGGTGGGGAGCAGCAGCCGCATCAGCGCCGGCCCGGCCCAGAGGGAGGTGAGCAGCGCCGCCGCGCCGCCGGCCAGCGCCAGGAGGCCGCTCTCGAGATAGAGCTGGCGGATCAGCTGCATCCGCCGGGAGCCGAGTGCCACCCGGACCGCGATCTCGCGGCGGCGGCGGCTAGCGCGGGTGAGGAGCAGGTTCGCGACGTTGACGCAGGCCACGAGCAGCACCACCACGCACGCCACGCCCAGCCAGGTCGAAACCCGGGCCCCGCGGGCCGCATCGGTGCCGACCGGCTGCATCAGCGGGCCGAGGGTCACCGAGGCGGTGGAGTCGCCGGCCTGGATCACCGTCGCGCGGAAGAGCGAGGTCAGCTCGCTGGTCGCGGCGGCGGGGGTGATCCCCGCCTGCCGCCGCGCCACCAGGTTGAGCCACGAGCAGCGGCCGCAGTTCAACACGTCGGCCCAGAGCGCCACCGGGGCGGCGACCCCCATCGGCAGCCAGAGGTCGGGACGGGTGAGGTCCACCCCGCTGAACCGTGCCGGGGCCACACCGATGATGGTGTAGCTCTGCCGGCCGACCTGGAGCGGCCGGCCGAGCGCGTCGCTCGAGGCCCCGAGTTCGTTCCGCCAGTACTCCTCGCTCACCACCGCCACCTGGGCCCCGCCGGGCGCCGCCTCCTCCTCGGTGAAGAACCGGCCGAGCCGCGGTGCCACGCCGAGCAGCGGGAAGAAGTCCGCCGTCACGAGCATCGACTGGATCTCCTTGGCCTCGGCGCCCTGGCCCAGGCTGAGCGGGCGCGGACCGAAATAGGCCGCGACCCGCACGGTGTGCGCGTGCGCCTTGAAGTCGAGGTACCGGGCCCAGCTCCGGATCGACCCCGCGGTCGAGCCCAGCCGGTGCACCTGCTCCGGCGCCACCACGTGCGCCGGCGGCCGCAGGAAGAGCGCATCGATCACCCCGAAGATGGCGGTGTTGGCGCCGATGCCGAGGGCGAGCGTGAGGATCGCGGCGAGCGACATCCCCGGCGTGCGCGTGATCGACCGGAAGGAGAGCCGGAGGTCCTGGATGAAGCCATCCATGGCGGTGGGTCCCGGGTTGTGGAGTGGATGCTGCGGCGGCCACCAGTCTGACGCCCGGACGCGTCGACCGGTTTGCACGCTTCATTCAGCATCATTGCGGAACCGGGGTACCTGCCCGGTCTCACCCTGGCTTCACGGTGGATTCAACCGGCGGGGCCGAACCTTCACGCGGACCCGGGGACAACGGCGCCCCCGGGCGTACGAGGAGGCCTCAGATGTCGACGATGGTCGTGACGTTCCCCGGGGGAAAGCGCGTGGACGCCGAGTACGGCGGCTTCACGATAAGGACCGATCAGCCGCCCCAGAGCGGGGGCGAGGGCTTGGCGCCGCAGCCGTTCGACCTGTTCCTCGCGTCGATCGCGACCTGCGCCGGGATCTATGCGAAGGGGTATTGCGACACCCGCGGCATCGCGACCGAGGGACTCGCGCTCGTGATGCGGATCGAGCGTGACCCGGTCGAGCGCCGGATCGCACGGCTGGTGCTCGAGTTCACCCTTCCCGCCGGATTCCCGGAGAAGCACCGTGAGGGGCTGATCCGCGCGGCGGAGCTCTGCGCGGTGAAGAAGCACCTGCAGCATCCGCCGCTCTTCGAGATTCACGCCGCCCTGGCCGCCGAGGTGCCGCCCGGTTGACAGAGCGGGGCAGGGTGGGTTTTTTCCTGCCCCGCGATGTTCCGGGCCAGGCCGGCTCCCCGGCTTGAGATGCTGCCTCTAAGTGATTATTGTTGCAGCGGTTAGGGCCTGTAGCTCAGGTGGTTAGAGCGCACGCCTGATAAGCGTGAGGTCGGTAGTTCAACTCTACCCAGGCCCATTCGGCCATCGGCCGCAGGCAAACGCCCCGTCGTCCGGAAGGACGGCGGGGCGCTTCGCTTTCCGGCGGCCTGACGGGACCCGCTTCGGCTCAGATAGGCCGGAACACCTCGACCAGCTCCATGGTGAACGCACTCGCCGCGCCGGCCGGATGCCAGGACAGCCGCTCGCCTTCCAGAGCCGGCTGGTCATCGGACGGCCGCCAGACCTCCACGACCCGCGCATCCGGATCGATGATCCAGTACAGCGGCACGCCGTGCTCCTGGTAGAGCCGGCGCTTGGTGAACCGGTCGGCGCGGAGGGAGGAGGGAGAGAGGACTTCGGCGATCAGGAGCGGGGTGCGGAGTGCCAACCAGTCCAGCCGCCGCGCCTCTTCCAGCGGGACGACCAGGAGGTCGGGCGAGACCAGGACGTCGCGGAGGCCCCACGAGAGGTCCGAGCGCGAGGTGAACACGAGGCCGACCGGTTCCGCCTTGAGATAAGTGAAGACGCTCTCGAAGAGGCGGCCGGCCACGATCTCGTGCCAGGGCCGGGGCGCCGGCGTCACCAGCAGTTCCCCGTGCACCACTTCGTAGATGCTGCCGTCGTCGGGCAGGGCCCGGACCATGTCGGCGGTGTAGTAGATCGGCGCGGCCATGGCCATAAGGTGGGCTCCTCGGCGGCGGGTACGCAAGGCATCCGCCGAGGATAGCGGTCGAGCGCGGTGCGGCAGGCACCGGATGGGGGCCGGTCGGCACGGAATCACGCGCGAGGCCGGTACTTCCCCGGGAGGACGGTCGCTCAGATGGGCCGGAACAGCTCCGCGAGTTCGAGCATGAACGGCTCGCGGCTGCCGGCCGGCCGCCACTCGAGGTGGTCGCGGGCGATGGCAGGGAAGTCGTCGTCGGCGTGCCACACCTCGGCGAAGCGCGCATCGGGGTCGATCACCCAGTAGAGCGGGACACCGTGTTCCTGGTAGAGGCGGCGCTTGGTGAAGCGGTCGGCGCGGGTGGAAGATGGGGAGATCACTTCGGCTGCCAGGAGCACGGTGCGGAGCGCGAGCCAGTCGAGCCGCCGGGCCTCGTCCAGTGTCACCACGAAGAGATCGGGTGAGACCAGCACGTCCCGGAGACCCCAGGAGAGATCGGAGCGGGAGCCGATGGCGAGACCAACGGGTTCCCGCCGGAGATAGGCCCGAACGGTCTCCAGCAGGCGATGGGCCACCTCTTCATGCCACAGGCGGGGCGCCAGGGTCACCACGAAGAGATCGGGTGAGACCAGCACGTCCCGGAGTCCCCAGGAGAGATCGGAGCGTGAGCCGAAGGCGTGTCCGATGGGCTCCCGCCGGAGGTAGGCCCGCACGGTTTCAAGGAGGCGATGCGCTACCTCCTCGTGCCAGGGCCGCGGTGCAGGGGGCACCAGCAGCTCCCCGTGCACCACTTCGTAGATGTTGCCGTCGTC
>DASZPT010000373.1:0-23327 GCA_035549935.1 Gemmatimonadales bacterium
CCCCCCTGCGTCCGCCCCGTCCGGAACGCGAGCAGCAGCGGCAGCGCCAGCACGAACGTCACCCCCATGATCAGGAAGACCTTCTCGAAGGCGATCACGCTCGCCTGCTGATGCAGCCGGTAGTCCAGCAGCGCCAGCGCCTTGGTCCGCGCCAGGTCCAGGCCGCCCCCCAACTGCTGCATCCGCTGGGTCACCGCGGCCACCCAGCCCGCCGTGACCGGCTCGCCGAGGTTGAGGTGGGCCCGGAGCGCCTCCCGGCTCTGTTCGGTGAACCGGCTCAGCAGGGTCGCTGCCACGGCGATCCCGAAGCTCCCGCCCAGCTGCCGGGAGAGGTTGAACAACCCGGTGCCCTGCGCCAGCTGCTGCGGCTTGAGGTCCGCCACCGCCACCTGGGTGAGCGGCACGAAGATGAGGCCCAGCCCGGTGCCGCGCAGGATCATCGGGATCACCGTGTCTCCCATCCCGATGTCCAGCGTGAAGTGATAGTGCAGCCACATCGACCAGAAGAAGAGCCCGACCCCGAGGACGATCAGGTACCGGGCGTCCATCTTCCCGGTGATCCGGCCCGTCACCGCCATCGTCACCGCGCTCGCGATCGCCCCGGGGAGGATCACCTTCCCGGTGTCCCAGGCGGTGTAGCCCAGGTTCGCCTGCAGGAAGACCGGCAGCGCGAAGACGCTGGCGTAGAGCGCGAACCCCAGGATCAGGCCGAAGACCACGCCGGAGGCGAGCTGGCGGTTGCGGAGGATCCGGAGATCCACCACCGGGTGGTCGGTCACCAGCTCGTGCCAGGTGAACGCGACCAGTGAGACCGCCGCGACGATCGCCTCGACCCGGATCTCGGTGGCATCGAACCAGTCCTTGCTCTCGCCCCGCTCCAGCATGATCTGCAGCGCCCCGATCCCCGCGATCAGGAGGAGGAGCCCCGTCCAGTCGACGTGGTCGTTCCGCTCGTTCGCGTGGAAGGGCTCCGGCACGAACCGCCAGGTCATCATCGCCGCGAGGACACCCAGCGGCAGGTTGATGTAGAAGATCCAGGGCCAGGAGTAGTTGTCGGTGATCCACCCGCCCAGGGTCGGGCCGAGCGTGGGGCCCACCATCACGCCCATGCCGAAGATCGCCATCGCCTTGCCGCGCTCGTGCAGCGGGAAGACGTCGAACAGGATCGCCTGGGCGGTGGAGATGAGCGCCCCGCCGCCGATCCCCTGCAGCACCCGCGCGCTCACCAGCTCTTCCAGCGTATGCGCGTTGCCGCACAGGAAGGAGGCGATGGTGAAGAGGATGATCGAGCCGGTATAGTAGTTCCGCCGCCCGAACCGGTCGGAGAGCCAGCTCGTGAGCGGGAGGATGATCACGTTGGCGACGATGTACCCGGTGCTCACCCAGGCGATCTCGTCCAGGGTGGCGCCGAGGTTTCCCATCATGTGCGGGATCGCCACGTTCACGATGCTGGTGTCGACCAGCTCGAGGACGCTGGCCGAGACCACCGCGAACGCGATCAGGTACCGGAACCGGTAGACCTCCTCGCGGGAGAGCCGCGCCGGCCGGGCCGGCAGTGCCATCGTGGCCATGGCTACCGGGTCGCGATCGTCACCACGACCGACATGCCGGGCCGGAGCGGGTGCTCGCGGTCTTCGCCGTCCACCGCGATCCGCACCGGGACCCGCTGCACCACCTTGGTGAAGTTGCCGGTGGCGTTGTCGGGCGGCAGCAGCGCGAAGCGCGCGCCGGTCGCCGGGCTCAGGCTCTCCACGTGCCCGCGGAAGTGCCGGCCGGGATACGCGTCCACGGTGAACTCGACGCTGTCGCCCACCTTCACGTCGGCGAGGTCGGTCTCCTTGAGGTTGGCGGTCACCCAGACGTTCGAGTCGGGGATGACCGACATCAGCGTCTGGCCCACCTGCACCAGCGCCCCCTGCTCCACGCTCCGCCGCCCCACGACGCCGCCGATCGGCGCGGTGATCACGGCGTAGGAGAGCTGCAGCCGGGCGTTGGCCACCGCGGCCCGGGCACTCGCGAGCCGCGCCTCCGCGCCACTCACGGCCGCGCCGGAGGCCTGCACCTGGCTGTTCGCCGCCGCGGCCTGCCGCTTCGCCGCCTCGAGGTTCGCCTGGGCGGCGTCGTTGGCGGCCTGCGCCGCGTCGAGCTGCTGGGCCGGGACGATCTTCTGCGCCGCGAGGCCCCGGATCCGCTCCAGGTCCGCCGCCGCCTTCCGGGCCGCCGCTTCCGCGGAGATCACCGCGGCGTCCTGCGAGGCGGCCTGGGCCTGGCTCGCCGCGAACTGGGCCACCGCCTGGCCGCTTCGTCCGCGGCTCCCCGCCGCCGCGACCGCCGCGGCCAGGTCGGCCTCGGCCGCGTCGAGCCGGACCGTGAGGTCGCGGTCGTCGAGGACCACCAGCGTGTCCCCCGCGTTCACGTGCTGGTTCTCCTCCACCCGCACCTGGGCGACGAAGGCCTGCACCTTCGGCGCGACCGGCGTGATGTGCCCATCCACCTGGGCGTTGTCGGTCTCCACGTGGCTCTGCGCGAAGATGAACTTGCGGATGCCCACCACCGCGACCACCGTCACGATGACGCCCAGGATGATGAGCGGCAGCGGCCGGCGCGCCCGGGCCGGGGCGGGGGCGCCGGGGGCGGCCACCGAGGGACGGGGCGCCTCGCGGCGGGGGGACTCCATCGTTGTGTTCGACGCGGTCATCGGTCGTTCTCCTGTGCCGTCGTTCACGGCGTCTGGTCGAGCACGCCCAGGGCGCGGCGGAGACTCACCCGCGCCACGGCGGCATTCACGCGCGCCTGGATCAGGCCGTCGCGTGCCGCGACGAGCCCGCCCTGCGCAGTGGTCGTTTCCACGCTCCCTGCCACCCCGGCCACGAAGCGCTCCCGCGCCTGGGCCAGTTCCTGCTCCGCCAGCCGCAGCCGGTCCGCGGCCAGCGCCACCTGGTGCTCCGCCGAGGCGAGATCGAGCACCGCCTGCCGGGTCTCGACCGCGACCTGCTGCTCCACGTCGTGCTGCCGGAGCCGCTGTGCGTCGAGGCGCGCCGAGCTTTCCTGCTGTCGCGCCGGGCGACGGAGGCCGTCCAGCAGCGGGATCGACAGGCCGATCTGCACCGCGTAGCTCCCCGCCAGGCCGCTCAGCTCCTGACCGCTCTGCTGGTACTGCCCGCCCACCGTGAGACTCGGCACGTACTCGAACCCGATCGCCCGGAGCGACCGTTCCGCCACGGTGGTCCGGGTCCGCTCCGCCTTCACCTCGTCGCGGTGCGCGAGGGCGAAAGCCACCGCGCTGTCGGCATTCTCCGGCAGCGCGCCGGTCAGGTTGGCCAGCGTGTCCGCCAGGGTCACCGTCGCCGCCGGCGGGAGGTCGAGCGCCCGCAGGAGGTCGAGCCGGGCCCGGTCGCGGAAGTTCCGCGCGACCTCGAGCTGGGTGAGGACGCCGGCGAACTGGGTCTCGCTCCGGGTCGCGTCGATCGCCGGGCTGACCCCCGCCGCCACCTGCTGGCGCGACTGGTTGAGGAGGTCGGCCGAGACGGCGCTGTCCGCCTGGCGGGCGGCCACGGTCTCCTCGGCGCTCAGGACCCGGAGATAGGCGACGCCCGCGCTCGCGCCCGCCAGCTCACCCACGCCCCGGGCATCGGCGCCGGAGGCGAGGGCGGAGTCCTTCGCCGAGCGGAGCCTGGCGAGGGCGCTCAGGTCGAACAGGGTCTCGCGGGCGGAGACCTGGAAGCGCCAGAGGTTGAACGGGTCGGTGACGCCGGTCGCGAAGGGAAGCCCGAACTCGTCGAGATTGAGCGTCTGCCGGGTGGCGGAGCCCGACAGGGTCACCGAGGGCAGCAGGTCGGCGCGGCGCTGGCCGACGCGGGCGTTGGCGATCCGCTCGTTGAGGCGCGCGAGGGCGGCGTTGATGCCCCGCTCGCGTCCCATGGCGATCGCCTGGGCCAGGGTGAGGGTCGCCGGCGCGGCGGGGGCCTGCGCGGCGGCCGGGGCCGCGGCAACGGCCAGGAGCAACAGGGGAAGCTTCCGCATGAATCAGGTCCGGGTGACGGAGGCCGGCGTCACCTGTACGGCGTGCAGGTACAGGTCGACGATCCCTTCCAGGATCTCGTCGCTCGAGAGCGGGGCGGGATCGTACTTCTGGAAGTAGTGGAGGAACTGCGCCATGTTGACGACGAGGAGCTGGAGCGCCCGGGCGGTGAAGGCGGTGTTCACCGGGCGGAACTCCCCCGCCTCGATCCCGCGCGCGAGGATGCTCTGGATGACGCGCCGGGAACGGAGGATCACTTCCTGGTAGTACCACTTCGCGAGCTCGGGGAAGGAGCCCAGCTCCGCGATGACGACGCGCGAGAGGCGGAGCTTCTCCGGCTGGTTCATCGTGGCCCAGTAGTCGGTGGTGAAGGCGCGGAGGAGATCGCTGGTGCTGCCCTTCCAGTTGCGCACGAACTCCTCGGCGTGCGCCAGGATCGCTTCCAACCGGGCGGTCACCATGGCGCGGAAGAGGGCGTCCTTGCTGTCGAAGTAGAGGTAGAGCGTGCCCTTGCTGACGCCCGCTCGGCGCGCGACGTCATCCAGGCGCGTCCGTGCAAAGCCAAGTTCCCCAAAGACTTCCAATGCGGCTGCGAGGATTTCCTCGGGCCGCGCCTCCGGCCGCCGCTGCCAGCGGGGTCGGCGGGTCTGTCGGGGTCGGCGAGGCATGGGACGGCTCCAATTAGTTACTGACCGGTCAGTAATATATCTGGCATGGGGACTCTGTCAATCGGGATGGATCCGCACGGACCGTTCGGGGTGTGTGGCCCGGCGGTAGCTCCGGCTCGAGTGTTGGCGCCAGGGGCCGGAGTGCTGGTTAGGGCGTCGGTGAGGAGGGCAGGGTCCGGGCGCCGGAGTGCCGCGCCGCGAAGCGATCTGTCGGGGCCCATGCGGCCGAGCGCGATGGCGCCCCGACCCTGCCCTCCCACGCACGTCGTTCACCAGACCTGGCCTCCGGGCCTCGCGTGCCACTTGCCCCAAGCCGAAGTCCCATCCTACCTTAGAACTACACTTCGCCGCAGGAGGGGAATCCTTGAAGCCGGATCGGTTTCTCAGCTCCGACGACTACGACGAACGTGCGCACCAGCTCTACAACGAAGGCCGCTTCGACGACGCCCTCGAACTCCTCCTCGAAGGCACCCAGATCTATCCCAATGCCGTAGAACTCCACGTCGGGATGGCGTACGCCTATCTCGCGCGGGAAGACTACGCCTGGGCCCGGCAGAGCTTCGAGCGGGCGTTGGCCCTCGATCCCGACCACGAGGACACCCTCGCCGGCTACGGCGAGGTGCTCCTCAAGCTCGGCGACCGTCAGCGCGCCCTCGGCGCGTTCGACCGGATTCTCTCCCTCGGCTTCCGCGAAGATCACGAGCTGATGCTGCAGATCGGCCGCGCGCTCTTCCGCGAGGGCCTGATCGCCGCGGCGCAGCAGTTCTTCGAGTACGCGGTGGCCGCCCAGCCCGACTGTCCCGAGGCCGCCGCCTGCGTCGGCTACGCCTGCCACCGGCTCAACGACGACAGCGGCGCCCTCTACTGGCTCCGTCGCGCGCTCCAGATCGATCCCCAGTACAGCGAGGCGCGGATCTACCTCGCCAACATGCTGTACGACCGGAGCGAGTCCGACGCCGCGATGCACCACCTGCACCAGACCCTGCCGGAAGATCACTTCGACGAGCTCGGCATCTGGCGCTATATCGAGCTCAAGAAGACGATCTATCGCCTGGGCGACGACGATCCGGAGCTGCGCCCCTGGTTCGCCCGGCTGGGCGAGGTCTCGGGCGAGGTTGATCCGATCGACCAGGTGCTCGCCGAGGTCGAGGCGACCCAGCCCGACGGCACCACCCGCGACCCGGCCCAGCTCGAGCTCTTCGGCACGCTGCTCACCGAGCTCCAGGCGATGCAGAAGCGGCACGTCTCGAGCGGAACCCACACCATCGCCACGCTCACCGGGCGCACCTTCCGCGGCACCTGGGACGAGCTGCTGGAGCAGATGAAGGCCGCCGACCGCGAATGGGCCGACGGCTCCACCCACGAGTTCATGCTCGACGCCGCCCGCCGCGGCGCCGCCGAAACCGGCGTGGTGATCCCCACGACCGATCCGGAGGCCTTCATCCGGGGCAGCGCGGCGGCGGGAGTGGTGCGGATCATTCAATAGGCCGGAGGCCGGAGGCCGGCGCAGGCCGGAGGGTCAACGGGCGGGTGGGTTCCGTACGGGAATCCGCCCGCCCTTGTTCGCTCCAGCCTGTCTCCGGCCTCCTGCCTCCGGCCTCCGGCCCTATCTTGCAGCCATGACCACCCTCACCATCCCCACCTGGACCGCCGGCGTACGGAAGGTCGTCCTCGACAACGGCCTCACCCTCCTCGTCCAGCGCGACACCTCCGCGCCGGTCGCGGCGGTCGTCACCCATGTGAAGGCGGGGTTCTTCGACGAGCCCGACCGCTGGATCGGGATCTCGCACGTCTTCGAGCACATGTTCTTCAAGGGGACGCCGACCCGCGGGGTAGGACAGATCGCGCGGGAGACCAAGGCCGCCGGCGGCTACCTCAACGCGAGCACCAGCTACGACCACACCACCTACTACGCCGTTCTCCCGGCGAGCCGCATTGCCGATGCCGTCGCCATCCAGGCCGACGCGCTGATGCACGCCGCGGTCGACCGCGAGGAGCTGGCGCGGGAGCTCCGGGTCATCATCCAGGAGGCGAAACGGAAGCTCGATACGCCGAGCGCGCTCACCCACGAGACGCTGCACGAGCTGATGTACGACCACCACCGGATCCGCCGCTGGCGGATCGGCTACGAGCAGGACCTGGCCGGCTTCACCCGTGAGGACGTCTACGGCTACTACCACTCGCGGTACGTGCCGGAGCGGACCATCATCGCGATCGTGGGCGACGTGGACGAGGAGGAGATGCTGGCCCTGGCCCGCCGGACCTACGACGGCTGGGAGCCGCGGCCCGGCGCGGTGGATCCCTCGCCCTCGGAGCCCGACCGGCGCGAGGTACGGACCCGGACGCTCCGCGGTGACGTGACCCAGTCCGATCTCATCCTCGGCTGGCGCGGCACCCCCGCGCTCCACGACGACGCGATTCCGCTCGACCTCGCCGCCGGCGTCCTGGGCGCGGGGCGGGGAAGCTGGCTCTACCGCGCGCTTCGAGAGACCGGGCTCGCGAGCTCGGTGAGCGCCCATCACTACTCGCCGACCGAGCTCGGGGTCTTCTCGATCGACGCCGAGTGCGAACCGGAACGGGTGCCGGAGGTGGTGCGCGCGATCGCCGAATCGGTGGCCCGGATGGCGATGGCCGGCGTGCCCGCCGCCGATCTGGAGCGCGCCAGGACCCTGCTCCTCACCCGCTGGTCCCGCCGGATGGAGGAGATGGACGGACGCGCGGCGTCGCTGGCATCGGCGGAGGCGCTGGGGGATTACCACGAGCTCGACCGGGAGTTCGCGCTGCTCGCGGCGACCACCGGCGAGCAGGTGCGCGCGGTGGCGCGGCGCTACCTCGATCCGGAGGCGGTCTCGGCGGTGCTGTATCAGCCGCGCGGCCGGGGCGCCGACCTCACGGTGCCCGATCTCGCCGGCGCGTTCGCAGTCACCCGGCTCACCGACGCGGGGACACCGGTGGTCCCCGAGCCCGAGACCACCGATCCGCCCCCCTCCACTGGGCGCGCCATGGCCGGCCCCCCGGTGGCACAGGTCTACCACGCCGCGACCCCGGCCTTCGATCTCCTGGTGCGCCGGAAGTCCGGCGTGCCGGCGGTGACGCTCGGCGTCTACCTCCCACGGACCACGCTCGAAGGGGTCGACCGCTCCGGGATCACCGCGCTCGCGGTGCGGAGCGCGATCCGCGGCGCGGCCGGCTACGATGCCGCGGCCCTGGCGTTCGGGTTCGAGCGCCTGGGTGGCACCGTCTCGCCCACGGTGACCCTCGACTGGATCGGGTTCGGGGTCACCGTGCTCTCGAACAATCTCGCCGCCGCCGCGAGGCTACTCGACCAGGTCCTGCATCGGCCTGCCCTCGCGGAGGAGGCCATCCGTGCGGAGCAGCAGATCCTGGTGCAGGAGACCAGCCAGGTCGCGGACGACATGTACCGCTACCCCTTCCAGCTGGCCTTTCGCGCCGCGTATGGCGACGCCGGCTACGGTCTGCCCGCGCATGGCCTCCCCGAAGCCATCGCCGCGCTCGATCCGGGAGCGGTCGGCGACTGGTATCAGCGGACGCTGCTCCGGACCCGGGGCGTGGTGGTGGCTGTCGGCGACCTCGATCCGGACGCGGCGCTGCCGCGACTGGGCGAGATCTTCGGTGGCTATGCCGCCCGCGATGCCGAGCCGCTGCGCGCGCCGATGCCATGGACGGTCCAGGCGGGGAGCCCGCCCCGGCTGGTGGAGCGGGACAAGGCGCAGTCGGCGTTCGCGCTCGCGTTCCCGGGTCCCTCACGCCGGGACCCCACCCGTCATGCGGCCGAGGTCTGGGCCGCGGTGGCGAGCGGGCTCGGCGGACGCCTCTTCGAGGCGCTCCGCGACAGGCGGTCGCTGGCGTACACCGTCATGGCGTCGAGCTGGCAGAAGGCCCGCGGCGGGGCCTTCCTCTCGTACATCGCCACCTCCCCCGAACGCGAGGCCGAGGCCCGTCAGGAGATGCTGCGGGAGCTGGAGCGCTTCGCGGCGGAGCGGGTGACAGCCGACGAGCTCGAGCGGGCGGTGAACTACCTGGCGGGGCAGACCGAGGTGAGCCGCCAGAGCGCGGGTGCGGTGGCGGGGGAGATCCTCGATGCCTGGCTCGCCGGCGGCGGCCTGGCCGACCTCACCGATCCCGCCGCGAGCTACCGGGCGGTCACGGCGGAGGAGGTGCGTCAGGCCGCGGAGCGAACCATGCGGGGACCGTGGGGAGAAGGGGTGGTGCGCGGGCGCGGGGGAGGGAGGTAGGGGAAGAGTTCCGGGTTCCGAGTTCCGGGTGGGGCCGCAGCGCGCGGAACCCGGAACTCGGAACTCCTGCCCGGGTTTCCAGCCCGCCTCAAGTCCGGGGGCCCCCCTGCCGATACTCATCTCTGTGACGTATCCCCTTGGCTCAGTCGGGACCTACGCCCGGCCTGTCGTCCCGGTACCCTCCTCCACGGCGCCGGTGCCGGCTTTGGCGCGCAATACCGCCATGGCGGTCCCGGATTCGCCCGTGACGATCATGGCGGCCCCGCCGCTGGTCCGGGTCACCGCCGACCACCTTGCCCTGATCCTGGCCCTGCTCAACGCCGGCCAGACGGCCCGGGCCATGGAACTCCTCGACTCGGTGTGGCACCCGAGTTCTCCCGAAGAGCAGTGCTGGTATCTGAGGCTCTGGGTCCTGACGGCGGAAGGACGGACCGGCGAGGCGCTGGACCTCGCCCGGATGGCGGCGCGGGAACTCCCCAGTTCGATCGCGGTGGCCTGCCTGCAGACGGCACTGGAGGTGGCGCATGGGACGCCGGCGGGCGCCTTCGAGGCGGGGGAGCGTGCGCGGGTCCTCGCGCGCGAGCACCAGGTGCCGGCCCCGCTCGTCGCTTTGCTCGCGTCGACCGCGGATGACGGCGCCTCCTCCGACGATCATCCCCGTTCCGGCCCCGTGGCCGGGCAGGCACCGGCGGCCCCGCTGCCGTCGCCGCTCCTCGCGGCCGAACTCGCGGCCCCGCTCCTCTACCCCCTCGGCAGCCCCCGTCCGCTCCTGCCCACGCCGTCGGCGCGCCGTTCGGGCGAGGTGCCGGCCCGGAGCGAGCGTCCGAACTACCGCCGCTTCAGCCTGCTCGCGGCCGGCACCGTGGTCGCCGCGCTCTGGGCGATCCACGATCCCATCCCGGCCTTCCTCACGCTCGCGGCGATGGTCGTGCTGCTCATCGGTACCACCCGGCGCTAGCCCGCGCTCTTCGCGGTTCCCAGGATCACCAGCTTCTGCCAGATCTTGGCGGAGAGGCCCGTCGTCAGGGTCTCGACCTCGTTCACCGCCTCGAGTACCACCGGGTCCTGCAGCTGCTGGGCGTAGAGCGCCGCCACCTTGCTCGTCACCGAGAGCAGTTCCGAGCAGTAATCGAGATAGCGTCCCAGCTCGAAGCGGGAGAGGGGCCGCTCGGGGGAGGAGGCGGTCTGGGAGGCCTCGCCGTCGACGGTGTCGGGGTCCTTCGTGAGCTGGTGCATGTCGACGATATGCACCAGGCTCCGGAGTTCGTGCAGCGCCTTGAGCGCGTGGCGCCGCCGGATCCGCGCTTCGATCGTGATGAGGAAGGCGATCGCGATGCCCATGAACACGACGTCGTTGATCGCCGACTCGAGTAGCTGCACGAACTCGCTCAGGGCCGTGAACGAGCCGGGGAGCGACAGCCGGCTCACCGTCAGGACCGCCACCGCGCACATGATGAGGATGAGCACGCCGATCCCGGCCCGGAGCCCCCAGCGGGGCCGGCTCAGCTCGGCCACCCGGGCCGAGGTCTCCCGGGCCACCAGGAGCAGTTCGGCAGCGACCCGGGAGAGCCCTGAGCCGGGAAAGCGCTCGCTGATCCGCCGCTGCAGACGGTCGGCGGTGGCGACGATGAGGCCGGCGTCGAGTGAACGGAACATGGCTCACGAGCCCGCGAGGAGATGCGCCACGGCGCGCTGGCGGTAGTCGAAGATCCGGCCGAGCTGGAGGGCCACGAGTGGGAGCGCCAGGCGGCCGAGCGGCTGGAACGGGAGCCGGTACCGCACCTCGTCATCGATCCGGGTGCCGTCCCGCTCGTCCCGGAAGCGGTGCCGGTGGACCCACATCGCGTAGGGTCCCTCGAGCTGCTCGTCCACGAACAGGTCGCCGGGGCGCCAGACGGTGATCAGCGTGCGCCAGTGGAGCGGTACGCCCCAGAGACGCAGCCGGTAGTCGATCAGGGTGCCGGCGTCGAGCGGGATCGGCGCCGGTGTCAGCACCTGGAACCGGAGCTCGGGTGGCGTGATCCGCTCCAGGTTGTGGGCATCGGCGAAGAACGAGAAGACCCGTTCGCGGGGGAGCGGCAGCCAGAGGCTCCGGGTGAGCCGCTGGGTCACTTGCCGGCGAGTGCCTTCGCGGTCCTGGCCCGGAAGCTCTCCATCATCCCCCGCCCGGTCTCCGTCTCGCGCGCCACCCACTCGGCGTTTCGCCAGGCGCGCGGGGTGGTCGCCTGCCGGATCGCGGCGAGGTGCGGCTCCGCCCGGGCGAAGACCACCAGTCCCTCGCCGTTGTTCTCCACCAGGAACTCGGGGTGCACCACGCCGTGGCGGGCCATGCCGTAGACCATCTCCCAGTAGCCGGTGAACTGGCGGTAGGGCCGGTTGAGGGGGTGATCCTGCCGCAGCACGTCGAGGGCGTCCTCCGGCGAACGGGGCCAGTAGTCGCGGAGCACGGCGGCGCGGGATTCGCGCATCACCGCCTCGCGCCGGAGATCGTAGATCTTGATGACGAGATCGGCGTCGTGGTGGTCGGGGTGTTCTTTCTGCATGGCGACGGCCCGGGTACGGATTCAAGGTGAGAGGGGAGGAGGAAGGAGTAAGGCGGAACCGCCCTCCAGGGAAGTTCCGCGGCCCCAAGGCGCCTTACTCCGCACTCCTCAACTCGACCCCCAGCCGCCGGGCGATCACCTCGATCGCGCGGGTGGCGGGCGTGGTCCCCGGGGTGACGATGTCGACGAGGACGGTGCCCTGGGCCGGGACCGCGTGCAGGATCACGTGGCCGCCGTGTCCCAGCAGGCCGACGGCGATGCCGCGGGGGCCGGAGCGGGCCTGCGGCGGGCCGTGCGCGGTGAGACCCAGGGCGCCGCCGGCGGCGATCGCCAGCGCCGAGAGCCCGCTCTCGTCGGCGAGGAGCGGGCTGGTGATCCCGGTCAGTTCGGTAAGGGAGTGAGAGATCGCCATGACCAACGGCCGGGGCCCGCGGCCGCGGCTAGAACATCGAAATCGCGAGCAGCGACCTCAGGTTGTCGTTGGTGACCCGGAGCCGGGAAGAGAGCAGCCGCACCATGGACCAGAGGATCTTGTAGGCCATGTCGCGGTTGAAGTCGAGCAGGATCTCGAAGTCGGGGCGGGTGATCGTCTGCAGGGTAACGGGGCCGTTGGCGATGGCGTCGGTGCTGCGCTCCGAGCGGTCGAACACCGCCATTTCGCCGAAGCAGGCGCCGGGCTGCAGCACCGCGAGCGCTTCCTCGCCCGACCCGGGGATGTTGCGGCTGATCCGCACCTCGCCGGACACGATGATATAGAAGCGGTTCCCCGGCTCGCCTTCCTTGAAGATCACCTGCCCGCCCTGGTACTTGAGCTCCTTGCAAATCTCCGCGACGCGCGCAAGTTCTCCCTCGTCCAGGTCGGCGAAGATCGCCGTCTTCTTCAGCAGCTGGAGGTCCATGGCCGTGGTGAGTGGTAAGGGGAGCGATGCGCGGGACGCGAGCCTGCCCGCCGGCCCGAAGGCTTCCCAAGGTATCCCCCGGCCGGAGGGCGAGCAAGGTCAACCGTCACCGCGCCGGTCGGGTGTGACGCTGGCCGATCTGCTCACGCTGCTGCGCCTCCCGCTGGCCCTCGCATTCCTGCTGCTCGACGATCCGCTCGAGCGGCTCGTGGTCCTGGCGATCGCGGCGGTGACCGACCTGCTCGACGGGGCGATCGCGCGGCGCATCGGGAGCTCCCGCTTCGGGGCCTTCATCGACCCGGTGGCCGACAAGCTCTTCATGCTCGCGGCCTTCATCGTTGTCGCCCTCTCGGGGCGGCTCGCGTGGTACGAGATCGCCGGGGTGCTGCTCCGCGACCTGGTCGCCACGATCGCTTTCCTCGTCACCCTCTTCTCCGGTCGGGCCATGGCGATCCCCGCCCGCCTCGGCGGCAAGGCGGTGACGGTGGCGCAGCTGCTCACCCTCGTCGCCTTCCTGACCGACAGCGCTCTTCTGCGGCCGCTGGCCTGGGCCACCGCTGCCGTCGCCCTGTATGCCATCTGGGACTACAACGCGGCGGCGCCCCGGGCGAAACGGCCCGTGGGGTAGGTTCCGCGTTCCTCGTTCCGTGTTCCGCGTTATCCTTCGGTCGAATTCGCTGATCCATCTCAGGTCTCCCAGGCGGCGTCCCGCGTGAATCCCACGCGGAACGCGGAACGCGGAACTCGGAACTCGAAACGTGACCTCCAATCTTCGCCACGCGACCATGACCTGGACCCACGGCATGGTCTTCGAGGGCGGTGCCCCGGGGGGCCCCACCATCCGCCTCGATGGCGACGCGGTGGAAGCGCCCAGCCCCGTGGTGGCGCTCCTGCTCGCGGCGGCGAGCTGCACCGGCTCCGACATCGTCTCGATCCTCGAGAAGTCGCGGGCGGGCCTGACGCACTGCAGGATCGAGGTGACCGGCACGCGGCGCGAGGAGCATCCCCGCCGCTACGTGGCGATCCATCTGGTCTTCCGGCTGGCCGGGACCGCGCTCGACGAGACCAAGGCCCGGCGCGCCATCGACCTCTCCCTCGAGAAGTACTGCTCGGTGATGCACTCCCTCGCGCCCGATATCGCCGTGACCCACGAGCTGGCCCTGGGGTGAGGCCCGTGCCGCCGACGCGGCTCCGCCGGCCGCTCGCCGCGGCGCTGCTGATCGTCCTCGCCGCCCCGCTCGCAGGGCAGCAGCTCAAGGGGTACGAGGTGGCAGATGCCGGGCTCTTCCTGGCCCAGGATCCGGTCTGGATCGGCGGAGCGGTGCAGGCCGGCTGGAGGCCCGGGGGCGGGACCCGGCTTTCGCTGGGTCTGGGACTCGGCAGGGTGGATGGGCGGACCAGCGGCCGGGGCGAGCTCCTGGCGCACTTCATCCTGAGCCCCACGCGGAGGAGCGGGGTCTCACCCTACGCCTTCGGTGGCGCGGCGGGGGTGGTTGGACCCCGGGAGGCCGCGTACCTGGTGCTGGGGCTTGGGCTCGAACGGGGGCCCGGCGGGGCTTCGGGGTGGTTCCTGGAGGGCGGGGTCGGCGGAGGCGCCCGAATCGCGGCCGGGTGGCGGTGGCGGGTGCTCAAGTAGCCCGGGGGCCGGGACTCGTGAAGTCAAAACGCCCCGGCGTCATGCCAGGGCGTTTCATTTCGCTGCCTGCCGGGTGCCGCTCAGTTGACGCTGGCTTCTTCCGGCTCGGTCGACGCCGCCGGTCCCTTCACGACCGGCTGGCAGTAGCGCTCCCCCAGCGTCCGCAGCTGGGTCCGTTCCTCGTCGGTCAGGCTCTCGTAACGCTCCGCGAGATAGAGCATGGTGTCGTCGAACCACTCCTTCTGATGCTCGGGCAGCGCCTCGAGCACACCGCAGCGGAGGATGTGGCTGAACAGCTCATCGCGGGCCTGATCGAAAAGGCGGGGTTCCGGCGCGGTACGGCGAGGGGGCTTGGCCTTGGCCATCTGCTGATTCTCCAGGGGTTGTCCGGGCAGGAATATACATCCCCCGGCGGGAGCGGGGCAAATGCCCCTCGTTCCCGCCCGGCTTTGGGGATGATTAGATTCTGCTCTCACGCATCACGACCAGGCGCCGAGGCTGGACATGGGCGATCACGACGAGGTGTACGGGCGGCAGCGGGAGGAACAGCTGCTCGCGCTGCTCCGGCATCTGGCCGAGCGGATCCAGCACCTGGATCGCGCGGGCGACCTGCTCCGCGCGGCCGGTGAGCTGCAGCGGTTGCTGGGCGATGCGCGCAGCGAACTCTTTCACTACGAAGTCCGCTCCACTTACGACACCCCCGAGGTCGCCGAGAGCCGGCGCATCGTGGAGGAAGCGAAGCGGAGCCCTCTCCCATTCGACCAACCTGAGGACGACCAACCATGGCGGCCGCCACCGGCGGAATGAAGGGCTTCTACACCCTCCTGGGCGGAGCGGCGGTCATCGGTGCCGCGGTCATCGGCTACCTGATGCTCCGCAAGCCCGCGGTCAGCATCGCGGCGAATCCGGTGATCCAGGTGTCCGACACCAGCGGCTTCCGGGGCTACCTCCTGGGCAGCGACAGCGCGAAGCTCGAGGTCACCGAGTATGCCGACTACGAGTGTCCCGCGTGCCAGCAGTGGGCCACGGTCCAGTTTCCGACCATCCAGGAGCGGCTGATCGCCACCGGCAAGGTGCGCTGGCGCTACCGCGACTTCCCGCTCGAGATCCATCCCCACTCGCGCATCGCGGCGCACGTCGCGGCCTGCGCCGCCGAGCAGGGGAAGTACTGGGAGATGAACGAGAAGATCTACAGCTGGGAGGGCGACTGGCCCACCCGCTCGAACCCCATCGGCATCTTCAGCGACTATGCCAGGGCGGTCGGGCTCGACATCCCCAGGTATGACGCCTGCATGAACTCGGGCCGGTACGCCGGCCGCCTGCAGGCGAGCTACAACGAGGGGATCGCCGCGGGCGTGCACTCCACGCCGACCTTCCTGATCAACGGCCGGCTCTACGCCGGCGGGCGGGACGTCTACTACGACATGCTGAAGGCCATGCTGGACTCGATCGCGGGCGCCAAACCCGCTTCGTAACGCCACGGCGTGAGCACCTCCCACACCGGCAAGCCGCTCAGCGGCAGGGCGCTTGCCGGGCTTTCCCTGGCCGCGCTCGGCGTGGTCTACGGGGACATCGGGACCAGCCCGCTCTACGCGCTCAAGGAGTGCTTCGGCGAGAAGCACGGCATCCCTCCCACCCCCGCCAACGTCCTGGGGGTGCTCTCGCTGATCGTCTGGTCGATGAATTTCGTGGTTTCCTACAAGTACATCGCGCAGGTCATGCGGGCGGACAACCGGGGCGAGGGTGGGATCCTCGCCCTGCTGGCGCTGGTGAAGAAGCCGACCGATCACCGCCGCCGCACCGTGCTCGTGACGCTCGGCCTCTTCGGCGCCGCGCTGCTGTACGGCGATGGGGTCATCACCCCGGCGATCTCGGTGCTGGGCGCGATCGAGGGGATCGAGTACGCGACCCCGGCCCTCACCCGGTTCGTCGTCCCGATCACCACGGTGATTCTCTTCGTCCTCTTCCTCTTCCAGAAGAAGGGCACCCGCGGCGTGGGCCGGGTCTTCGGGCCGGTGATGGTGGTGTGGTTCACCTGCATCGCACTCCTGGGCCTCGGCGGGATCGCGCGGGAACCGGGGGTCCTCAAGGCGCTGAATCCCTGGTACGCCATCGACTTCTTCGTCCGCGACGGGCTGCAGGGGTTCCTGATCCTCGGCGCGGTGGTCCTGGTCCTCACCGGCGGCGAGGCGCTCTACGCCGACATGGGACACTTCGGCAAGCGGCCCATCCGGGTGGCCTGGTTCGGCATGGTGCTGCCCGCGCTGATGCTCAACTACTTCGGGCAGGCGGCGCTCCTCCTCCAGGACCCCACCGCCGCGGCCAACCCGTTCTATGCGCTGGTGCCGGTGAAGCTCCAGTACCCGATGGTCGTGGTCGCCACCGCGGCGGCGATCGTCGCCTCCCAGGCGCTCATTTCCGGGGCGTTCTCCCTGACCCAGCAGGCCATCCAGCTCGGCTACTCCCCCCGGATGACCATCCGGCACACCTCGGAGCGGGAGCGGGGGCAGATCTACGTACCCGAGGTGAACTGGGCCCTGATGGTCGCCTGCATCTGGCTGGTGGTCGGGTTCCGCTCCTCGTCGAACCTGGCCGCGGCCTACGGCATCGCGGTGACCGGCACGATGGCGATCACCACGATCCTGTTCGCGGTCGTGGCGCAGGAACTGTGGCACTGGACCCCGCTCAAGGCGTGGTCGCTCTGCGGGCTCTTCCTGTTCGTCGACCTGTCGTTCTTCGCGGCGAACATCATCAAGTTCTTCGCGGGGGGCTGGTTCCCGGTCGTGGTGGCGGTCGGGGTGTTCGTGCTGATGAGTACCTGGAAGCGGGGGCGGGCGCGGCTCACCCGCATCATGGAGGACATCTCGCTGCCGATCGACCTGTTCATCAGCGACATCGGCAAGCGGCTGCCCACCCGGGTCCCGGGGACCGCGGTGTTCATGACCTCGCACGCCGGGGGGGCGCCGCCGGTGCTGCTCCATCACGTGAAGCACAACAAGGTGCTCCACGAGCAGGTGATCCTCATGTCGGTGAAGACCGACGAGGTCCCCTACGTGCCGGACGAGGAGCGGGTGGAGTTCACCGACCTGGGCCAGAAGTTCTACGCGGTGGTGGCGCACCACGGGTTCATGGAAGGCGCCGACGTCCCCGAGGTCCTGCGGATGCTGCAGGCGAACGGCCTCTCGGTCCGTCCGCTCGAGACCACCTTCTATCTCGGCCGGGAGACGCTGATCGCCGCGCCGGACAAGAAGCCGGTCACCGCCGATAGTCCACCGGCCATGAGCCAGTGGCGGAAGAAGCTCTTCATCCTCATGAGCCGCAACGCGCAGACGGCGACCGCGTTCTTCAATCTCCCGCCGAACCGGGTGGTGGAGATGGGGGCGCAGATCCAGTTCTAGGAGGGCACGGCCCCCCTAGTGCTTCGCCCACACCGTCGTGTTCCCCTTCGCGTCGAACGCCAGCACGTTGTACGGATCCTTGCCGGTGTCCATCCCCGGGCCGGCGCCGGGCATCCCCGGGGCCGAGATCCCGACGATCTTCGGCTTCTCGGTGAGCATGCGCTGGATGTCGGCGGCGGGCACGTGCCCTTCCACCACATAGCCGCCCACCAGGGCGGTATGGCAGGAGGCGAGCTTCCCGGTGACGCCGGACTCCGCCTTGATCTGGGAAAGGTCGTCCTGGAGAATGTCCTTCACCACGAACCCGTTCTTGCGCAGGTAATCCTCCCAGGCCTTGCAGCACCCGCAGGAGGGAGACCGGTAGACGGTGATTTCGATGGGGGCGGGTAGGCGCGCGGGCGGGTTGGCGGGAAGTGCGCTCGCCGCGAAGACGGCCACCGTCGCGATCGCTGCAGACCCGAGCATCCACCTGGTGACAGCCATGACGACTCCTTGCATCGGTTGCCGCGGAAGCTAACCCTTCAGCCGCCTACCCGCCTACCCGCCTACCCCTCCTCCGCCTCATACATGTCCTTGAGACGGCTCACCACCGACGGATCGGCCAGCGTCGTAGTGTCGCCCAGCGCCCGCCCCTCGGCGATGTCCTTGAGGAGCCGGCGCATGATCTTGCCGCTCCGGGTCTTGGGCAGGTCGGCCGAGAAGAGAATGTCGTCCGGCCGCGCGATCGCGCCGATCTTCTTCGCGACGTGGTCCTTGAGGTCGTCCTTGAGCTCCGCCGTCGCCTTGTTCCCCTCCTTGAGCGTCACGAACGCGGCCAGCGCCTGGCCCTTGAGGTCGTGGTGCTTCCCCACCACCGCCGCTTCCGCCACCGAGGGGTGGTCGACCAGCGCGCTCTCCACCTCCATCGTGCCGATGCGGTGCCCCGCGACATTGAGCACGTCGTCCACCCGGCCGAGAATCCACCAGTACCCGTCGTCGTCGACCTTGGCGCCGTCGCCCGCGAAGTACTGGCCGGGGAACTTGCTCCAGTAGGTCTGCTGGTAGCGGGCGTCGTCGCCCCAGATGGTGCGGAGCATCGCGGGCCACGGTTCCGTGATCGTCAGGAGCCCTCCCCCCTTGGGGAGCGTCTTGCCCTTCTGGTCCACCAGGCGCACGCTGATCCCCGGGAAGGGAATCGTGGCCGACCCCGGCTTGGTCGTGGTCACGCCCGGCAGCGGGGTGATCATGATCCCGCCGGTCTCGGTCTGCCACCAGGTGTCGACGATGGGGCAGCGGCCCTTGCCGATGTGCTCGTGGTACCAGATCCAGGCCTCGGGGTTGATCGGCTCGCCCACCGTGCCCAGCAGGCGCAGGGTGGAGAGGTCGTGCTTCGCGGGGAGGGACTCGCCCCACTTCATGAAGGCGCGGATCGCGGTGGGCGCGGTATAGAAGACGGTGACGCCGTAGCGCGCCACCAGTTTCCAGAAGCGGTCCCGCTCGGGCCAGTCGGGCGCTCCCTCGTACATGAGCACCGTGGCCCCGTTGGACAGCGGGCCGTACACCACGTACGAGTGGCCCGTCACCCAGCCGACATCCGCGGTGCACCAGAAGACGTCGTCGTCCTTGAGGTCGAAGACGTACTTCGTCGTCGCGGTGACCTGGGTGAGATAGCCGCCGGTCGAGTGGACGATCCCCTTCGGTTTCCCGGTGGTGCCCGAGGTATAGAGGATGAAGAGCAGGTCTTCGGCGTCGAGCGGTTCGGCGGGGCAGTCGGGGGAGGCCTGGTCCAGGAGCCGGTGCCACCAGTGGTCCCGGCCCTCGGTGATGTTGGCGAAGGCTTCGTCGCCCGGGGCCCCCGGGCGGCGCTGCACCACGATCACATTCCGGATGCTGGGGCACTCCTTGAGCGCCTCGTCGGCGAAGCGCTTGAGCGGCAGCACCGCGCCCCGGCGGTAGCCGCCATCGGCGGTGATGAGGCAGACGGCGCTCGCGTCATTGATCCGGTCGCGGAGCGATTCCGCCGAGAAGCCGCCGAAGACCACCGAGTGCACCGCGCCGATCCGGGCGCAGGCCAGCATCGCGATGGCAGCCTCGGGGATCATGGGGAGGTAGATCGCCACCCGGTCGCCCTTCCTGACGCCCAGCGCCTTGAGCGCGTTGGCCGCGCGCCCGACCTCGCGGTGCAGCTCCCAGTAGGTGATGGTGCGGCGGTCGCCGGGCTCGCCCTCCCAGATGAGCGCCGCCTTGTTGCGCCGCGGTCCCTTGAGGTGCCGGTCGATGCAGTTGGCGGAGATGTTGAGCTTCCCGCCGACAAACCACTTCGCGTGAGGGGGCGTCCACTCGAGGACCGTGCGCCAGGGGGTGATCCAGTCGAGCGCCCGGGCCTCGTTCTCCCAGAAGCGGAGCCGGTCCGCCCCGGCGGCGTCGTAGAGCGCCTGCCGGGCGACGGCGCTGGCGGCGAACTCCCGGGACGGGGGGAAACGCCGGGTCTCGTTGAGCAGGGTAGCGATCTGGTCGGTCATGGGCGGGCAGGCATGGGGCTAGGGGCTTTGGGCCGACGGCCAGGACAGTACATAAGGTGTGCGCTCCAGGCGTGGCCCACTAGCCCACAGCGACACTTGTCGCCTCCTCCCCTGGCCCAGGGGCCCTGCCTTGCGCATCGCCAATCCCCACCGCGCCGTGCGAGGCTTGGGGCCGTTGCAGCGGCTCCACGGACTGCCGTAAGTCGTTGTCCAGCAAGCGTATGGACATTCTGGCACCGGCCTCGCTTTTTCCGCAGGCGGAGGCCAGATGGGCCTCTGACAACCGATCCGCCCGATAAGAGCACACCCGGAGTGATCCGGGGCCGCAAAACTAGAGGTCTCGACGCCTGCGAACGCAGTGCACGAGATAGCTCGGTGCCGAAGGCGGGTGCCCCGCGCCCACGAGCGCGATGCGCCCCGCGAGCAGGAGAGGCCGGCGGAGCATCGCGCTCGGATCACATCCGGGCGAGGAGGCAACGATGCAGGCGACCCAACCGCAGGTGATGGAACTCGTCGCCCCCGAACACCTGGGGCTCGAGAGCCGCACGACCTTCCGGCAGAGCGCGGTGAGCCTGCTGGACCAGCTGCCGGAGCGCACCGGCCGCCTGGTGATCGACCTGCGCGGCACCCGCTCGGTGGACTCGGCGGGCCTCGGCGCCCTGATGCTGATCCAGCGGCGCGCCTCGGAGCGGCGCCAGGTGGTGGTCCTGCGCCGCCCGAATGATGAACTCCGGTTCCTCCTGGTTCTCACGAAACTCGACGACCTTTTCGAGGTCGAAGCCGAAGCGGCCTGATGTATATTCGGGGCATGGCTGCCGCCATGCCCCGTCGGCGGGTCCTGTTCATCGAGGATGAGCCCGCCCTTCGCTCGAGTTACCAGCGCGCCTTCGCCCAGCGGTACGAGGCGGCCTACGCCACGACCGGGGCGGAGGCGCTCCGGCTTCTGGCCGAGCACCGGCCCGACGTGGCGGTGCTCGATCTCCGGCTGCCCGACACCGACGGGATCGACCTCCTGCGCCGGCTCCGGGCGCAGGTGCCGTCCCTGCCCGTCATCATCACCTCCGCCTACATGAGTTTCGAGCCGCAGCTCAAGGTGCTGGACCTCCCGCATCACGGATATCTCGTGAAGCCGTTCGACCTCGCGGACCTGGCGCAGCGCATTGATGCGGTCGGCTGACACGCCGCTGGTCGAGGCCCGCGGACTCTCGCGGCGCTACGGCGCGGTGCGGGCCCTCGCGGGCGTCGACCTGGTGCTCAACCGGGGCGAGGTGCTGCTGGTCCTGGGCCCGAACGGGGCCGGCAAGTCGACCCTCCTCCGGAGCCTGGCGGGTCTCCTCCGGCCGACCGCGGGGACGGTGCTGATCGACGGACGGCCGCTCACCCGGGACGATGCCGACGCGCGCCGCCCGATCGGTCTCCTCTCGCACCAGTCGCTGCTGTACGACGAACTGACGGTGCTGGAGAACCTGATGCTCGCCGCCACCCTTTACGGCTTCGCCGACCCGCGGGAGCGGGCCCTGGCGGCGCTCCGGGCCCAGCAGCTCGAGCATCGGGCCGATGACCGGCCCCGGAGCCTGAGCCGGGGCATGTTGCAACGTGCTGCGATCGCACGGGCCCTGCTGCACGATCCGTCGCTGCTGCTCCTCGACGAGCCCTTCACCGGCCTCGACGCGATCGCGGCCGACCGGCTGCGCGAGCTGCTGCTGGCCGAGCGGACCGGCACTCGGGGGATGGTGATCGTGACCCACCAGGCCTCCGAGGCGTGGGAACTCGCCACCCGCGTGGCGGTGCTCAAGAACGGGCAGTGGGCCTACCAGGAACCGCGCCCCGCGAGTCTCGACGCCTTCCAGCACGCCTACCAGCAGCTGGCGAGGACCTGAGGATGTTGCGCCACGTCGTCGCGATCGCGGGCAAGGACCTCCGGGTGGAGTGGCGGAGCCGCACCAGTCTCCTCTCGGCCGTGGTGTTCGCGGCCCTGACCCTGCTGGTCTTCAACTTCGCCCGCGACCCGACCGCGGTCGCCACGGTGGACCTCGCCCCGAGCGTGCTCTGGGTGACGGTGGCGTTCGCCTCCGTGGTCGCGATGAACCGGGCCTTCACCGTCGAGCGCGAGAACAATGCCTTCGACGGGCTCCTGCTCGCGCCGGTCTCCCGCGAAATGATCTTCCTCGGGAAGTACCTCGCGAGCCTGGTCTTCGTGCTCGGGGTCGAAGCGATCGCGCTGCCGCTCTTCATTCTCTTCTTCAATCTGGACCTGAGCCGGGCCCTGGGCCCGCTGGTGCTGACGCTCCTCCTCGCCACGACCGGCTTCGTCGCGGTCGGCACCCTGTTCAGTGCCATCGTGGCCAGGACCCGGTTCGCCGAGCTGATGCTGCCGGTGCTCCTCCTCCCCTTCATGGTGCCGCCGCTCATCTACGCGGTGAAGGTCACGGTGCCGCTCTTCGCGGGGCGTCCGTTGAGCGAGGTGATGCCGGGGCTTACCTTCCTGCTGGTGTATGACGTGGTGTTCCTGACGCTCACCCTTCTTCTTTTTCCCGCGGTGGTCGACGAATGACGGCGGATCTCGGAGCGGCGCGGGCCCTCGCGCGCCGGGGCAAGGTGATCCTGGCCCTGGGACTCCTCGGGGTGGCGGCTCAGATGGTGCTCGCCCTGCAGTTCACGCCGGTCGAGGCGCGCCAGGGCCTGGCCCAGAAGATCTTCTACATCCACGTCCCCTCGGCGACGGTCCTGCTCTGGATCGCGATGCCCTTCGCCGGCCTCATGAGCGTCCTCTATCTCTGGCTGCGCGAGCCGCGCTTCGACCGGCTCGCCGCGGTCACGGCGGAGGTCGGCACGATCTTCTGCCTGGTGGTGCTGGTGACCGGCCCGATCTGGGCCAAGCCGATCTGGGGCGCCTGGTGGACCTGGGACGGGCGGCTGACCCTCACGCTCTTCCTCTTCTTCCTCCTGCTCGGCTATCACACCCTCCGGGCCGCGGTGCGTGACCCGGTGGAGCGTGGACGGTTCTCCGCGGTGCTGAGCGTCATGGGGGTGATCCTGGTGCCGTTCATTCACCTCAGCGTCTATCTCTGGCGCGGGCTGCATCCCCAGCCCATCGTCCTCAAGCCGAGCGCGCCGTCGCTCCCGCCCGAGATGCTCCGGACCCTGCTCGTCGGGTTCGCCGTGTTCATCGTGATGTTCGTCGGGATGGTCACCCTGCGCTACGGCATCCAGCTCGCGCGCGATGTGAAGGAGGCCGCCGATGCCGCCTGACAACGGTTCCTACATGATCGCCGCCTACATCGTGGTGGGGGTGATCTACCTGGGCTACGCGATCAGCCTGGCGGTGCGCGCCGGCCGGGAAGGGTTGTAGCGGCGCGGGAGGGGGGGAGACGGGGAGGGGGGTGACCGGCATATCGCCGGTCA
>DASZPT010000374.1:0-6840 GCA_035549935.1 Gemmatimonadales bacterium
CGCGCGCCGGCGGGCGCCCGGGGCGAGGCCCTCACCCAGGTGGGCCACGCGATCGGCACCCCGGCGTACATGGCCCCGGAGCAGGCGGTGGGCGGCGAGGTGGACCACCGGGCCGACATCTACGCCTGGGGCGTGATGGCCTATGAGCTCCTCGCCGGCCGCCACCCCTTCGCCAACCGCGAGGGAGCACAGCGCCTCATCACCGCGCATCTGACCGAGGTCCCGCCCCCGCTTCCGCCGGAGCTGCCGCCGATCCTCGCCGAGCTGGTCCGCCAGTGTCTGGAGAAGGACCCCGCACACCGGCCCGCCACCGCGGACGCCCTCGTCACCGGCCTCTCGGTACTCGGCACACCCACCGGCGAGCGGACCACGCTCGGCCCCCTTCCGGGGCGCCCGCGACCTCGCGGCCTCCTCGCCGCCGCCGTGCTCTGCCTGGTGCTCGCGGCGGCCCTCGCCGTCTGGCGGCTCACGCGGCGCGACGAGGGGAATCACACCGTGGTGGTGCTGCCGTTCGAAAATCTCGGCGCCGCCGAGGATGCCTACTTCGCCGATGGGATGACGGAGGAGATCGCGAGCCAGCTCGCCCGGATCCCCGGCATGCAGGTGGTGGCCCGCGCCAGCGTCGAGCGGTTCCGGGGCAGTGGCCGGGCGCCGGACGAGATCGCCCGGGACGTGGGTGCCGCCTACGCGCTGAGCGGTACGGTGCGCTGGGCCCGGCGGACCGGGGGCGGACACGAGGGGGACACCGAAGTGCGGATCGTCCCCGCGCTGGTGCGTTCGACCGGCGATCACGTCTGGGGCGAGCCCTTCCAGGAGCGGCTCACCGATGTGTTCCGGGTCCAGGCCGACGTGGCCGAACGGGTGGCCGCCGCCCTGTCGGTGCGCCTCGGCAAGGCAGAGCAGGCCGCGCTCCGCCAGCCGGACAGCCGTGATCCCGAGGCCCGGGACGCCCAGCTCCTCGGGCGTTCGCTCCTCCGCCAGCGCGGGCTCGACAATCTCCGCCGGGCGGTGAGCGAGTTCCGCCGCGCGATCAGCCGCGACTCGGCCTATGCGCGGGCCTGGGCCGGTTACGCCCAGGCCTACGGCTATCTCCCCGCATATTTCGACTCGACGGTCACCTGGGCCGAGTCACAGGCCGAGTCGGAGCGGGCGGCGCGCAAGGCGATCGCCCTCGACAGCCTCCTCGCGGAGGCACACACCGCCCTCGCGACCGCGCTGTTCCACAACATGCAGTTCCAGGCCGCGCTCCAGAGCATCGATCGGGCGATCCAGCTCGATCCCAGCGCAGCAATGGCCCACAAGAACCGGGGCGAGATTCTCCTGGCCCAGGGCCGCGTGGCCGACGCCGAGGTGCCGTTCCGCCGCGCCCTCGCGCTCGACCCGCTGGTCCCGGTGCTGCATGCCGACCTGGGGCTCTGGTTCATCGCCGACGGCCAGCTCGACAGCGCGGCCGCGAGCATGACCCGGGCGAGCGAGCTCGATCCCGCCAACCCGCTCTGGCACTACGCCCTGGCCTTCGTGCGGGCGCACCAGGGCGCGATGGACGCGGCGATCGCGGAATGCGTGAAGTTCGGGTTACCGGAAGAGCCCTGTCGCACGGTGTGGGGCGGGGCGCTGGACCCGGCGCAGCGTCCCGCGCTGCTCCGCTTCCTGAGCGAGGCGGGCCGCGATCCGGCGAATGCCCCGTGGTTCCCGCCGATCTTCCAGGCGATCACCTACGCCCACGTCGGCGAGACCGATTCCGCCTTCGCGCGGCTCCGCGTCGCGCTGATCCCGGGGAACTACGAGTTCCACGGGCTCATCAACGCGCCCTGGTTCGCGCCCCTCCGGCAGGATCCGCGCTGGGACGCGATCGTGGGCGCCGTGCAGCGTCAGTAGCCGCGCAGCAACGCCAGTTCCTCCCCCGCCAGCCGCTCGAGACTGTCCGCCGCTGCCGTCCGCCGCTGCCGGCGCAGCACCTCGGCCAGCGCGCGCCGGGCCTCCGCGCGGAGACGCGACTGGCCCTCGATCCGCTGCGCCACGCTGTCGAGCGCCGCCCTGAGCGGCGGCTCCGCGCCGGCGTGGTCGCCGGCCGCGACCAGGGCCTGGCCCAGGCCCACCAGGGCCGGCGTCGTCCGCCAGTGGGGACTGCTCCCCCGCTGGGCATAGTGGGCCAGCGCGTCGCGGTACATCGCCGACGCACGGCGATGATCGCCGGTGAGCGCGGCGAGGCGCGCCTCCTGGCGAAGCTGGTCGGACATCTCCGGGTCGCCCGGGTCGACCAGCGACGCCTTGAGGCCGCGGGCCTCCGCCAGGAGCCGGGCCGCCTCGGCGTGCCGTCCCTGCTCGGCCACCGCGAGCGCGATGTTGGCCATGCTGCTTCCCATCTCGAGGCGGCTCGCCCCGGTCCGCGCCTCGAGCGAGGCGCGATACTCCGCCTCCGCGGTGCGCCAGTCGCCCCGCTCCATCGCCACGTGACCGAGCTGGGTGTGCGCATGCCCGAGGGCGTTGCGGGCCTGGTTGCCGTTGTGCGCGATGATCCGGAGCGCCTCCCGGCCGAGCGAATCGGCCCGTGCGAGGTTCCCGAGGCGCCGCTCGATGTTGAGCAGCGTCACCAGGAACTGCGCCAGCCGGTCGCTCGTGGGGCCGTAGGCGCGGCGCACCGGCTCGATCGCCGGCAGGAGCGTGGCGCGGGCCTGGACCTCGTGCCCGCCCAGCATCTCGGCCGCCGCGATCAGCAGGCGCGAGATCGACTGGGCGCTGTCGCTCTGGCCCCGCGCCTGCCGGAGCCGGAGCGCCTGCCGGTTGACCGCCGCCGATTGTTCGAAGTCGGCCAGCCCGGAGTAGCCCAACGCGAGCGACTCGAGGATCTGGGGATCGGGGGGATTCCCGGCGGCGATGAGGGAATCGGCCTGCGCGCGGCCGGCGTCGAGCATCGCGCGCATCGAGACGGTCGTCTCGGCCGAATCGAACGGATAGGGCAGCTCCAGCAGGCCGACCAGGAAGCTCGCCACCTGCTCGGCGCGCCGGGCCTCGTCCCGGGCGCGGGTCGCCTGCGCCCGGGCCACCAGCGTCAGGGTGACCAGGGCGACGACCGCCGCGGCACTCGCGAGCACCGCGACCGGATGCCGGCGGAGAAAGCAGGCGGTGCGGTAGCGCCAGGTGTCGGGCCGCGCCCGGACCGGCAGTCCGTCGAGCCAGGCCGAGAGGTCCGAGTCGAGGGCTTCGACCGAGGGATAGCGGCGGGCCGGCTCGGCCTCGAGCGCCCGGCCCAGGATGTGGGCGAGGTCGCCGCCGACCGGCCCCGGGTCCGGCGGGCGGGCGGCCTCCGGCCGGGTCCCCGTGAGCAGCTCGTGCAGGACCACGCCGAGCGAGTAGACATCGGAGGCGATGGTGCTCTCCCCGCCCTCGCGCTGCTCCGGGCTGGCGTACGCCGGGGTGAGCATCCGGGCGGCGACCCGCCGCTCGCCGGGCGCGGTCGCGAGTTCCGCGATGCCGAAGTCGAGCAGTTTCGCGGTGCCGTCGGCGGCGATGAGGATGTTGGATGGCTTGAGGTCGCGGTGAATCACCAGCCGCCGGTGGGCGTGCGCCACGGCGCTCGTCACCTGGCGGAAGAGTCGCACGATACCACGGCGGTCGAGTCGCCGCCGCTGGCACCAGTCGCGGATCGGGGCGCCGTCCACGTATTCCATCGCGAACCAGGGCTCCCCCTCGGCGGTGAGGCCGGCATCGAGGAGCTGGGCGATGTTGGGGTGCTCGAGCCCCGCGAGAATCCGGCGCTCCGCCAGGAAGCGGTCGAGGATCGCACGGCTGTTGGCGGGCCCGCTCATCACCTTGAGCGCCACCCGCCGCTCGAAACTGCCGTCGGCGCGCTCCGCCTCGTAGACGAGGCCCATCCCACCCTCGCCCGCGAGCCGCGTCACCCGCCACGCCCCGATCACGGTGCCCGGCGCGAGGAGCCCGGGCAGCTCGAGGCCGTCGGGTGGCAGGGGGCAGATCTCGGGGATCCGCACCGAGGGCCCGGTCGCCAGCCAGCGGCGCACCGCCTGCTGCAGCGCCGGGTCGGGCGTCGCGGCGAGGAGCGCCGCCTCGCGCTCAGGCGGCGCGAGGTCCACGAGCAGGTCGTAGAGCCGCGACGCTTCCCGCCAGAAGACCGGATCGTCCGGTGCCGGCTCCATCGCTACTCCTCCAGCACCAGTTCGAGCCAGCGCTTGGCCTTGAGCCAGTCGCGATGGACGGTCCGCCAGGTCACCCCCAGCACCTGCCCCGTCTCCTCCTCGGTGAGGCCGCCGAAGAAGCGGCACTCCACCACGCGGTACATCCGCTCGTCGATCGTCTGCAGCCGGTCGAGCGCGTCGTTGATCGCGATCAGGTCGAGCGACCAGGCATCGCCCGGTTCCGAGGGAGGCGGGAGGGCGTCGGCCGGCGCGCGGCGCTTCTGCGCCAGGCGGCGGCGCGCGTGGTCCACCAGGATGTGCCGCATCGTCCGGGAGACGAGCGCCATGAAGTGCACCCGGTCGGTCACCGCGACCCGGGTCTGGTCCACCAGCCGGAGCCAGGCCTCGTGCACCAGGGCGGTCGGGGTCAGGGTGTGATCCACCCGCTCCCGGCCCAGGTGCCGGCCGGCGAGCTGGCGCATCGCCTGGTAAAGGATAGGGACCAGCCGGCCCATGGCCTCCGCGTTCCCCTCCCGCCAATCGAGCAGCAGGTCGGTGATCGTCCCCGGTGCGGGCGAGGGTGAGGCGGACGGGTGGGCCATGTCAGGGAAGGTGGTGGTTCCGCGCTCTGGAAGGGAACGGGCCGATCTGCCCTGCCACCCCTGACCAGGCTGGACTGCATGCCATCAGACGAGAGCCGGCGAGCCGACCGAACGCGCTCGCTCCTCTGGCCGTTGCTCACCCGGCCAGGGACCTCCGAGGAACCCGCCCCCGAAGGTGAGGGCAGCCGCCCGGCCCCACCCCCAACCGATAGGGCCCCCGAGTCAGAGCGGCAAGGGGCGGTTCCCCTCCTGCTCCTCGCCACACTCGCGCTCGCCTGCGGAGGAGGCGGTACCGGACCCAGTGGAGGGGGTGGCGGCGGCGGTGGCGGGGGAGGCGGGGGGAGCGTGAGCATCACCGGATGGAGCCCGACCGGCCCCTACCTGGGCGACACCATCACCATCTCCGGCGCCGGGTTCTCGACGATCCCGGCGGAGAACCTCGTCAAGCTGGCGAGCTGCGCGCCGGCCTGCAGTGCCGCGAGCCCGTTTGCCATGACGGTGCTGGCGTCGACCTCCACCCAGCTGACTGTCGTGGTCCCGTGGAACTATCCGAGCGGGCTCAAGCCCGCCGCGGCGAAGCTCAAGGTGCTCGTGAACGGCGACTCGGCGGTCACCCAGGATACCGTGCACTTCAAGTTCCCGCCGGTCATCCTGTCGATGACCAATCTCGACTTCGGAGCCGCGCCGGCGTACGCCGTGCGGGGCGGGGACCGAATCCGCCTGTCGGTCTGGGGCGTGCTCCCGACCGCCGCCCAGATGGCCCTCACCGTGAACGGGGACGCCGCGCCGATCGACAGCGTCATCGCGCCGGCCAACGGTCTCGAGGGGGGAGGCGCCATCTTCGCACGGTTCCCCACGGTGATCTACCCGGCGGGATACCAGCCGACCGATATCATCAACGACACGGCCTTTGTCCTCCTCCGGTTCAGCGCCCGGGGCCGAAGCGATACCCTCACCTATCGGGCCTGGCGCTACCCCCGCTCCGAGTTCCACCAGTCGGTGGGCGGGACCTATGCAAGCGGGGTGAATCACCCCGCGGTGGCCACCGGGGTCAACATGCCGGGCCCCTTCGCCGTGGTGTTCGCGGCCACCGACACCATCCGGCAGTCCCGGACGGTGGGGCTCGCGGGGTGCGAGCCCCTCTGCGATGAGGTGCACTTCACCATTCCGGGGGACCTCGAGCCAGGCGGCTTCTTCGTGCACCTCAAGCTGCTCTCCCTGGTGGGAGAGCCGCTGGTGAACGTGGGCCAGATCGCCATTCAGTAGCGGCCGGGTGCTGGTGGGCCGGGAGGGGAGGAGGTAGTTTCAGCGATCCTCTCCAGGCCCCGTCGTTGACCGACCTCCAAGCGACGCTGCAGGCGGCCCTCCCGGCCTACCGGCTCGAGCGCCAGCTCGGGCGGGGCGGCATGGCCACGGTCTTCCTGGCCCAGGATCTCAAGCACAAGCGGCCCGTCGCCCTCAAGGTCCTCCATCCGGATCTGGCCCACGCCCTCGGCCCCGAGCGGTTTCATCGCGAGGTCGAGCTCGCCGCGCGGCTCCAGCACCCGCACATCCTCACGGTGCTCGATTCGGGCGAGGCGGCCGGCCAGCTCTGGTTCACGATGCCGTTCGTCGACGGCGAGTCGCTCCGTGACCGGCTCACGCGGGAGCGGCAGCTCCCGGTCGAGGACGCGACCCGGATCGCGGCCGAGACGGCGCGGGCGCTCGACTATGCCCATCGCCAGGGAATCATCCACCGGGACATCAAGCCGGAGAACGTCCTCCTCACGAAGGATGGCGACACCCTCGTCGCCGACTTCGGCATCGCCCGCGCGCTGACCACGGGGGAGGAGCGGCTCACCGAGACCGGGATGGCGGTGGGGACCCCGGCCTACATGAGCCCGGAGCAGGCCTCGGGGGAGCGGCAGCTGGATGCCCGCTCCGACATCTATGCGCTGGGGGCGGTGCTCTACGAGATGCTCGCCGGCGAGCCCCCCTTCACCGGCGCGACGGCGCAGGCCGTGATCGCCAAGCGCTTCAGCGGCGATCCCCCGAAGCTCCGGGCGGTGCGTCCCTCGGTCCCCGCGGCGGTCGAGGCGGCGGTCTCCCGCGCTCTCGCCCCC
>DASZPT010000375.1:0-3958 GCA_035549935.1 Gemmatimonadales bacterium
CTACGACATGACCGCGCGCGGCGCCAACGACGCGGCCCTCCTCGCGCTCCGGGATCGCCTCACCGGCCGAGTCGGCCGGCAGGGCCGGAACCTCCCGCCGCCGGCGGAGCAGCCGCCGGTCGCACCACTCCCCACGACGGAGCGGCCCCAGTGACGCGGCTCGCCGGCGCGGGCCTCGCCCTCCTCTGCTCGGTCGCCGTGCCGGCCACGGGGCAGGTGCGCGCCGCAGTGGACGGCGGACTCGGGCAGACCGGCACCGTGTCGCTGGCGCCTGCCCTGACGCTCCGGAGCGGGCCGGCGCACCTGGAGCTCTCGGGTGAGTACCGTGACTTTTCGGGTCTCGGACCCGCCACGATCGGCCGGATCGAGGCGGGATGGCTTCGCCCACTCGGTGGACCGGTGATCGGCGAGGTGACCGGCAACCTGCTCGGGCAGTTCGGCGACCGGATGGTGACCGCGGCCGCAGGACGCGCCGGAGTGCGGCTGCATCTCGCGGGACGGGAGCGGGGGCTCTGGGTGGGCTACCAGGGAGGACGGGAGTACCTCGGTGCCACGCGGCGGTGGGAGGCGGCCGCCTGGCGGCAGGTGGGGCGTCTCTCCGTCCAGGTGCAGGGGTGGCAGACCGCCACCGTACTCTCGAGCGGCGCGGACAGTTCCGTGAACCTCCCCGATACCCTCACTCCGCGAACCGCCGCCAGCAGCAGCACCCGCACCATCACGGATCTCGGCCTCTGGCTGGGCTGGGCCGGGGACCGGGTATCGCTCAGGGCGGCGACCGGAATGCGCTTCGGGCCGCGCCGGCTCGATCCCGGTGCGACGATGGACCGCGCCACTCCGGGAGCGGCGGGACCGACGGTCGGGTCGACCTGGTGGAGTCTCGAGGGGGCGTGGTGGATCGCGGCACGCATCGGCGTGGTGGGAACCATCGGCCGGCAGCCCATCGACCCGGCTTACGGCGCGAGCGGTGAGCAGTTCTACCGGCTCGGGCTCCGGGCCCTGCTGGCCTCGCGTCCCCGAGCGCCCGCCGTCCCCGCGGCTGAGGCCACGCCGAGTCTCCTGGCGCGGCGGATGCGGGAAAGCCTGGTCGAGTTCTCACTCCCGGCGCCGGAGCGCGCGGCCGCGGTCGAGATCATGGGGGACTTCACCGACTGGCAGCCGGTGGCGCTGGAGCGCGCGGGGACGCGCTGGAGGATCATCCTCGCGGTCACCCCGGGGCTGCACCGGATCAACGTGCGCTACGACGGTGGCGCCTGGCAGGCGCCGGTGGGAAGCAGGAGGGTCGAGGACGAATTCGGTGGGGAAAGCGGCGAGCTGCTGATCCGGTGAACTCAGGGATGGGGAGTGGCCGCGCGGTGCAGGAGTGCCACGCGCACCGCGTCCACCACGAGGCGGAGATCGTCCGTCTTCGAGAGGAGCGGCACGCCCCGCTGCTCGATCGGGCCGTGGACCCGCGGGTCGGCCGACGCACCGGTCAGGAAGACTACGCGGGAGGCGAGTTCGGGCGAGATCTCGACCAGTTCATCGTAGAATGCGAGGCCGTTGATCTCGGGCATGAGGACGTCGCTCACCACCGCGTCGGCCGGGCGGCCGCTTGCTACGTGTGCCAGCGCCTCGCGACCGGAAGCCGCCTCCTCGACGCCGAAGCCGGCACGCTCGAGGCAGTTCCGCAGGGCGCGGCGAATCGAGGCCTCGTCATCGACGACCAGGATTGTGTTCACAGCTCGTTGTACCCCAATCAGTTAGACCGACGTCTCGGGATCGTCCCCGACCCGACCTGAGGATCAGTCCTAGTATCGGCAGGCCGGGCCGATTTATTTGACCCCCGGGGACAGGCTGGGCTATCATTCCGCCCATGCCGGACATCTCCATTACCAAGACAAAAGAAGACGCTGCCTCCAAGTCCCTGCAGGTTTCGGTCCCGGTGGACCGGGTGAAGCAGGCGGAGAGGCGGGCGGTGAAGTACTATGGCGCCAACGCCCGACTGCCCGGATTTCGTCCAGGGAAGGCCCCTGAGGCCGTGGTCCGCCGGCGGTTCGGGGAGGCGATCCGGCAGACGATGCTGGAGGAGCTGATCCGCGAGAGCTGGGACGCCGCGCAGAAGGCGGAGAGCCTCAAGCCGATCGCGGAGCCGCACATCCACAACCTCAAGTTCGAGGATGGTCATGACCTCGAATTCGAGTTCCATGTGGAGGTCCGACCGGACGTGGCCCTGAAGCGGACCGGTGGGTTCAAGGTCGAGCGGAAGGTGCAGCCGGTGTCGGCGGAACAGGTCGAGGAGCGTCTCCGTGATCTGCAGGAGCGGAAGGCCTCCTGGCTCCCGGTGGAAGGGGAGAAGCCGTCGCCCGGCCAGATGGTCCGGATGGAAGTGGCGCCGCTCGAGGGCGAGACGGCGGGGGCCTCGCAGCCGTACACCATGGTCCTGGGCGAGGGCCGGGCGATCCCGGACGTCGAGGAGAAGGTGATGACCCTCGTCCCGGGCCAGACGGTGGACGCCGAGGTGCGCTTCCCCGACGATCACCCGGACGAGAGCAAGCGGGGGACGACGCGGCGGGTGCGGATCACGCTGCACGAGGTCAAGCGCCAGGAGCTGCCGCCGCTGGATGACGCATTCGCGCGCGAGATCGGCGACTTCGAGACGCTCGATGCCCTGCGGGCCGCGCTCCGGAAGGACCTGGAGCACGACGCCGAGCACGGGGCCGACGCGGCGGTGCGGCAGGACCTGCTCAACCAGATTTACCAGACCAACGACGTGCCCGCGCCGTCGTCCCTGGTCAACCGGCTGATCCAGGGATACATGAAGGCGTACGAGATCCCGGAGGACCGGTTCGAGCAGTTCGCGCAGGAGTTCCGCCCGGTGGCGGAGCAGCAGGTGCGGCGCGAGCTGGTGCTCGACGCGGTGGTCGAGACCAACAACCTGCAGGCGACCGAGAAGGAGCTCGACGAGCGGGTGGCGGCGCTGGCGGCGGGGCGGAACCTGCCGGTGGGCCAGCTCTACGCCCAGCTCGAGAAGGCCGGCCGGCTCCGGGAACTGGAGCGGTCCATCACCGAGGAGAAGGCGTTCGCCTGGCTCCTCCAGCAATCCACCGTGGCAGATGCCTGAGCCCAGCATGGCGACCCTGTTTCCTCCGTACGTCATCGAGCGTTCCAGCCGCGGCGAGCGGAGCTACGACATCTTCTCGCGGCTCCTCATGGACCGGATCGTGTTCCTGGGGGCCCCGATCAACGACGACGTGGCCAACATCGTCATCGCCCAGCTCCTGTTCCTGGAAGCGGACAACCCGGAGCGGGACATCTACCTCTACATCAATTCGCCGGGCGGGGTGGTGTCGAGCGGGCTGGCCATCTACGATACGATGCAGTACCTGAAGGCGCCGGTGAACACGATCTGCATGGGCATGGCCGCCTCGATGGGCTCGTTCCTCCTGGCCGCCGGGCTCAAGGGGAAGCGGAGCGCGCTGCCGCACTCGCGGATCATGATCCACCAGCCCTCGGGCGGCGCCCAGGGCACCGCGGCCGACATCGAGATCCAGGCGCGGGAGATCCTGTACCTGCGCACCAAGCTCAACGGCCTCTACGCCCAGCACACCGGGCAGCCGATCGAGACGATCGAGCGCGACATGGACCGGGACCGGTTCATGAGCGCGGAGGAGGCGCGGGACTACGGGCTGATCGACCACGTCATCACCAAGCGGACCGAGATCCAGCCCGCGAAATAGTCGGCCTTGACGGTGTCACGGGGGAGCGGCAGAATTCACTGCACTCCCCCTTCACGTTTCAACCGGACCCCGGGTGGCATGTCGAACGACAAGCACCTCCGCTGTTCGTTCTGCGGGAAGTCGAAGGATTCGGTCCGGAAGTTCATCTCCGGCCCGTCGGTCTACATCTGCAACGAGTGCATCACCCTCTGCAACGAGATCCTGGCGGAGGATGAGGAGCGCGAGGTTGCGGATACGATCAC
>DASZPT010000376.1:0-9315 GCA_035549935.1 Gemmatimonadales bacterium
CACCGGCGACACCGTCCGGGGCGACACCCTCGATTTCCTGGAACAGAGCGGCCGGCCCTGCCTGCAGAAGCCGTTCAGCCTCGCGGAGCTCCGCGCGCTGCTCCGGGACGCGTCGCAGTGACGGACAACGTTCCCCGTTCCCTGTTTCGGGTGGTACACGTGGCGTCGGGACGGGAGTGGCGCGGTGGGCAGCGCCAGGTCGTCTACCTCGCCCGCGCCCTGGCGGCGCGGGGAATCCCGCAGGTGGTCGTGACCGGAGGGGGAAGCCGCCTGGCGAGGGAGCTCGCATCGGCGGCCGTCCCGGTGCTCCCGTGCGGCTGGACCGCGGCGCTCGACCCGCGCGTCCTGCTCGCGATCCGGCGCGCGGTGCGGACGGCGGGGCCGCCCGTGATCCTCCATGCGCACGATCCCCATGCGCTCGTGCTCGCGGCGCTCGGAGCCTGGGGGCACCGCATCCCGCTCGTCGTCACCCGCCGGGTCGACTTCCCGCTCCGGCGCCTCTGGCCCTGGCGCCGCGCCACCCGGATCGTCGCGATCAGCGAGGCAGTGCGGCGGGTGCTGGTCGCCGGCGGCATCGCCGCCGACCTGGTCACGGTCGTCCCGTCCGGCATCCCCCTCGACACGCCGCCGCCGGCACCACTCGACCTCCGCCAGCGGCTCTCCCTCCCGCCGACGGCGAGACTCGCCGTCTCGGTCGGGGCGCTGGTCGGTCACAAGGACTATTCCACGCTGATCGGCGCGGCGGCACGGCTCCGCGAGCGCCACCCCGGCCTCCACTGGGTCCTCGCCGGTGACGGGCCCGAGCATGGTTTCCTGGCGGAACTGGCCCGCCGGCTCGGGGTCGACGCCCGTGTCCACCTGCTCGGCCAGGTGGACGAGGGCCGCGCGGTGATCGCGGCGGGGGATCTCTTCGTCGTGAGTTCCCGCGAGGAAGGCCTCAACACCTCGGTGCTCGACGCGATGCAACTCGGCGTACCGGTGGTGAGCACCGATGCCGGCGGACTCCCCGAGGCCGTGGGTGATGCCGGAGTCCTCTGCCGCCGCGGCGACGCCAACCTCCTGGCCCAGGCCGTCGCCGGGCTCCTCGAGGATCCCGCCCGTCAGGCGACGCTCCGCGCCCGGGGCCGCGAACGGGTCACCCGTTTCAGCAGCGACAGGATGGCCGAGGGTATGCTCCCGGTGTATCATTCCGTCGCGCCAGCCACGTAGAAACGATGCTCTATCTCTGCATTCCAAGCCACGACGAGGGCCCGACCGTCGGCCTCCTGTTGTGGAAGATCCGAAAGACCCTGCAGGCCTTCCCCCGCGAATACGAGATCCTCGTGGCGGATGACGGCTCGTCCGACGCCACCTCCGAGATCCTGGAGCCCTACACCAAGGCGCTCCCGCTCACGGTGATCCGGCATGGCGAGCGCCAGGGCTATGCGAAGACCCTGGAGGAACTGCTCCGGGTCGCGGTCGAGAAGACCGACCGTCCCAAGCGCGACGCCGCCATCGTGCTCCACGCCGATTTCACCCATGGCCCCGAATACCTCCCCGAGATCGTGAAGCGTCTCGAGTCCGGGGCGGATATGGTCGTGGCACAGGGCACGGTGACGGGTGAGCCGCGACGGGCGGCACGCCTCGTGCGAAAGTACGCCCGGTGGCTGCTCCGGGGCGTGCAGGTGTCCGGTGTGAAGGACATTGTCTCCGGATATGGAGCGTTCCGCCTGTTCTGTCTCAAGAACGCGCTCCGGGACCAGGAAAGTGGCCCGCTGCTCACGGCCGAAGGATGGGCGGCCAACGCCGAGCTGATCGGGCGGGTGGCGCGGCACGCGCGGCGGATCGAGACGATCGAGGTGGTGGAGCGGCACGATCTCCGTCAGCGCCCGAGCCGGATCGATCCCTGGCCGCTCGCCAAACAGCTGTGGCGCGATGGCGGAAAACTGAGGATACGCGGCACGCGGCCAACCGACTCGAGACCGGGCGGTGCCCGGGCCGACGATCCGGAACTCGAGGAAACGGCACGATGAAGATCCTTGCGGCGGCCCTCATCGCCGGCACCACGCTGCTCCCGCGGCCGGCGGGCGATACGGTGACGCGGGCCCAGCCCTCCTACCCCTTCCAGGTGGGCGAGCGATTCCAGTATGCCGCCAAGCTCGGCATTCTCCGGCTCGGCACCGCCTGGATGAGCGTCACGGGCATCGACACCGTCCGGGGCAACGAGTCCTTCGTGTTCGAGTTCGGGCTCGACGCCTCGGCGCCGTTCTACAAGAGCCGGAACGTGCTGCAGTCGTGGACCGGGACCCAGGACCTGGTGTCGCGCCGGTTCCACCAGGACCTGGTCGAGAACGGCAAGCCGCGCAAGCGCTACTTCGAGATCTTCCCCGATTCCCTCTTCTACACCCAGGAGAACCGGCCGGGGACCAAGCCCACCGTCACCGACCCGCTCGATGACGCGGCCTTCTTCTATTTCCTGCGGACCCTCCCGCTCGAGGTGGGCAAGACCTACACCTACGAGCGGTACTTCAAGAAGGACCTCAACCCCGTGAAGATCACGGTGGTCAAGCGCGAGAAGATGGAGATGCCGGACGGGAGCCAGGCGACCTGCGTCATCCTGAATCCGGTCGTGGGCGAGGACGGACTCTTCGCCCCGCGCTCCAAGGCGATGCTCTGGATCACCGATGACGTCCGGAGGATCCCGGTGCAGATCCGGGCGAAGCTCCCCTTCGGGACCGTCACCCTCCAGCTCGAGAAGGTGCAGGAGGCGGGCACCCAATGAGCCGCTACCGTGAACCCGATCTCTCGCGGGTTCGCACGGTGGCCATCGGCTCACGGGCCAACAAGGTCGATCGCACCCTGCTGGCCCACGCCCCCGCGGGGGACCGCTCCTTCCACGCCTTCCTCGACAGCCTTCCCCACGTCCTCGCGGCCGACCACCTTCGCACGGTGGCGGCCGCGATCGCGTCGGCCGCCCGCGCCCGGCGCGGGATGGTGGTGCTGATCGGCGGGCACGTGATCAAGGTCGGTCTCGGCCCCCTGCTCGCCGAGTGGGTCCGCCAGGGCGTGGTGACGCACGTCGCGATGAATGGCGCCGCGGCGATCCACGATTTCGAGCTGGCCGCCTTCGGCGGCACCAGCGAGGACGTGGAGGCGGGCCTCAAGGACGGGACGTTCGGGATGGCGGAGGAAACCGGCGCCCTGATGAACACGGCGATCAGCACCGCGCACCGCGAGACGCAGGGACTGGGCGAGGGGCTGGCGGCCGCCCTCGCGGCCCGGGGCGAGCTCCCGGGAGACGACGTCTCGGTGCTCCTCGCCTGCCATCGCGCCGGCGTGCCGGTCACGGTACACGCGGCGATCGGCGCGGAGATCATTCACCAGCACCCGCTCACCGACGGCGCGGCGCTCGGCGCCACCAGCCACCGCGACTTCCGCCGGCTCGCGGGCTCACTCCCCGATCTCGATCAGGGCGGCGTGGTGCTCAACCTCGGGAGCGCGGTGGTGCTCCCCGAGGTCTTCCTGAAGGCGCTCACGATCTCCCGGAACCTCAACGCCGGGAAGCCGGCCGGCTTTCTCGCCGCCGACTTCGACATGATCCGCCACTACCGGCCGCGGATGAACGTGGTGGAACGGCCCACGCGGGAGACCGGTGGCAAGGGGATCATGCTGACGGGACACCACGAGATCCTCTTCCCGCTGCTCTTCTGGGCCGTCGAGGACCTGCGGGCGCGGAGCTAGGCGCGACGGGACAGCCATCCGCCGATTCCGCCGATTGCGCAGACGAGCGTCATTTGACAACGCGTCATTCCCGACCGCCTCGATCCGAGACCTTCTCGCGTCCCTGAATCTGCGGAATCCGCGGATCGAGAGCTGCCGGCCCAGCATGCAGCAAGAACACTGACGCCCCCTCGGGATTCCGAGGGGGCGTCTCATTTCCGGGCCCGCCAACAGGTCAGGCGGCGGTCTTGCCGGAGATGGTCTCCTTCACCTTATCTGCGGTGGCCGGGGCGAACACCCGGAGCACCAGGTAGATCAGGAAGCCCAGGACGGCCAGCCAGATGAGCCTGGCCAGCAGGCCCACCACGATCCCGAACAGGCCGAAGAACAGCTGCAGGCCGAACCAGGCGACGATGGCCAGCAGGGCAAACCCGATGAGGTTACGGAACATGCTATTTTCCTCCACAGAAGACTGTCTCGCCAACCCAGTACGTGCGACGTTTCAGAAAGTTTCCTCGGTCCAAACGTGACGCAAGCCTTTGACGTCATTGTAATTGGGGGCGGCCCGGTCGGCGCATCCTGCGCCCGGGAGCTGGCCCAGTCGGGGCGCCGGGTCCTCCTCTTCGAACGGGGGGAGGACCGGGGCGAAGGGTGGCGCGCCGCCGCCGGAATGCTCGCCGCCCAGGTCGACTCCCGTACCGACGATCCCCTCTTCGAGCTCGGCCTGGCGGGCCGGGAACTCCTCGCGGAACTGGCCCCGATGCTCCAGGACCAGACCGGCATCGACGTCGGCTTCTGGCAGGAAGGTATCGCACGCGTCGCCGCGGACGAAGCCGACGCGGGCCACCTTCGCTCCCAACTCGCCTGGCAGCGGCAGCAGGGCCATCTCTGCGACTGGTTCGATGCCGGCGAGGTGAAGACCCGGTGGCCCTGGCTCGGCCCGACCCACGGCGCCTTCTGGGCCCCGAAGGACGGGGCCATCCACCCCGGCAAGCTGGTCGAGGCGCTCCTCGTGGACGCTGCCAAGCTCGGGGTGGTGACGGTGAGGGACACCGTGACCACGGTGGAGCGCCGCGGCGACCGGGTTGTCGGCGTGAGGGCGAAGGAGAGCTACAGCGCCCCCGACGTGGTCATCGCGGCCGGGGCATGGTCGGGCCAGATCGGCGGGCTTCCCCGCCCCCTCACGGTCGAGCCGATCCGCGGCCAGATGGCGGCGCTCGCGTGGCCCGCGGGGATCGCCCCGGCGATCGTGATCGGGAAGGGCTGCTACATCGCGGCCCGGGACGGCGAGGCGGTGGTGGGGAGCACCATGGAGCACGCCGGCTACACCCCCGAGGTCACGGCCGCGGGGCTCGCCGAGATCTTCACCGGCGTCACCGCAATCTGCCCGTCCCTCGCGAAGGGGGAGGTGCTCCGCACCTGGGCCGGACTCCGCCCGGTCTCGCCGGATGGGCTTCCGATCGTGGGCCGCGAGCCGCGTCTCGAGGGCCTCTGGTACGCCACCGCCCACGGGCGGAACGGCATCCTTCTCTCCTGCATCACCGGCGTGCTGATCACCCGGCTCCTCTCGGGCGAGAAGGGGATGGAGGAGCTCTCCCCCCTCAAGCCCGAACGGTTCTGGAACTGGGGCGGCTGACGTCGGTACGCCGCTGAGTTCCTGGATGGTACTGCCGACCTGCGTCGTCTGGCGCAGGCCGGCGTTTTTCTGGTGACACTCTCCAGACCAATCAGCCGAGATTGAGATCGGGGGGGCCCCCGTCCCCGCGCCGGCGCCCGTCACGGGTGCTCATGCGAGTGATCCTCCCCTGCATGGCCAGGTCCGTCCAGCTCAGGATGGGCATGGTCGTGGCGGGGGTCGTCATGCGCATGCGAGTGCCCGGGCTGCTCCACCCGCGGGTCCACCGCATCCGCCCCGTGGTCGTGCGGGTGGCTGTGTCGGTGCACGTGGGGATGCCGGTGCTCGTGCGTGTGCTCGTGGCTGTGCACCAGGTCACCGTGGCGATGCTCGTGGGTGTGGGAATGCTGATGCAGATGGGCGTGCTCGTGCTCGTGCTCATGATCGTGCGCGTGCCCATGACCGTGGTCGCCTCCGGGAGCCCTGGCGTGGCCTTCGTGATGCGGATGCTGGTGAGAAAGCCCCTTTCGGCGTGACATGACTCCTCCTTAGAGGCCCCAGGCCAGGGTGAGCCGCACCTGTCGCGGCTCCACCGGGTGAAAGTGGACGTCATCGACCCCGGCCGCCGGCTCGCCCGGGAGGCGCGAGGCGTAGTAATACTGGATATCGCTCGCCTTCGAATCGAGGAGGTTGAGCACACTCGCTGTCACCCTGATCCCAGAGACCAGGAATCCGGCGTCGGCGTTGAGCAGTGTGGTCGAGCTCGCCCGGACACTATTGTCTTCGATCAGCGGATAGGACCCGAAGTGGCGTACCCGGAGCGCCGCGAAGGGCCCCCGCCGAACCGCCGCCCAGGTGACCCCCGCCGCCACCACATTTTCGAGCGCACCGGGAATCCGGTCCTGCTCGGCCGGGACACCCGTGAGCCGCGCCCGCGCGAGGGAGACATCGAGATCGAGCGACAGCTGAGGGATGGGCCGGTAGAAGTTGGCCCAGGTGATGCCGCCGCGATGGCTGGCGTCGGTCGGCTCGGTGGCGCCGCCGTCGCCCACGAAGAGCAGCTCGCTGTTGAGGTCCAGTGCCCAGATCGCCAGGGTGGACCGCCACTGCGGCACCGGAGTCAGCCGGAGCCCCAACTCCGCCCCGCGCGAGCGCACCAGGGGGTTGACCCGAGACGCGGGGTCCCCGGTGGCCGGGTCGACCCGGATCGTGGTTCCTCGTGCGTCGTTGCTGTGGAAGCCAAGCCCCCCGCTCACGTAGACCTCCGCCGCCGGCGAGGGGGCGTAGATGAACGAGGCCTTCGGACTCACGATCGCCGCCGAGCGGCTGCCCGAGTTGGCGGCGAGGTCGCTCTCGACGTGAAAGGTGTAGAGGTCGGCGCGTACCCCCAGCTCGCTCCGGAAGTTCGCGGCCCAGCGCGACTCGGCCTGGAGGTAGACACCGCTGCCGGTTTCCCGCACGTCGTCCTGGCGCACGGTGCTCAGCCGCTCGCGGCGCCGCGTCAGGAACAGGCCCAGCCCATTGATGAAGTCGGCCCGGCTCTGGAGCCCGAGCGTGAAGACGTGGGACCGACCCATCGCCGAGACCGGCTGGGTGTGCCGGAGATTGGCACCGAGAACCGTCCGCTGTTCGTGCTGGTTGAACTGGTCGCCGTTGACCGTATCGCTCAGGAAGTAGGAGAAGTTCGAGAACAGGTCGAGATCCGAGTAGATGCCGTAGACCTCCACATCCTGCACCGAGTTGCCGCCCAGGTGACGCCACGAGCCGGAGACGCTGTAGCGCTGGGTGTGCCCGCCGTCCGAGCCATCGATGTGGCCGAACCGCGTGATCAGCGCCTCATCCACCGCCCGGAGCGGGATCTGGTCGCTCGAGTTCCACCGGTTGTGGTACGCCAGGCCGAGCACCGAGAAGGATGACGCGCCGCGCTCCCAGCTGTAACGCGCCATCCCACTCACTTTCCTTAGATCCTCGTCCAGCCGCCAGGGGCCGTCGTACCGCTTCGCCTCGCCGCCCAGCAGCAGATGTCCCCCGCCGAGTTTCCAGCTCCCACCGGCGGCCGCGCGCTCCAGGGCGTGCTCGCCGGCACTGGTCGTCACGAACGGTCGCGCGAGTGTCTTCGCGAGACGGAACTGGGCCCCGCCCGCACTGCCGAAGTCTCCCACCTCCGCGTGGTACACGCCGAGTCGGTAGTCGATGTAGTCGACCAGCTCCGGGATCAGGAAATTGACGTCGGTGTAGCCCTGGCCGTGGGCGTGGGTCGGCATGTTGACGGGCATGCCCTCGACTTCGGTCCGGAAGTCGGTGCCGTGGTCGAGGTTGAACCCGCGCACGAAGTACTGGTTGGCCTTCCCGTCCCCGGAGTGCTGGGTGACGATCACCCCGGGAACCGTTTCGAGCAGTTCGCCCTCGCGCAGGAGCGGCCGCTGGCGCAGGTCCTCGGCCCCAACGTGCCCCTCCGAGGCGCTCCCGGCGGTTCCGATGAGATTGTCGATCCGGCCAACGACGGTCAGGGGGGACAGCTCGACCGCGGTCTTGCGGGTCGAGTCGCGGGAGGTGGTCGTGTCCTGAGCGGACGCGGGTGCCGGCAACAGGCAGGCGCCCACGAGGAGACCCAGGAGCGTTCGGGCAGATGGCCTCATGAACCGAGCTCCGGTATCGGGTTGGCAGTGACGAAGGACCAATGTGGCCCCCCGGCGTTGGCCCGTCAATCAGACCGCGGTGCAGTCGCACGAAGTTGCGGCGGCGCAGATCCGGCGGCAGGTGTCCGGCGTACCCCGGGAAAGCTGGCTGAGTCCGACCCACTCACGCCGGATCGCGCATGACCGCCGCCGAGGCTTGTGGCCCGTTCATGACGGGCGGTAGACTCCATTTTGGCGACCTCGCTCCCCGGACTCCACCGCCTCCCCGGACCACCGGATGGTCGATGACTGAGACGAAGGACCTGCCTCCGGGACCGCGCGACGCGGACCTGGTCCTTCGCATGACGCGGGGGGATGAGGAGGCGCTGGGCCGTCTCTACGACCGCTTTGGCCAGGTGATGTTCGCCGTCGCCTTCCGGGTCACGGGCCAGCCGGCGGACGCGGAAGAGGTCGTGATGGAGGCGTTCACCCAGGCCTGGCGCGAAGCTCCCCGCTTCGACCCGGGCCGGGGTTCGGTGGCGGCCTGGCTCACGATGATGACGCGGAGCCGGGCGCTCGATCTCGTGCGGGCCCAGTCCCGCCGGGAGCGGATCACCGACACCGCGGCCCGCGAGGAACCGGCGGCCGGCCCCGCGATGAGCAGGGGGTATCCTCCCCCCGGCACCGCGGTGCTCGAGGAGGAGCGGACCCGCGCGGTGGCGAGCGCCCTCGCGGGGCTCTCCCCCCCGCAGCGCGAGGCAATCGAACTGGCCTACTACGAAGGCCTCTCGCAGTCGGAGATCGCCGAGCGCCTCGAGGAGCCGCTCGGCACGATCAAGACCCGCATGCGGCTCGGCATGCAGAGACTCCGCGAGGCGCTCCGGCCGTACTACTTCGAGGGGGCCCCGTGACGACGCCGGCAGAGAAGCTGCAGGAACTCGCCGCGGCCTACGCGCTCGGGGCCCTGGACCCGGACGAGGCGAAGGCCTTCGAGGGCCTGCTCGCGACCTCGCCCGAGGCGGCACGTGAGGTTGCGGCGTACCGCGAGGTGGGGGCGCTTCTCGCGCTCACGGCCGGCGCCGCCGGCCCCGCGGCGGATCTCAAGCAGCGGGTGATGGACCGGGCCACCAGTCAGCCGGTGCTCCGCGCGGTCCCGCGTCGCCCCGCGGCCTCGAGGCTCCCCTGGCTCGCGCTGGCCGCCTCGCTCGTGGCGGTCGTGGGACTCACGGTGACGGGCCGCGGGCTCCGGCGCGAAATCGCCGAGCAGCGCGCGGCGGTCGCTGCCCTCCGAGACACCCTCGCCCACCGGGAGGCGCGGCTGGCGGCGCGGGAACGGGAGCTGGATGCGATCCTCGACCCGGACGTGTCGCTCATTCGCATGGG
>DASZPT010000377.1:0-7156 GCA_035549935.1 Gemmatimonadales bacterium
AATTCGATCGGGTTCTCCACCGTCACGATGTGCCGATGGAGATTCTGGTTGATGTGATTGAGCATCGCGGCCACCGTCGAGCTCTTGCCGCTGCCGCTCACCCCGGTCACCAGGAGGAGCCCCTGCTCCAGCTCCGCCAGCCGGCCCACGACCGGCGGCAGCTTGAGCTCCTCGATGGTCGGCACCGCGAAGGGGATGACCCGCATCACGATCATGAACGAGGAGCGCTGCCGGAGGACATTCACCCGGAACCGACCGACGCCGGGCATGCCCCACGAACAGTCGAAGTCCTTGAGCTGGTCGAGCCGCGACCGGTCGTCCTCGTTGGGCAGCAGCTTGAGGGCGATCGCGCGGGTCTGGTCGGGCGTCAGCCGCTGCTTGGTCAGGGGGACGAGCTTCCCGTTGATCCGCGCCCGGAACACGTCCCCCGCCTTGATGTGGAGGTCGGAGGCGCCCCGCTCCACCGCTGCCTTGATGATCTTTTCCATGTCAGTCCTGCTCCCCCGCCAGGAACCCCATCTTCGCGCGGACTTCGCGCATCGTTTCCCCCGCGACCCGCCTCGCCCGCCGGGCGCCCTCGGCGAGGATATCCGTCACCGTGCCGGGATTCGCCTCGAGCTCCTTCGCCCGTGCCTGGATCGGCACGAGCGCCGCGTTGAGATTGTCGGCCAGGACCCGCTTGCACTCGATACACCCCCAGGCCGCCCCCCGGCAATTCGCCGCCACGGTGGCCACCGTCTCGGGCGGCGAGAAGTGGCGGTGGAGCGCGTAGATGTTGCAGATCTCGGGCGTCCCGGGGTCCTTCTTCGTCACCCGCGCCGGGTCGGTCTTGGCCGGACGGAGCTTGTTCCACACCTCCTCCGGCGACTCCAGGAGCCCGATCGTGTTCCCCAGGCTCTTCGACATCTTCGCCTGCCCGTCGAGACCCAGGATCCGCTTGGCCTCCGTCAGCATCGGCTTGGGCTCGGGGAAGAATTCCTCGCCGGCCGCGAACTGCGCGTTCCACTTCCGGCAGATCTCCCGGGTGAGCTCGAGGTGCTGCACCTGGTCCTCGCCGACCGGCACGAGGTCGGCCTTGTAGAGCAGGATATCCGCGGCCATCAACACCGGGTAGTTCAGCAGGCCGGCCGGGACGCTCTCGAACCGGGTCGACTTATCTTTGAACTGCGTCATCCGCTCCAGTTCGCCGATCGGGGTCACGGTATTGAGCAGCCACTGGAGCTCGCTGTGCTCCCGGACGTGCGACTGGACGAACAGGATGGCCCGCCCCGGGTCGATCCCGGCGGCGAGGAGGCCGACGGTCATGTCCCGGGTCCGCTGGGCCAGCGAACCGGCGTCGTACTTCCCGGTGATGGCATGCAGGTCCACCACGCAGATGAAGCACTCATACTGGTGCTGCAGACGAACCCAGTTCTGAACCGCGCCGAGCCAGTTGCCGATATGCAACTCGCCGGAGGGCTGGATTCCGGAGAAGATTCGGGGCATTCGGTCAAGCTATCCAGCCTGGAGGAGTGACGCAAGATGGCATCGGCCAACGACTTACTGCGTGTCGCCGAGTCGGCAGCCCGGCGGGCCGGCGCCTACCTGCGGACCGTGGACCGCCCCAGGCCGGCGGCCTGGACCGCCAAGGGGCGCGCCGACTGGGCCACCGATGTCGACCGGACCGCCGAGTCGATGATCACCGAGCTCCTCCTCGGCGCCGAACCGGGCTCCCGGATCATCGGGGAGGAGCTGGCCCCGCAGATCGTCACCGACGGGCTCGTCTGGGTGGTGGATCCGCTCGACGGCACCACCAACTTCCTCCATGGCTTCCCGGCGTTCGCGGTCTCGATCGCGGCCGCCATCGACGGACGGCTGGAGGCGGCGGTGGTGCTGCACGTGCCGCTCGACCGCCTCACCGCGGCAGTCCGGGGCGGCGGCGCCTGGGAGAACGGCCAGCGGGTCGCCGTCTCCGCCATCCACGATCCGGTCCATGCATTGATCGGGACGGGGCTCCCCTACCGGGACTTCACCCGCATGGAGGAGTACCTCGCCCAGCTCGGCCGGGTGATCCAGGGAGCCACCGGGGTCCGGCGTCCCGGCTCCGCGGCCATCGACCTGGCCGACGTGGCCGCAGGGCGCTTCGAGGGGTTCTGGGAGCAGCGCCTGTCGGCGTGGGATATCGCGGCGGGGACGCTGCTCGTTCGTGAAGCTGGCGGGGTAGTCACGGACTATGCCGGGCGTGATCTCGGCATCGAGCATAGCGGCGTCGTAGCCGGCAATCCGGTGATTCACCGGTGGCTGCTGGAGCAGATTGGGGCGTAGGCTCCGGGTTCCGGTTCCGGGTTCCGAGTTCCGAGTTCCGAGTTTCGAGTTTCGAGTTCCGAGTTCCGAGTTCCGAGTTCCGAGTTTCACGCCAAGCTGGGGCGGTCGGGCATGAGCACAATGGCAGAATTCGCCGCGCAGGTCGCGTCCACGGAGCCCGTGCCGGCAGGCGGGTCCGTGGCGGCGGTCACCGGGAGCCTGGCGGCGGCCCTGGTCGAAATGATCGGGAAGGTGGCGGTGGCGAAAGCGAAATCGGAATCGCCGGCGCTGGCCCAGCTGATCGAGCAGGCGGCGCACCTGCGGGAGCGTCTCCTCGTGCTCGCCGACGAGGACACCCGGGCGTTCCGCGCGGTTCTGGACGCGAGGCGCGATACCTCGGGGGGCGAGGCGGAGCGGGACGCGCGGATCCGGCGCGCCTGGAGGGGAGCGGTACAGGTCCCGGCCGACGTGGTCCGCCTGAGCCGGGAAATCGCCCTGCTGGCGCGCCGGGCGGCCCAGGAGGGGCCCGCCAGCACTCTCGGGGACGCGGTCATGGCAGCGCTGCTCGCCGCGGCCGTGGGCGCCGGGTCGCACATGAACCTGCGCCTCAACCTCGAGGCCGCGGGCCGGCCAGAGGACATGCGGGTCCTGGCCAATGATACGGAGGTGCTGCTCCGGGACACGCAGCGGGCGGCGTCGGAGACGAGACTCCCGGCGGAGGAACGGCTGACGGCGAAGCGGAGGGGCTAGGGGTCGGGGGTCGGGAGGCGGGGGTCTGGTCCGCCCGCGCCCTAGATCGTCAGGATCCTCGGGCCCGCCGCCGTGATCGCCACGGTGTGCTCGAAGTGGGCCGACAGGCTGCCGTCCGCGGTCACCACCGTCCACTTGTCCGAGAGGGTCCGGGTGGCGTAGTGCCCCGCTGTGATCATCGGCTCGATCGCGATCGTCATCCCTTCGAGGAGCCGAGGCCCGCGCTTGGGCTGGCCATGGTTCGGGACCTGCGGCTCCTCGTGGAAGGACGTCCCGATCCCGTGTCCCACCAGCTCGCGCACCACCCCGAAGCCCGCGGCCTCGGCCACCTGCTGGACCGCGTGCCCGATGTCGCCGACGTGGTTCCCGACCCGGGCCTGCTCGATTCCGACCCGGAGGCACTCCTGGGTCACCGCCAGCAGGCGTTTCGCCTCCGGGCTGACCTCGCCCACCGCCACCGTCGTGGCCGAGTCGGCGTGCAGCCCCTCGAGGTGCACCCCCACGTCGATGCTCACGATGTTCCCTTCCCGGAGCACGCGCTTGGCGTTCGGGATGCCGTGCACGATCTCTTCGTTGATCGAGGTGCAGAGAGTCTTCGGGAAGCCGTAGAGGCCCTTGAACGAGGGCGTCGCACCCGGGTGGCTCCGGATGAATTCCTCGGCCAGGGTGTCGAGTTCGAGCGTGCTGATCCCCGGCCTGACCGAGCGCTGCATGAGCGCCAGGGTCTCGCCGACGATGTGGCCGGCACGGGCCATCGTCTCGATTTCGCGGGGGGACTTGATCGTGATCATCGCGGCGGGAGCTAGCGCCCGATCAGCCCCTGCACCCGGGCCGCGATCTCCTCCACCTTCCCCACCGCCTGGATCATGTGGACCGTGCCGCGGCTCCGGTACCATTCGAGCACCGGCGCGGTCTGTTCGCGATAGGCCTTGAGTCGCGTGGCGACCGCGGCGGGATCGTCGTCCGCCCGCCCCTCGATGGTCCGGCGCTTCTCGATGCGCGACAGGATCTCGGCATCGGGCACATCGAAGAAGAGCACGCAGTCCATCTGGCGCTTCTGTTCGCCCAGGAGCCGCGCCACGCCCTCGGCCTGTGGCACGGTGCGCACCACGCCGTCGAAGATCACACCCTTGGCCGCTTCGGGCTTGGCCAGCTCGTCGCGCACCACGCCCATGATGATCTCGTCGCTCACCAGCTGCCCCGACTCCATGACGGCCTTGGCCTTGAGCCCCACCGGGGTCCCGCGCTTGACGGCGTCGCGGAGGAGATCGCCGGTGGCGAACTTGGGGAGACCCAGCCGTTCCGCGAGGAGGGCGCCCTGGGTGCCCTTGCCGGCGCCCGGCGGGCCGAGGTGGAGGATGTTCATGGGGATGCGCGTCCTTTCACGGCACCGGTGAGGCGTGAGGGGTGAGGAGGGAAAAGCCGCGAGTGAGGAACGAGGGCGGAGCACCCACCGGCGCCCCCGGACCCCTCACTCCTCACTCCTCATCGCTCACTGCCCTGCATGATAACCTGCCGGCTACATGAACCGCTGCTGCCGGCCCCGGAACTTGATGCGCCCCGTCTTCATGAAGCTGTCGTACTTCCGGAGCGTCAGGTGCTGCTGGACCTGCGCGATCGTGTCGAGCAGTACGCCCACTACGATCAGGACCGAGGTGCCGCCGAACTGCTGCTGGAACCCGAGCTGCTTGGTCATCGTGACCGGGATGATCGCGACGAGCGCGAGGAACAGCGCGCCCGGCAGGGTCACCCGGGCCAGCACGTTGTCGATGTAATCGGCGGTGCTCGCACCCGGCTTCACGCCCGGGATGAATCCCCCCTGCTTCTTCAGGTTTTCCGCCAGGTCCACCGAGTTGAAGATGATGGACGTGTAGAAGTAGCTGAAGAGGAGGATGAGGATCGCGAAGGTCAGGTCGTAGGGCAGCTCGCCCGGGGTGAAGAAGTCCGCGAACGCCCGCAGCGCGGGGTTCGTGGTGAAGCTCGCCAGGGTGCCCGGCACGATGATGATCGTCTGGGCGAACACGATCGGCATGACGCCCGCCGTGATCAGGCGGATCGGAATGAAGGTCTTCTGGCCCTGGGTCATCCGGCCGCGGCCCATGACCTTCCGCGGGATCTGCACCGGGATCCGCCGCGCCGCGAGCGACATCGCCGTCACCGCGGCCACCACGCCGAGGAGGATGGCGGCGAAGAGGATCACCTTCGGGAAGGTGAGGGCGCCCTCCTTCCAGAAGCCCGCCATCGTCACGATGCCCGGCCAGAGCCGGTCCAGGATCGAGAAGGTGATGAGGAGGCTCATCCCGTTCCCGATGCCCCGCTCGGTGATCTGCTCGCCCAGCCACATCACGAAGATGGCGCCGGTGGTCAGCACCACCATCATCGAGAGCCGGGTCCAGACCGTCGCCACCGGCATCGCGCCGGGGATGCTCTCGGTGAACGCGGCGAAGGCGTACGCCTGGGTCAGCGCGATCGCCACCGTGGCGTACCGGGTCCACTGGGTGAGCTTCTTCTTTCCCTCCTCGTCCTTCTGCATCTTGCCGACCGAGGGGACGATCCCCCCGGCCAGCTGGAAGATGATGGAGGCCGAGATGTAGGGCATGATCCCGAGCGCGAAGATCGTCGCGCGGGAGAGCCCGCCACCCAGGGTGTCGTACAACCCGAAGAACCCGGCGGCCGCCGAGTTCCGGATGAAGTCCGTCACCGCCTGGACGTTGACGCCGGGCGCGAAAATGTGCGCCCCGATCCGGTAGATGACCAGGGCGAGGAGGGTGAACCCGATCTTCCGCTGGAGTTCGGGATCCATCCCGCCGAGCGTGGGCCGGGCGGCGGCGGTCATTCGGCGGCGATCTTCCCGCCGGCCTGCTCGATCTTCGTGCGCGCCGAGGCGGAGACCTTCACGCCGGCGACGGCGTAGGCCCGCGCCACCTCGCCGGTCCCCAGCAGCTTCACGGGGACGTCGCGCTTGGAGATGAGTCCCGCGGCGAAGAGGGTGTCAGGGTTGACCTCGGTGGCCGTGAGACCGGCGAGGTCCTTCACGTTGACCGGCTGCGCGATCACCTTGAACGGGTTGGTGAACCCGCGCTTGGGGAGCCGCCGGTACATCGGCATCTGCCCGCCCTCGAAGCCCGGGTTGGTCTCCCCCGCCTGCCGGGCCTTGTGGCCCTTGTGACCCCGGCCGGAGGTCTTGCCCTTCCCGCTGCCGGGGCCGCGGCCGATCCGCATCTTCGCCTTGTTCGAGCCGCGCGCCGGGCGCAGCGTCGAGAGCGTGACCGGGCTGGTCTTCTCTGCCATTTACTTCTCCCGGGCCGGCACCACCTGCACGAGGTGGCGCACCTTGAACAGCATTCCGCGCACCGACGCGTTGTTCGGCAGCTCGGTCACGGACTGGTGGCGCTTGAGACCCAGCGCCTGGAGGGTCTTGCGCATCGTCTCGGGGTGGCCGATCCCGGAGCGGATCTGCTTCACCCAGATCTTCTTGGCCTGCGACTCGGCGGGCACCTTGGCCGCGTGATAGGCCGGGCCCTGCCGCCCCACGACGGGATTGCGTCCCATGATCAGACCTCCTGCGGGGCGCGGTAGGCGATCTGGTCCGCCTCGATCCCGCGCTCACGCGCCACCTGCCGGGCGGTCACCAGCTGCGACAGCCCGTCGATGGTCGCCCGCACCATGTTGTGCGGATTGTTGCTGCCCAGGCTCTTGGTCAGGATGTCGGTGATGCCGGCGCACTCGAGCACCGACCGCACCGGACCGCCCGCGATGACGCCGGTACCGCTCGCGGCGGGCTTGAGGAGCACCCGCCCCGCGCCGTGCTGGCCGATCACCTCGTGCGGGATGGTGGCGCCCACCCGGGGCAGCTCCCGCATCCGCCGCTTGGCCGCGTCGACCGCCTTGCGCACCGCTTCCGACACTTCGTTCGCCTTGCCGGTCGCGATGCCGACCTTGCCCTTGCCGTCGCCCACGGCCACCAGGGCGTTGAACGAGAACCGCCGGCCGCCCTTCACCACCTTGGCCACGCGGTTGATCGCGATGACGTTCTCGACCAGGCCGCTCTCCTCGCGCTCCTGACCGCCACGCCCGCCGCGGTCGCCGCCGCGCCCACCGCCCGGCCCGCCGCGACCACCAC
>DASZPT010000378.1:0-13877 GCA_035549935.1 Gemmatimonadales bacterium
CCGGCGCCTTGTGCTGGATCAGCTTCTGGAGCCGGTTGTTCCGGTTGATCACCCGCCGGTACAGGTCGTTCAGGTCGCTGGTGGCGAAGCGCCCGCCGTCGAGCGGCACCAGCGGCCGCAGGTCGGGCGGAATCACCGGGATGACGTCGAGGATCATCCAGGCCGGGTTGTTCGGCACGTCGCCGTTCTCGCCCGAGGTCAGGAACGCGTCGACGATCTTGAGCCGCTTGAGCATCTGCTTCTTGCGATGCTGGCTGGTCTCGGTCGCCACCGCGCCGCGCAGCTCCTCGGCCAGCTTCTTCACGTCGATCCGGTTGAGCAGCTCGCGCACCGCCGGGGCCCCGATGTCGGCCCGGAAGGCGCTGTCCCCGTCCTCCCGCGCCTTGGCGCGGAGGGAGAGGTACTCGTCCTCGTCCAGCAGCTGGTTGGCCTCGACGTCCTGGTCGCCCGGCTCGATGACGATATAGCTCGAGTAGTAGATGACCCGCTCGAGGTCACGCAGGGTGACGTTGAGCAGGTTGCCCATGGGCGAGGGCAGCGTCTTGAAGAACCAGATGTGCGCCACCGGCACCGACAGCTCGATGTGGCCCATCCGCTCGCGGCGGACCTTGCTGAGCGTCACCTCGACGCCGCACCGGTCGCAGATCACGCCCCGATAGCGGATCCGCTTGTACTTGCCGCAATGGCATTCCCAGTCCTTGACCGGACCGAAGATCCGCTCGCAGAACAGGCCGTCCTTCTCCGGCTTGAACGAGCGGTAGTTGATGGTCTCGGGCTTGGTCACCTCGCCCCAGGACCACCAGTACCGCTGCCCCTGGAGTTCGAGGCGCTCCCGCTCCTTCTGGTCGCGGGGGCCGCGGATCTCCTCCGGGGAGGCGATACGGATGCTGATGTAGTCGAAGCTCGAGCTCTTGGGCTCGCGTCCGCTGCGAAAGTCGATCATTGGTCCGTCCTTATTCGTCGCCGTCGGCGCTCGTGCCGAGCGTCACCTTGAGGCCCAGCGCCTGGAGCTCCTTCACCAGCACGTTGAAGGACTCGGGGATGCCGGGTTCGGGCAGGTTCTGCCCCTTCACGATCGCCTCATACACCTTGCTGCGGCCATTCACGTCGTCCGACTTGACCGTCAGCATCTCCTGAAGGACGTGGGCCGCGCCGTAAGCTTCCAGCGCCCACACTTCCATTTCACCGAACCGCTGGCCGCCGAACTGCGCCTTGCCGGCGAGCGGCTGCTGGGTGACCAGCGAGTACGGGCCGATCGACCGGGCGTGGATCTTGTCATCGACCAGGTGCGAGAGCTTCAGCATGTAGATCGTGCCGACGGTGACATCGCCCTCGAACTCCTGGCCGCTGCGGCCGTCGCGCAGCCGGGCCTTGCCCGACGGGGTGAGCCCGGCGGCGCGGATCAGCTCCTCCGCCGCCTTCGCCACCTCCTCCGCCTCGCCCTTGCCGCCGGCGAGGATCGCGAGCGCGGGGCGCCCGGTCGCCTCGAGCACCTCGGCGGCGCCCACCTCGGTGGCCTTCTCCAGGTCCTTGACCAGCTTCTGGAGCGCCTTCTGCTCCGCCCCCTCGGCGCTCGCCAGCCGGTGCTGGTGATAGGCCAGCTCCTGCTTGCGCTGCGCCAGCTCGCGACCCGCCAGTTCCCTGGCCGCCGCGGTGAGGAAGGTCTTGATACCCTGGTACAGCTCCCGGGTGACCCCCTGCGCGCCGCGATGGGCCAGGTCGTTGAGCCCGGCCTCCGTCAGCATGTGGGTGACCTGGTGCAGGTCGTTGGCCACCGTGGCGATCGTCGCCGCGTCCGGATCGGGCGCCTGCTGCTTGAGCCCGAGGGCCTGGCCGGCCCAGCGGATCCCGGCGATCCGGAGCAGCACGCCGATCTCCGCCTCGTCGGCCCCGCGGAACACCGGGGTCTTGGCCTTGAAGCCCAGGATCGAGGCGCACCAGCCGAGGTGGGTCTCGAGGATCTGGCCCACGTTCATGCGGCTCGGGACGCCGAGCGGGTTGAGCACGATGTCGACCGGCGAGCCATCCGGGAGGAACGGCATGTCCTCCTCCGGCACGATCCGGGCGACGATGCCCTTGTTGCCGTGGCGGCCGGCCATCTTGTCGCCCACCGAGACCTTGCGCTTCTCGGCGATGTACACCTTCACCAGCTGGATGACGCCCGGGGGCAGTTCATCGGGCTGCAGGATCTTGTCGATCTGGTCCTCCGCCTTCTCCTCGACCTTGGCCCGCTCGCGGGTGGCGGTATCGATGGTCTGGCGGATCCGCTCGTTGGCGTTCTTGTTCGCCACCCGGAGCGTCTTGAGATCGATGTCGCCGAGGTCCATCTCGGCCAGCGCCGAGCGCGTCAGCCGGGTCCCGGCGGGCACCGCCTCCTCGACCGTGCCGGCCTTGAGCATCAGCGCCACTTCCTGGCCCTCGAGGAGGAACTTGAGCTCCTCGAGCATGACGCTCGAGATCCGGGCCTTCTCGTCGGTCTCGACCCGGCGGACCTCGCCGATGCGCTCGCCGCGGTCCTTCTCGACCACCTGGTCCTCGACGCGACTGAAGATCTTCACGTCGATCACCACGCCCTTCATGCCGGGCGGGACCTTGAGCGAGCTGTCCTTCACGTCCTTGGCCTTCTCACCGAAGATCGCGGTGAGGAGCTTCTCTTCCGGCGAGAGCTCGGTCTCGCCCTTGGGCGTGATCTTGCCGACCAGGATGTCGCCCGGCTTCACGTGGGCGCCGATCCGGACGATGCCGCGCTCGTCGAGATCCACCAGCGCCTCGTCCGAGACGTTGGGGATTTCCCGGGTGATCTCCTCCTGGCCGCGCTTGGTGTCGCGGACATGGAGCTCCAGCTCCTGGATGTGGATCGACGAGTAGACGTCGTCCTTCACCAGGCGCTCCGAGAGCACGATGGCGTCCTCGAAGTTGTGCCCGTACCAGGGCATGAAGGCCACCAGCACGTTGCTGCCGAGGGCGAGCTCGCCCGCCTCGGTCGCGGCGCCGTCGGCGATCACCTGCCCCGCCGCCACCTGGTCCCCCGCCCGCACCAGCGGGCGCTGGTTGATGGCGGTGTCCTGGTTGGTGCGCCAGAACTTCCGGACCCGGTAGCGGTCGTGCTGGGTGAGCCGCGCCAGCGGCACGTTGGGATCCACCTTCCCCTGCTCGCCCGAATCCACGATGATCTCGTCGGCGGTGACCCGGGTGACGGCGCCGGCCCGGCGCGCCACAATCACGGCGCCGGAGTCGGCGGCCACCTTGCCCTCGAGCCCGGTGCCCACGATCGGGGACTGGGGGAAGAGGAGCGGCACCGCCTGGCGCTGCATGTTGCTGCCCATCAGCGCGCGGTTCGCGTCGTCGTGCTCGAGGAACGGGATCAGCGCCGCGGCGATCGAGACCAGCTGCTCCGGCGCCACGTCCATGAAGTCGATCCGGTCGGGCGGCAGCAGCGGGTAGTCGTCGCCCTTGCGGCAGAGGACCAGGTCCTCGGCGAACTTGCCCGCCTCGTCCAGCTGCGCGTTGGCCTGGGCCACCGCGTAGCCCTCTTCCTCGCTGGCGGACAGCCAGCGGATCTCGTTGGTCACCTTCCCGTTCTTCACCACCCGGTACGGCGTCTCGATGAAGCCGAGATCGTTGATCTGCCCGTAGGTCGAGAGACTGGTGATCAGGCCGATGTTCGGGCCTTCCGGCGTCTCGATCGGGCACATGCGGCCGTACTGCGAGTAGTGCACGTCGCGCACCTCGAAGCCGGCCCGTTCCCGCGTGAGGCCACCCGGACCCAGCGCCGAGAGCCGGCGCTTGTTGGTCAGCTCGGCCAGCGGGTTGGTCTGGTCCATGAACTGCGACAGCTGGCTCGACCCGAAGAACGCCTGGATCACGGCGGAAACCGTGCGGGCGTTGACCAGGTCGTCGAGCGAGATCTTCTCCGGGTCGGAGTTGATGCTCATCCGCTCCTTGACCAGGCGGGCCATGCGCGACAGGCCGACCGAGAACTGGTTGGCGATGAGCTCTCCGACGCTCCGGATGCGGCGGTTGCCCAGGTGGTCGATGTCATCGGTGAACCCGCGCCCATCGTTGAGGTCGATGAGGTAGCGGATGATCGCGATGAAGTCCTCTTCGGTGAGGACGGTATGGTTCGACGGCGTACGGGTCTTGAGCCGCTGGTTGATCTTGTAGCGGCCCACCCGCCCCAGGTCGTAGCGCTTGGGGTTGAAGAACAGCCGCTTGAGCGCCTCGCGGGCGGTCTCCAGGTTCGGCGCCTCGCCCGGCCGGAGCAGGGCGTAGATCTGCTCCAGCGCCTCGGCCTCGCTGTGGGTCGGGTCCTTGGTCAGGGTGTTCTTGATGAGGGGCGACTCGCCGCGACCGGCCGGGAGCAGCACCTCGACCTTGGTGACCGACGCCTTCATCAGCTTCCTGCGGAGCGCCTCGTTGACCTCGCTCCCGCCCTCCGCCAGCACCTCGCCGGTCTCGGGGTCGGCCACGTCGAACGCCAGCACCTGCCGGGCCCGCTCGCGGGTGGTGGTCGGCTGCTCGTCGTCGCGCAGGTCGATCGCGGTGTAGCCCGCGAAGACCGTCACGGTCTTCACCCCGACGTGCCGCAGGTGGTTGAGCCGCTCGGGGGTCAGCTCGTCACCCACCTGGGCCAGCGCCGGCCCGCCCTTGTCCTCCGGGTTCGGCACGTCGGCCGCGATGAGCGCGCCCACCAGCTCGCGCCGCTCCTGCCGGCCCTCGAGCTTCCCGGTGATGTCGAGCTCCTTGGTCGCGAAGAAGAGCTTCAGGATCTCCGCGTTGGTCCCGTACCCGAAGGCGCGGAGCAGCGCCGTCGCCGGGAACTTCTTCTTCTTGTCGATGTGGACGTAGATCACGTCGTGAATGTCGATCGTGAACTCCACCCACGAGCCGCGGAACGGAATGATCCGGGCCGAGAAGAGCCGCTGGCCGTTGGGGTGGGTGTCCTCCTCGAACACCACGCCCGGCGACCGGTGCAGCTGGCTCACCACCACCCGCTCCGCCCCGTTGATCACGAACGTGCCGAGGGGGGTCATGATCGGGAGCTCCCCGAGGTAGACCTCCTTCTCGATCGCGTTCTTGAGCCGCCGCTGGCCGTCCACCTCCTCGAACACGTCGAGGCGGAGGGTGGCCTTGAGGGGCGCGGCATAGGTCATGTCGCGCTCGATGCACTCCTCCACCGAGTACTTGGGATCACCCAGGTGGTAGGAGATGAATTCCAGGCTGTACTTCCCGTTCACGTCGGTGATCGGGAAGAGGTCCCGGAAGACCCGCTCCAGCGATACGTCCTGGCGCTCCCCGTGCACGTCGTCGGGGACCAGCAGGCTCTGGAAGGCCCGGGTCTGGATGTCGAGCAGGTTGGGCATGGGCATGCCCACTTCCCGCTTGGAAAACACGATCTGGGGGCGGATAGCCGTCATCGCACACTCTCACGCAACACAAATGGCCCCGGCGCGTGCCGCCCTGCCGGTTGCAGGGGGGACACGCGGGGCTTCGGGGACCTGAAGGTTATCGCAGTCGACCAGAGCGCATCTCGTCTCACCGAAGTAGGTGGAAGCCAGGGGAACCCATGCGGTCCCCGCGGAGCGGGGCACCGCCTGGGACCGGCTTCGGCCTACTTCAGCTCGACGGTCGCGCCCTGCTCCTCCAGCTTCTTCTTCATCTCGTTCGCCTCGGCCTTCGGCACGCCTTCCTTGATGGTGCCGCCGTTGTCCACCAGCTCCTTGGCCTCCTTGAGGCCGAGGCTGGTGAGCTCGCGGACCACCTTGATGACCTGGATCTTCTTCTCGCCGCCCGACTTGAGGACGATCGTGAAGTCGGTCTGCTCCTCGGCCGCCGGCGCGGCCGCGCCGCCGCCCGCCGCCGGGGCGGCCGCCGCGGCCACCACCGACACGTTGAACTTGGCCTTGAAGGCCTCGATCAGGTCGGCCAGCTCGAGAACGCTCATCTTGCCGATGGCCTCGAGGATCTCATCCTTGCTCAGTGCAGTCGTGCTCATGGTCATTCTCCTCAGGCGTTAAGAGGCTGCGCCGCGCTGCTCACGGAGCGCCTCGAGGCAGCCAGCAAATGAAGCCAGAATGTTGTTCATCGTCCCCGCGATCATGCCCAGCAGCGTCTGCCGGTCGGGGATGGTCCCGAGGCGCTGAATGTGCGCCATCGACACCGCCGACCCATCCACCAGGCCGGCCTTGATCCCCGGCTTCTGGTGCTCCTTGGCAAACTCGGTCAGGACCTTTGCCGCGGCCAGCGGTTCCGTGCTGAGCACGAGGCCGATGGGGCCCTTGAGGTGCTCGGTGAGCGCCGTGATCCCCTGGGACTCGAGCGCCCGCTCGGCCAGCGTGTTCTTCACCACCACGTACTTCGCCCCGGCGCCGCGGAGGCGGCGGCGGAACTCGGTCATCTTCGCCACGTCGAGTCCGGAGAAGTCCGTGACGTAGACGTTCGGCGCGGCCTTGAGCGCCGAGGTGATGGTCTCGACCTCGGCCTGGCGTTCGGCTTTGCTCATCGATACCCCGCCGTGTCGAGCCGGACCCCGGGCCCCATGGTGCTCGACACCGTGGCGGTCCGGATGTACTGACCCTTCGCCGCGGCCGGCTTCACGCGCACGATGGTATCCATGAAGGCCTGCAGATTCTCGGCCAGCTGCTGGGCCGAGAAGTTGATCTTGCCGATCGGCGCGTGGACGTTCCCGGTCTTGTCCACCCGGAACTCGATCTTGCCTGCCTTGATCTCGCGCACCGCGCGCGCCACGTCCATCGTCACGGTGCCGGCCTTGGGGTTCGGCATCAGGCCGCGGGGGCCGAGGATCCGGCCCAGCTGGCCCAGCTGGCCCATCACGTCCGGGGTGGCGACGATCACGTCGCAGTCGAGCCAGCCATCCTTGAGCTTCTGGATGTACTCGACCCCGGCGAAGTCGGCGCCCGCATCGAGCGCGTCCTTCACCTTCTCACCCTGCGTGATCACCAGCACGCGCACCGACTTGCCGGTGCCGTGCGGGAGGACGACCGTGCCGCGCACGACCTGGTCCGCGTGCCGCGGATCCACGCCGAGGCGGACGGCCACGTCCACCGTCTCGTTGAACTTCGCGAAGCCCGCCTGCTTGACCAGGGAGACCGCGTCCGGGATCTGGTAGGTCCGGTTGCGATCGACCTTGGTCAGGGCGGTCGTGAACTTCCGGCCGTGGCTCATCAGTCGGCGACCTCCAGCCCCATCGAGCGCGCGGTGCCCGCGATCATCCGCATGGCCCCCTCGAGGTCGGCTGCGTTGAGGTCCTGCATCTTGAGCTCGGCGATCTTCTTGAGCTGGGCGCGCGTCACCTTCCCCACCTTGGTCCGGTTGGGGGAGGCGCTCCCCTTCTCGAGCCCCGCCTCCTTGAGCAGGAGGTTCGGCGCCGGCGGGGTCTTGGTAATGAAGGTGAACGTGCGGTCCTGGAAGACCGTCACGATGACGGGGATCACCATCCCCGACTGGGCCTGGGTCCGGGCGTTGAACTGCTTGCAGAACTCCATGATGTTCACGCCGTGCGGACCAAGGGCCGTGCCGACAGGCGGGGCGGGATTCGCCGCGCCGGCCGGACACTGCAGTTTGATGACTGCGGTGACCTTCTTGGCCATACCTCTCCTTCGTGTCGCCCGGGGTCAGACCCCGTTGGCTCCCGCGTACCCGCGCGGTGGCGGTGGTGCCCCGGCGTTGCCGCCGGCGGCGACCTGCTAGTGTCCGCGGAGCTGGAGGTAGTCCAGCTCCACGCTCGTCGGCCGGCCGAAGAGGCTGACCGACACCTTCACCTTGCCCTTGTCGGCCAGGACTTCCTCGACCGTACCGCTGAAGTCGGAGAACGGCCCCTCGGTGATCTCGACCACCTGACCCACGAGGAACGGGATCTCTTCCTTCGGCTCCGCCTCGGCGACTTCCTCGACAATACCGAGAAGGCGGTTCACCTCGTCCTGCCGGAGCGGCTGGGGGAACTTCCCCGCGCCCACGAACTTGATCACGCCCTGGATGCTGTTGATCACGTGCAGCGACTCCTGGTTCATCACCATCTCGACCAGGACGTAGCCGGGGTAGAGCTTCCGCTCCACCGTGACCTTCTTGCCGTTCTTGATCTCCACGACCTCCTGCACCGGCACCAGGGCCTGATGAATCAGGCGCTTGGGCTCCGGCCGGGGGTCCTGGCTGATCCGCTGCGCGATGAGACTGCGGACCTTGTTCTCGTGGCCCGCCGTGGTCTGGATCGCGTACCAGCGGTACTCGGGGGCGTCGCTCACCGGACCAGGGCCGCCACCCCGTTCACCAGGATCAGGTTGAGCAGCCAGTCGAGCCACCCGATCGCCAGGCCGAGGCCGATCGAGAGCACCACGATCATCCGGGTGGCCTTGATCAGCTCGTCCTTGGCGGGCCAGGTGACCTTCTTGAGCTCTGCCTGCACCGCCCGCAGGAACTCCAGGGTCGCGCCGGCCCAGCGGGCCGGACCGCCGGCCCGGGGAGCCGCGACCTCGGTGGTCACTTCGACTCCTTGTGGAGCCGGTGCTTGTTGCAGCGGGGGCAGTACTTCTTCCACTCCACCCGCTCAGGATGCTTGCGCCGGTTCTTGTCGCCGAAGTAGTTCCGCTCGCGACACTCGGTGCATTCCAGGATGATCTTCTCGCGTGGCACACGATCCTCGATACGGTGGTTCCAGAGCTCGCGACCGGGATTGAACCGGTGACCTCATCCTTACCAAGGATGCGCTCTACCGACTGAGCTACGCGAGCCGATCACTGTTTCCGTCGCACAGACGCCGCCAACGCACGCGTTGGCGGCACCGGCAAGCGGGCGACGGGGCTCGAACCCGCGACATTCAGCTTGGAAGGCTGACGCTCTACCAACTGAGCTACGCCCGCGAGTTCTCCGGCACCTGCTGCCTGACAAAGTGGTGGGGGTAGGATTCGAACCTACGTAGCGCAGAGCGCGGCAGATTTACAGTCTGCTGCCATTAGCCACTCGGCCACCCCACCGACGCCCGCATACCCCCCGCTCCAGCACCGCCGTCCTGCAGAGCTGACGGAGGGAATCGAACCCTCAACCGCCGGTTTACAAAACCGGTGCTCTGCCAGTTGAGCTACGTCAGCGGGTAGCCAAAACGGACAGAACGGTATGATAGCCGGTGGCTTGAGGTTATGTCAACGGGAGGGGTTGACTTCCGGAGGGGCTCCCGGCCTACCCGGCCGGCTTCACCTCCCTCCGGAGGGACGCGAGCAGGTCCCCCGCCGCGGATCCGAGGAGGGCGCTGTCCACCCCCGCGGCGAGGAGGGTGAACCCCTCCCGGGGCCGGGGGGCCAGGCCAGGGGCTCCGAGCGCAAAGATCCCGCTCCGAACCCCGGCGGCACGACAGGCGGCGGCTACCCGGCCGATGGCCGCCTCGACCGCCGGATGCTGGACCTCGCCCGGGCGGCCCAGACTGGCCGAAAGATCGAACGGCCCGACGAAGACCGCATCGAGGTCCGGGACCCGGACGATCCCCTCGATGTTTGCCACCGCGTCCGCGGTCTCGGCCTGCACCACGACCACAGTCTGCTCCCGGGCCCGTTCCAGCTGGCCGGCGAGCGACATTCCATACCGGTTCCCCCGCGCAGTGCCCAGCCCTCGAGTCCCCCGCGGGGGGTAGTGCGCCAGACGCACCGCGCGCTCGGCCTGCTCCCCGGTGGAAACCTGGGGGACGATGATTCCATCCGCCCCACCGTCCAGCACCCGCTTGATCCACGCCTCGTCCAGGGACGGGACCCGGACCAGGCAGGGGGTCCGGCCGCCGACCACCTGCAGGATCGACAGGACGTCCCGGGGATCGAGTGCCCCGTGCTCCGCGTCCACGAAGAGCCAATCGAACCCCGACCCCGCGAGCAGGTCGGCCACCTCGGTGGCACCGAGGGTGAGGAGGGTGCCGAACAGGAGATCGCCCCGGCGGAGCCGGACCTTGAACGGGACGGTCATGCCCGGCGGACTTCGATCGAGCCATCCTTGTTGTCACGCACCTCCCAGCCCGCCGACTTGAGGAGGTCGCGAATCCGGTCCGCTTCCTTATAGTCCCGGGCGGCCTTGGCGGCCTTCCGCTGCTGGGCCCAGGCCACGGCCCACTGCTGGGCCAGGGCGGGATCGGCGGGCGGCTCCGGGTTCAGGGACTTCCCTTCGGCCGAGGTCATGGGCCCGTCGACGGTCACCGCACCTTGAGCCCCGGCATCCGGAAGCACATCCAGGACGCCCACAATCCGGGACCACACCGCCCGCACCGACTCTGGTGGCTGGCCACCCTCGTCCAGCATTCGGTTGCCCTCCCGCACGGCGAGGAACAGCGCCGCGACCGCTTCGGGCGCATTCAGGTCGTCGTTGAGCGCCTCGGTGAATGCCTTCTCCAGCTGGCTGGCCCACCCCTCCCAACCGGGCGATGGCCCCCCAGTGCGTCGATCGGCCTTCTTGAGTCGCGCATCGAAGTCGCCCAGTCGTTGTGAGGCTTCCCGCGCCTTGGCGAACGCGTCGTCGGTCAGGTTGAGTTTTTGCCGGTAGTGAACCTGGAACATCGCCAGCCGGATCGCGCCGGGATCGGCCCCATCCTCCCTCAGATCCCGGGGCGTGGTCACGTTGCCGTAGCGCTTCGACATCTTCGCGCCGCGGATATTCAGGAACTCGCCGTGCATCCACACCCGGGCGAACAGCTCCAGTCCGGTATGGGCGCAGGACTGGGCGATCTCATCCTCATGATGGGGGAAGATGAGGTCGACCCCGCCGCAGTGGATGTCGAGCACCTGGGTGCCGTACCGTTTCGCGATCAGGTCGAGCGCCATCGCCGAGCACTCGATATGCCAGCCCGGGCGCCCGCGGCCAAAGGGGGCGTCCCAGGCCGCGCCGACCTTCTCATCCTCCTCCCGGGCCGCCTTCCACAGGACGAAGTCCTGGGCGTTCTCCTTGTCATACTCGTCGGCGGTCACCCGCCCGCTCGCGCCGGTCTTGAGCTCGCGCTTGTCGAGCTGGGAGAGGCGCCCGTAGGCGGGGAACTTCGCGATCGAGAAGTAGACCGAGCCGTCCTCCCCGCGATACGCCACCCCCTTGTCGAGCAGCGACTGGATCAGGGTCACCATCGGGGCGATGAACCGGGTGGCGCGGGGATACTCGTGCGCCGGGCGCACCCGGAGCCAGCGGCAGTCCTCGAAGAAGGCCTGGGTGAACTGCTCGGTGTGGGCGTTGAGCTGGCGGCCCGCGGCCAGCGCGCCCTTGATCGTCTTGTCGTCCACATCGGTCAGGTTCATGATGTGGAAGACCTCGAACCCGCTGGCCTCGAGCCAGCGCCGCAGCAGGTCCTCGAAGAGGAAGGTCCGGAAGTTCCCGATGTGGGCGTAGTTGTAGACCGTGGGTCCGCAGGTGTACATCGACACCCGCCCCGGATGCAGCGAGACGAAGTCTTCGACCTGGCGGGTGAGCGTGTTGTACAGGCGGAGCGGCATGAGTCAGGACCCCGGATCGGCGTCGCCGGGACTGGTGGGCCGGGGCGCTCGCGCGGGCGCGCCGCCGGTCAGCTGGTTCTGTGCGGTGGCGGGGTCGGCATCGCCCGACACCCGGATGTGCATGGTGCGCTGGGGGAACGGGATCTCGATCCCCTCGTGATCCAGCCGGTTCTTGATCCGGCGCCGGAATTCCCGGCCCACCGCCCACTGCTTTCCGGGGTGGGTCCGAAGCAGCGTGCGGATGGTGACCTGGCTTTCTCCCAGATCGGTGACGCCCACCACTTCGGGCGGGGCCTCGAACTGGTCCTTCCAGGTCCGGTCGGACGCCAGGGACTCGGCCTCGCTTCGGAAGATCTCGATCGCCTTGTCAACCTCGGTGCCATACGCCACACCGACGTCCACAACTGCCCGGGACCAGCCCCGGGTCATGTTGCTCACCGTGGCGATCTGCCCGTTGGGAATCATGTGCAGGGTCCCGTTGATGTCGCGCAGCATCACCACCCGCAGCGTCATCCGCTCCACCACCCCGGATTTGCCCGCGATCTCGATCACGTCGCCGACGGCGAACTGCCCCTCCACCAGGAAGAAGAACCCGGAAATGACGTCCTTCACGAGGCTCTGGGCCCCGAAGGAGACCGCCAAGCCCAGGATTCCCGCGCCCGCGAGGAGCGGCTTGATGTCGACGAAGACGTTCAGGGTGACGAGGAGCGCGAAGGCGACCAGGATCACTTTCCCCACGCTCCGCAGCAGCTGCGAAATCGTCTGGCCGCGCTGCTCCCGCTCGCTCAGGTGGGAATCGTCACCATCATCGACCGCCTCCTCGATCCGGCGGGCGACCTGGTTGACGATCCGGAGACCGACCCACGTCAGCACCCAGATGACCACGACCCGGAGCAGGTCCCGGATCATTTCGGCGGCGTCGATCTTGAGCAGCTCCGCCAGGTTGCGGAGGAACTCGGGAATCAAGAGCGCGTTGGACAGCACGAGCACCTCGGGGAGGGCGGACCGGACCGGGGCAGGAACTTAGGAATATGCCGCCGGGCCATCAACCCGGCGCCGGTCCTCAGAAACGCAGCTCCAGGCCGCCCAGGGCGGCGATGAACTCCTGTCCGTTGATGCGGGGCAGCTTGTCGAAGGTCGAATGGAATCGCACCTCGGCCAGGACCGCCAGCGGCACGCCCTTCAAACCGATGCTCACCCCGGGCCCGATCGACCCGCCGGCGGTGGTGCTGTGCTTCCCGGAGATGGGGTCGAACCGGTAGACCCCGAGGCCGATGCCCAGGAAGATCTGGGCTTCGGACTGGCCGATGTAGGAGGGGAACCGGGCGAACGCTCCGAAGATCTGCGACTTGGCGTTGCGCGCCGTGGTGTAGGACCCGAACTCGGCCCCGAAGTGCACGTGGGCGAGGCGGACGCCCGCCTGGGCCTGATAGGCGAACCCGCCGCTCGTGCCTTCCGGCGCATTGGTCTCGGTATTGAAGGTCCCGCCCCCGAACCCGGCGACGAAGCCCGGCAACTGGGCGAGGGCGGACGCCGGCAGGCCGGCGAGGAGGAAGACGAACGCGGGGAGGGCAAGGGAACGCCGTCCGGACATGAGCCGACTCCAGGTTCACGGGGGAGAACTCGGGTTGAACCTAGTACGGACGGTCGAGCAAGCGCGAACGGCACACCGCGGCCCTCGGGCTGCGGTGTGCCGTTCGCGTCTCCTGACGAAATCAGCCCCGCGCGGGGCGGACGATCAGGACCGGCGTGGTGGCACCCCGGATCACCTTGTCGGCCACCGAGCCGACCATGAGGCGTTCCAACCCCCCGGCGCCGTGGGTGGCGAGGGCGATCAGGCCGGCGCCGCGCTTCTCGGCCTGCTGGAGGATCGTGGTCGCGGGATTGCCGCCGTCGATGGCCTGGCATTCGACCTTGAGCCCCTCGTCCCGGAGCCGGCCCGCGACCCGCTCGAGGTATTCCGTCGCGTTCTTCCGGAGGTTCGCCTCGGCATCGGGCGTCGGCGGGATGATCATGAGGCCGGAGGGATCGGCGATCGGCGGCGGCGGCTCCACCACGAACAGGAGGTCGAGGGTCGACCCGAACAGCCGCGCGAACGACGACGCGATCTCGAGCGCCTGTTCCGCGAACCGGGATCCGTCGAGCGCCACCGTGATCCGGTCGAGCCGGTGGGCGGGCAGCACCGAGGGCGTTTCCCGGGGACGGATGAGCAGCACCGGGACACCGAGGCGCCGCATGAGCTGGTCGGCCACGCTGCCGAGCCAGAAGCGGCTGAGTTGCCCGCGGCCGTGGGTGGTGCTCACGACGAGGTCGACGCCGGTGGCCTCCACATGTTGGCAGATGGCGTCGGCGACGATGCCGTCGAGGACCAGGCCGGTCACCGGGAGGTTCTCTTCGGTGTGGAGGCGA
>DASZPT010000379.1:0-8820 GCA_035549935.1 Gemmatimonadales bacterium
CCCGCGGGTGGATCCGGGGGGGGCGGGGTGAGCCGGGAGGCCTCCCCGCTCGGCCGGCCACTCCCGCCGGCCGGCGCCCCGGGGCCCGCCCCGGTCAGCGCCTGGGCCAGATTCACGGTCCGGTCCATCATCGTCCAACGCAACATGAGGGTCTCGACTCCGAGCCTCGGGTTCCCCGTACGGCGGAGCGAGGGCTCGGCCTCGGCGAGGATCTTGAGCATGCGGAGGAGGTCCCCCGCCTCGAGCTGGTCGAGGTGGCGCTCGAGGGTCTGGCGGAGGGCCTCGGTGAGGCTCTCCGGCCGGGTACCGAGCTTGAGCATCAGCAGGGCGCGGAGCACATCGCCGGCCTGGCCCAGGAACTCGATCAGGTCGGCGCCGGCATCCTCCAGCCGGTCGAGCAGCGCGAAGATGCCGGCCGGCTGCTGGGTCACGAGGAGGCCGATGAGGTCGCCGTACACCTCGTCGTCGACCAGCCCCAGGATCTCCCGCACCCGGAGCGCGGTGACCTTGCCTTCGCCGAAGGAGAGGCACTGGTCCAGCACGCTGAGCGCGTCGCGCATGCCGCCGTCGGCCTGGCGCGCGATCAGGGTGAGGGCGTCCTCGTCGGCCTCGATCCCTTCCGCGGCGAGGACCGCCTGGAGGCGGTCGCGGATGGCGGGGGCGCCGATCCGGCGGAAGTCGAAGCGCTGGAGCCGGGAGAGCACCGGCGCCGCGGTCTGGGCGATCTTCTGCGGCTCGGTGGTCGCGAAGACGAAGACCACCCCGGGCGGCGGCTCCTCGAGGATCTTGAGGAGCGCGTTCCACGCCTCGCGGGTGAGCATGTGCGCTTCGTCGACGATGTAGACCTTGTGGTGCCCTTCCCGCGAGGCGGCGTACATGGCGCGCTCGCGGAGTTCGCGGGCGTCGTCGACCCCGCGGTTGCTGGCGGCGTCGATCTCGACCACGTCGAGCCCCGCCCCGCCGGTCCAGATCCGGAGGCAGTTCTCGCATTCCCCGCACGGCTCGCCGGCCGGGGAGGTCGAGCCCTTGCGCTCGCAGTTGAGCGCCATGGCGAGGATGCGGGCGGCGGTGGTCTTGCCGACGCCGCGGGGCCCGGTGAGCAGGTAGCCGTGCCCGACGCGGTTCTTGACCACCGCGCCGCGCAGCACGCTCGCGACGTGGTCCTGGACCAGGAGATCACTGAACTTGCGGGGACGGTACTTCCGGGCGAGAGCCAGGGCCATGCGGGAAGGTAGTCGCGGACTCGGGGCGGTTGGAGGGGGGCGGGCGAGAGGCCCGAAAAGAAGAGTGCCCCAGGCTCCCCGAAGCGACACCGGACATCGCTTAGCGCTGCTACCGGCGAGGTCCTGACGCGGTTCGCGCGCCAGCGCCCTTCGGACCTGAGGCACGCGGAAGATAACCTCGTGACCGGTGCCCGGCAACGCGCCGAGCCCTTGCCGCACGGCTGGCGGCTGGTGATCCTCCAAGGCACTTACCACCCCGAGGCGAGATCCATGCTCGACGCGGCGGCGCTGGAACAGCGGGGCGCCTTCGTGGAACATCGTGGCGTCCGGATGCTGGTCGTCGATGCCACCAATCTGCGGGAGTTCGAGGATATCAGCGCGATGATCGGCCGGTTCGAGTCCCTCATCCGGGGGGAACCGGCAGGCTCGGTGCGCATCGTGATGCTGGTGGCCGGCTTCCAGTTCGACCGGCGCAGCGCGGGTGCGGTCAAGGGCGTCTTCGTGCGGGTCCAGCCCTGGATCCGGGCCTCGTGCCTCGTGGGCGTCACCGGCCTCCAGAAGGTGCTGCTCCAGGTCCTCAACCAGGTCGCGAAACGCGAACGCCCGCTGTTCGACACGCTCGAGCAGGCCAAGGACTGGCTGGCCACGCAGGTCTAGTCGTCCGGCCGTTCTCCCCCCATCCGGAGCCATCCCGTGCAGCTCACCCTGCTCGACTGGGCCATTGTCGTGGCCTCGATCGTCCTCTCGTTCATCCCGGCGCTGGTCCTGGCCCGGCGGGCCGGCTCGAGCACGGCGGAGTTCTTCACCTCCGGCCGCGCGGCGCCCTGGTGGCTGATCGGCGTCTCGATGGTCGCGACCACCTTCAGCACCGACACGCCCAACCTGGTCACCAACCTGATCCGGGAGAAGGGCGTGGCCAACAACTGGGCCTGGTGGTCGTTCCTCCTCACCGGCATGGCCACGGTGTTCTTCTATGCCCGCCTCTGGCGGCGGAGCGGCGTCCTCACCGACCTCGAGTTCTACGAGCTGCGGTACTCGGGCCGGCCCGCCACCCTCGTCCGCGGCTTCCGCGCGATCTACCTCGGCCTCTTCTTCAACTGCGTCATCATGGCGAGCGTCAACCTCGCCGCCGCCAAGATCGCGAACGTGGTCCTCGGTTGGCCCATCCTCAAGACGCTCCTCATCTGCGCCGGGATCAACGTGGTCTTCGCCGCCACGAGCGGCCTGTGGGGGGTGCTCGTCACCGACTTCATCCAGTTCGGCATCGCGATGACCGGGGCGATTGCGCTCGCGGTCTTCTCCCTCCGCCAACCCGAGGTCGGCGGGCTGGCCGGCCTCATCGCGAAGACCGACCCGAAGGTCCTCAACCTCCTCCCCGACTTCGGCGACTGGGGCCTCACCCTGTCGGTCCTGGTCATCCCGCTCACGGTGCAGTGGTGGTCGGTCTGGTATCCCGGCGCCGAGCCGGGGGGCGGGAGCTACATCGCGCAGCGGATGCTGGCCGCGCGGAGCGAGCGAGACGCGCTCTCGGGCACGCTCTTTTTCAACGTCGCCCATTACGCCATCCGGAGCTGGCCCTGGATCCTGGTGGCACTCGCGTCGATGATCATCTTCCCCTCCCTCGACGACATCGCGCGGACCTTCCCCTACGTCGACCCGAAGCTGATCGGCCACGACATGGCGTACCCCGCCATGCTCAAGTTCCTCCCGGCCGGATTCCTCGGCGTGATGATCGCCGGGATGCTGGCGGCCTACGTCTCCACGATCTCGACGCATCTCAACTGGGGCACCAGTTACCTGGTGCACGACTTCTACCGACGCTTCCTCCGCGCCGGCGAGGACGAACGGCACTACGTCCTGGTCGGACGGATCGTCACCGCGCTCCTCATGCTGGTCGCCACCGGCTTCACCCTGGTGCTCGACAGCGCGCGCCAGGCCTTCGACCTGATGCTCTCGGTCGGCGCGGGGACCGGTCTCCTCTACCTGCTCCGGTGGTTCTGGTGGCGGGTGAACGCGTGGAGCGAGATCGCGGCGATGGTCTCGAGCTTTGTCGTGGCGGTGGGATTCCTGCTGGCCAACCGGGCGGGACACGGGGTGCCGTCCCACCTCGCCCTCATCGCCGCCGTCGGGATCACGACGGCGGTCTGGGTCGCGACCGCCCTGCTCACGGCCCCGACCGCGCGGGCCCAGCTGGTCGAGTTCTACAAGCGAGTGCGGCCGGCAGGAACCGGCTGGGGCACGATCCCGGCCGAAGCGGGGGTCGGCGCCTCCCCCGACAGCCTGGCGCAGTCGCTCCTCGGCTGGGTCCTGGGGATCGCGTTCGTCTATTCCGCCCTCTTCGGCACCGGGAGCTTCCTCTACGGACGCGAGGCGCAGGGGTTCGTGTGGCTGGTGGTGTTCCTCGTGAGCGGCGCCGGCCTGGTCAGGCTGGTCCCGAGGATGTGGGCCAGCGCGGGGTGACCCCGCTCACCCGGGGAGCGCGCCGACCAGGCGTTCGAGCGCGCCCCGGGCCTGCTCCAGGCACTCCACCAGACGGAACTGCGCCAGGGCCCGATCGAGGTTCTGGTCCGGACGGGTGATGCGGTAATAGCGATCCCCCTCCAGGTGGTCCGTGAGGAACCGGACCCCCTGCTCCCAGGTCAGCAGGATCCCCGCGAACACCAGGTGGGCCCGCTCCGCCGCGGTGAGCACCCCACCACTCTCCCCCAGGAAGCCGCGCAGCAGCGCCTCCACCCGCGGAATCGAGACCGTGATCGCGTCGGGATCGCGCTCGTCCTCGGCGGCGAGCGTGGCACAGGAGCGGATCAGGTCGCCGACGTCGCTCAGGAGGGTGCCAGGCATCACCGTGTCGAGATCCACGACGGCGAGTGGCTCACCGCTGCCTCGGTCGAACAGCAGGTTCGCGATCTTGGCGTCGTTGTGCACCACCCGGCGCGGCACCTCGCCCCGGTCGAGGAGCGGCGGCAGGACCCCCGCGTAGGCCGCCCGCGAGCGCGCGAAGCGCAGCTCGTTCGGGAGATTCCCGGCCCGGCGCACGGCGTCCCGGTGGGCGGCGCGCTCCAGCTGCTCGAGACGGCGGGCCGCATCGTGGAACCCGGGGATCGTCTCGGCCAGCGGGGGACCGGCGTAGTCGGCGACGAGCCGCTGGAACCGCCCGAAGGCGGCGCCCGCGGCGGCCGCGAGTTCCCATGTACCGGCCCGCTGGTGCGCGACCGCGTCCCCGATGAAATGCAGGAGCCGCCAGGCCACGCCCGCGGGATCGACGACCCCCGGCCGGCCGTCGCCGGTCCGCAGGACCCGAAGCACCCGCCGGTCGGGATCCGGGACTCCCAGCCGGCGCACCGCGGCCTGCAGATGTTCGGAGACGTTGGCGACGTTCTCGAGGACGAGGTCGCCGCGGGGAAACACGGCAGGGTTGATACGCTGCAGGAAGTATCGCCCCGGCCCGACGATCCAGGAGCGATTGATGTGCCCGCCCGGCGCGGGCTCCACCCGGGCGCCTGCAAGGCCCCAGGCCGCGAGGATCTCCGCGACGGGTTCGTCCGCCACGTCAGAGCTCGGCGGGGTACTCCCCGGCCGTGACGAGGTCGCGGAGGAACTGCTCCACGAGGACGCGGTCGCCGGGATGGGTGAGACCGCACCAGCGACTCGCGGTCGCCAGCACCCTCACGCTCACGCCCCCCTCGGCGAGCATTTCCTGCACGGCCTCGGGGAGATAGTACTCGGCCCGGGGGCCGGGACGGCGGGCGAGGAAGGCCTCGAAGCCCCGTTCCAGGCGGGGGAAGATCGCCGGCGTGAGGCCCCAGAGGTTCATCGAGACGAGCGCGTCGGCGGCGACGATGCGGGGCTCCGAGTCCACCTCGCCCCGGAAGCGCCCGGGAGAGGCGAGCGCGAGATTCCGGACCTCGACGATGTGGGAGAGCCCGCCGCGGCGGTCGACCTCGAGCACCGCGCGATTGACGCCGCCGGCACTGCTCGCGGTCTGGTCGAGCCGGTAGCCCATCACCGCGTACACCTCACCGCCGGCCGGCGCGCCGAGGAACCCGGCGACCTGCTCCAGGGCCTCGCGGCCGTAGAAGTCGTCGGCGTTGAGCACGGCGAAGGGCCCCGTTACCACCGACCGGGCGGCAAGCACCGCCTGGGCGGTCCCCCAGGGCCGGGCGCGATCCTCCGGCACGACGAAGCCGGCGGGGATATCCTCGAGACGCTGCGTTACCGTGCTCACCGGCAGCCGCGAGACATAACGAGCGCCGATGGTGGCATCGAACGCCTCCTGCATCTCCGGCCGGATCACGAAGACCACGCGCGCGAAGCCCGCGCGGAGGGCGTCGTGGATCGAATAGTCCATCAGCGTCGCCCCGCCCGGCCCGACGGCCTCGAGCTGCTTGAGACCGCCGAACCGGCTGCCGAGCCCGGCGGCGAGGACCACGAGGGTGAGGGTCATGCGTGGCCCGTCGCGCCGGCCGCCCGCCGCCCGCCACCCGCCTCCATTACCGGCCCGGCCCGAACAGGACCGCGTTCGTCAGGAGCTTCGACGGCCCCCGCCAGAAGCCGCGGTAGACCGGGTTCTCGGCGAAGAGGATCACCGACCCGCTGCCCGACGTCTCGACCGAGGCCCAGACCGAATTCTTCAGGTACTTCTCGGTGTTCTCGGGCCAGGTGAACCCGGCGAGGGTCAGGTCGCCGCCGGTGAACACCACCGGACTCGCGCCCTTCTCCGAGGGCTTGAGCAGGTTGTCGGTCTCGAGGAAGACGGGGAGCTGGTCCCGTTCGTAGCCGCCCGTCAGCCAGTGGGTGCGGTCGAGGGTCGCCCGGAAGATCGAGCCGGGAATGAACTCCGCCCGGGTGCCCCCGGCCGCCGTGGGAGACGCGAGCGGCGGCGCCGGCCGCATCGCCTCCGTCACGGCGGTGTCCTTCGTGGCGCTGCTGTCGGCGCCCAGGGTCTTCGCCGTGGTAAGCTCGATCTCCTTCCGGTTGAGGAGGCTCACCGCGTCGCCGAACCCGATGACCGCCCCGCCGTCGTGCACCCAGCTCTTGAGCCGCCGGGCCCCACCCTCGCCGAGTTCGCGCGCCATGCGGCCCGACGAACCGGAGGGGACGATGAGGACGTTGTAGTCGTTGAGGCTGGTCCCGTCCACGTCCTTGAGATTGATCGGCACGATGGGGATGCCGAGTTCGCGCTCGAAGTAGAACCAGACGGCGCCGAAGGCGGTCTGGTCGATGCCGTCGCCCGCGGCGAGCAGGATCCGCGGCGCCTTGAGCGGCACCACCTCTTCGCTCCCGACGCCGATCTGGCCGGTGTCGGGGAAGGCCGACTGCACGGCGACGACCCGCGTCCCCGTCTCCTGGGCCAGCTGCGCGATGCGCTCGTGCACACCCGCGGGATTCCGCTGCACCCGCACCACGTAGGTCGACCGGGGATAGGTCACGCCGTCGGCCACGAGCGCCCGGGTCGACGCGCTCACCCGGTATCCCTCCCGGAGGAGCCGCATGGCGAGCCGCGTCGCCGCCTCGCTCTCGTTGGTGAACACATAGGCCGACTGGGCCCGCCCGGGCGCGGGCGCCACCGAGGCCGAATCCGCCGGGCCGACCTTCGTGCCGGTCACCGGGGTCACCTCGTCGGTCCACCAGGCATCGAGCCCGAGGGTGAGGGGGAGCGACCAGGCGGTGACATCGTAGAACTCGTACCCTTCCTTCTCGGCCTCCTGGCCGCGCAGCTGGTTCCGGCGGTACGCCGCGACCTGTTTCCGCACGAAGCCCGAGTCGAACTGGGCCCGGAGCTCGAGCATCGTGGTCGCGAGCCGGGCCTCCGGCTGGTTGAGGTCCACGACATAGGTGCCCGCGGGGAAGGTCCGCTTGGCGGGACCGCCGCCGAGGTAACTGTTCGCCCGGAGGGCGCTCCACGGCTGGGTGAGTTTCGTCACCTCGATCTCCTCCTGCGCCAGCCGGCGGGCCAGCCAGCGGGCGCGCCCCGAATCGGCGCCGCTGAAGATCACCCGCTTGAGCGGACGCTTCGCGACCTCCGCCATCCCCGTCACGTGGAAGTCGTAGAAGTCCCGCAGCCGTTCCGCCCGGGTCCTCGCGGAGTATTCGAGGGTGGCCAGGGAGGCGACGTAGTGGTGCGCGATCGCCATTTCGAAGGTGGTGTAGGTCCCGTCCCCCTTGCGGACCTTGAGCTCGGGGCCCCCATCGGTCTCGAACGTCATGCCGAGGCCGCCGCGCATCGTGGGCCACATGTCGTTGTAGCCCGGGTAAAAGAAGTCGAACACGTCGCGGACGTAGTACTGCCAGCCGCGCCGGTCGAAGGCCTGCGCGTTGTTGCGGCCCAGCCGCTCGAACCAGTCGTAGGTCCGCGCCGGGAGGTTCTGGTTGTGGGCCTGGGCCACCGGCGGGAAGAAGTACTGCGAGGTGGTGCTGTGGAGGTCGGCGACGACCTGCGGCCGCCAGCGGACATAGACCGCGCCCAGCGCCTGCGCCTCGAGCTGCGACTGCGCCAGGAGGTCGCGGTTCATGTCGAAGCGGTAGTGGTTGAAGCGCCCCTGCACCGACCAGGGCTCCCGCTGCTCGACCGCCGCCGGGTCGTCGGAGCCCACCGCCACCGAGTTGTACCACGCCGCGAAGCGCTCGTGGCCGTCGGGGTTCTGGGAGGGATTGATGAGGACGACCGCGTTCTTGAGGATCTCGAGCGTGGCCGGCTCGTCGGAAGCGAGCAGCTGGTAGACCGTCTCCATCGCCGACTCGAAGCCCGCCGGCTCGTTGCCGTGCACCGAGTGCGTCAGGAGCACCGTCACCGGGGTCTCCTCGGCGAGGGCCCGCGCCTCCGCGGCGGTGGTGCGCCGGGGATCGGCGAGCCGCGCGAGATTCGCCCGGATCTGGTCGAGGCGGGCCAGGTTCTCGGGCGCGGAGATGATGAGGAGCCGCATCACCTTCCCTTCGGCCGTCCGGCCCATGACCTCGCTGCGGACCCGGTCGGGGGCGGCCTCCATCATCCGGTCGAGCACCGCCTGCTGCTGGTGATACATCGTCTGCTGCGAGCCGATCCGGTATCCGAGGACCGTCTCGGGGCGCGGCACCTGGGGACGGTACGGCCCCCGGGCGTAGAAGTCGAACTCCTGCGCGTGGAGGAGCGAGGGCAGCAGCAGCAAGCCGAAGAGCAATCGCATGGGGGTGAGGGTTGGTGGTGGTAACGGTGTTGAGAGTTCAGGGTTCCGAGTTCCGGGTTCCGTGTTTTCCGTCGGAACTCAGGACCCGGAAGCCGGCGATCCGGGCAGGAGCTCCCGCTGACGACTCCTGAGGTCCCAGGTTTCGGCAACGATCGCCCCGACCAGGAAGACCAGCGCGGAGTAGTAGATCCACAGCACGAACAGGATCACCACCCCGGTGCTCGCGTCGGCCGAGAAACGGTTGACCACGGCCGCGTGCACGACGTACCAGCCGTACAGCACCCGCGCGACCTCGAAGAGCCCGGCGGTGAAGACGGCGGCGGCCAGCGCGGCCGCCCGCGGGAGGCGCCGGGGCGAGGAGTGCCGGTACACCAGGTAGAACAGGCTCACGGAGAAGAGCAGCGTGGTCACCTGCGTGAGCGCCTGGCCCAGGT
>DASZPT010000380.1:0-17806 GCA_035549935.1 Gemmatimonadales bacterium
TGGTCGCGGGAACGCTGGGTGGTCGCCGGGTGCTGGTCCAGAGCGGCCGCTTCCACGGCTATGAGGGACACGCGCCGGCGACCGTTGCCCTGCCGGTGCGGCTCTTCGCCGGCCTGGGCGCCGGCACGGTGATCCTCACCAACGCCGCCGGCGGGATCGCCGCGCCGCTCGGACCCGGGGCGCTGATGCTCATCGCCGATCACCTGAACCTGATGTTCGCGAATCCGCTGGTGGGTCCCCCGATTCCCGGGGACCCGCGCTTCCCCGACATGTCCGCCCCGTACGATCCCGCGCTCCGCGCGCTCGCGCGCCGGGTCGCGGCGGAGCAGGGGATCGGCCTCGCGGAAGGGGTCTACGCCGGAGTGAGTGGACCGAGCTACGAGACCCGGGCCGAGATCGGGATGCTCCGGGTCCTCGGCGCCGACGCGGTGGGGATGTCGACGGTCCCGGAGGTGATCGCCGCGCGGGCCGCGGGGCTCCGCTGCCTCGCGGTCTCCATCATCACCAATCGCGCGGCGGGACTCGGCGCCGCGCGGCTCTCGCACGAGGAGGTCATGCGCGAGGCCCACGGGGCCGGCGTGCGACTGGGGCGGCTGGTGCGCGGGGTGCTGGCGGGACTCTGAGCGGTCAGGCCAATCCCGGTCGGCGGGCGGGCACCATATGATTCACCGGCCCGTGGCCAGCGCCGATGCCCGGGGCCGCGGCGATGGCCCGTTGGAGGTAGTCGAGGCCGTCGGTGACCGCATCCTCCAGGATGCGGCCCTGGGCCAGCCCGGCGGTGATCGCCGCCGAGAGTGTGCACCCGGTCCCGTGGGTCGAGGTGGTCTGGATCCGCGCGTGGGTGAACCGGCGCACGTCGTCGCGGGTCACCAGCACGTCGGTCATGAGGTCGCCGGGGAGGTGGCCGCCCTTCACCAGCGCCGCGGCCGCGCCGAGCTCCAGCAGCCGGCGGCCGGCCTGCTCCATCTGGACCAGGTCCCGGACCTCGCCACCGGTGAGGATGGCGGCCTCGTCGAGGTTCGGGGTCACCAGCATCGCCAGGGGTAACAGCCGCTCGCGGACCACCGTCTCGGCGGCGGGGTCGAGCAGCCGGTCGCCCGACGTGGCCACCATCACCGGATCGCAGACATAGTTGCCCCAGCCGTAGCCCTGGATCGCCCCGGCGACGAGCTGCACCAGGCTCGCCGTGGCGAGCATCCCGGTCTTGATCGCGGCGGGCGGCAGGTCCGAGGCGATCGCGGCGAGCTGGGCCTCCACCATCGCGTCGGGCACGGCGTGCACCGCGCGGACGCCGCGGGTATTCTGCGCGGTGAGGGCCACGATCACCGAGGTCCCGTAGGCGCCGAACTGGTGGAAGGTCTTGAGGTCGGCCTGGATGCCGGCGCCCCCGCCCGAATCGGAGCCCGCGATGGTCAGTGCGATCTGCATGCGGAGAGTGCGGTTCCAGTGTCTCTGATCAGTACCATTCGCGACCTGCACCGGCGCAAGGGCCGGGAGCGGCGGGAACTCACGCTGGCGGAGGGGGTGCGCCTGCTGGAGGAGGCGCTGGCCGCCGGCGTGCCGGTGCGCGGCGCCGCGACCTCGCCGTCGCTGGAAGGTACACCCCGGGGGTCCGCCCTCAAGGCGAGGCTGGAGCGCGCCGGCGTGCCGCTCGAATCGGTCGACGACGACGAGCTCACCCGGCTCGCCGGCACCGAGCACCCGCAGGGCATCGTCGCCGTGATCGAGCCCCGGCACTGGGTGCTCGACGATATTCCCGTCACCGAGCGGGCGGTGGTGCTGGTGCTCGACGGCGTCCAGGACCCCGGGAACGTCGGCGCGCTCGCGCGCACCGCGCTCGGGCTCGGGGCCACCGGGCTCGTGGCGCTCCCGGGGACCGCCGATCTCTACAACCCCAAGGCGCTCCGTGGCAGCATGGGGGCGCTGTTCCGGCTGCCGTCGGTGCAGAGCCCGCTGGAGCCGTTCGTGGCGTGGGCCCGGGGCGCCGGCCTCGCCCTCTGGACCAGCGCGATGAGCGGGACACCGGTGCAGGACGCGGCCCGGCAGGGTCCCCTTGCGCTGCTGGTGGGCAACGAAGGCGCGGGGGTTCGCCCCGAGCTGGCGGCGGTGGCCACCCGGTCGGTGGCCGTGCCGCTCCGGCACGGCGTGGAGTCACTCAATGTCGCGGTGGCCGCGGGCATTCTCCTCTATGAGGTGACGCGTGACCGATGAGACCCTGGTGATCGTCGTGGCCGGCGTGCTTGGCGCGCTGATCGGGAGCTTCCTCAATGTCTGTATCCTGCGGTGGCCCAAGGAGCAGTCGGTCATCAAGCCCCGCTCGCATTGCCCCGGGTGCGGCCGCCAGATCGCCGCGTGGGACAACATCCCGATCCTCTCGTGGCTCCTGCTGCGAGGCCGCTGCCGCCACTGCCAGACGGCGATCTCCATCCAGTACCCGCTGATCGAGCTCAGCGTGGCGTTCCTCTGGGCCGGCATGGCCTGGCGCTACGGGCTCGATCTCAAGGCGTTCTCCGGCGCCATCTTCTTCACCATCCTTCTCGGCATCGCGCTCACCGACGCGCGGGAGTACATCATCCCGGACGAGTTCAGTCTCGGCGGGCTCGTCATCGGCATCCTCTTCAGCCTGGCCGGCGGATTCGACGGCATCGCGACGGCGCTCCTCGGCGCCGCGGTGGGTTTCGCCCTCCTGTGGGGCGTCGGAGCCGCCGGCACGAAGATCTTCAAGGAAGACGCGATGGGCGGCGGCGACATCAAGATGATGGCGATGGTCGGCGCCTTCGTCGGCTGGCAGGGCGTCCTGCTCACGGTGTTCCTGGGGGCCTTGCTCGGGACGCTGGTGTTCGTCCCGCTCTCGCTGGTGGGGAAGAAACGTCTGGTTCCCTTCGGGGTATTCCTCAGTCTGGGGGCCGCCGCGACCTGGCTCGCGGGGGCCGCCGTCATCGCCTGGTACAAGAACTTCGTCCTGGTTCCCTGATCGTGCTCTTCCGGCAGTGCCTGGTCGCCGCCACCCTCCTGCTCGGTGCCTGCCGCGGCCGTCCTCCCGCCGGCCCGGAGGAATCCATCGCCCGGCTGGTCGACAGCCTCCGGCCGGCCATCGAGCGGGCCTCGGGGCTCCGCTTCCGTTCCCCGCCCCGGTCCGCCGTCCGCAGCCGTGACCAGGTGCGTGCCTACGTGCTGCACAAGCTCGAGGAGGAACTGCCGAGCGGAAAGGCGCGCGGCCTGGAGGCCACCTACCGGCTGCTCGGCCTCCTGCCGGACACCCTCGATCTCCGCACCCTGATGCTCGACCTGTACGTCGAGCAGATCGTCGGCTTCTACGATCCCGACAGCACGACTCTGTTCGTCGTCGCCAATGCCGACCCCACGATGCTGTCGACCACCGTGGCGCACGAATTGGTGCACGCCCTGCAGCACCAGTACCTGCCGCTCGACTCGATCATGCGGCAGACCGGCGACAACGATCGCCTGCTCGCCGCGCAGTCGGTACTGGAGGGGCAGGCGGTGCTGGTGCAGCTCCAGGTCGCGGTCCCGGACCAGAACCTCTACGCCATGCCGGAGTTCTGGGAGACCTACCGGGAACAGGTGCGCGGCCTCCAGTCCCGGATGCCGGTCTTCGGCAAGGCGCCGAGAATCCTGCGCGAGAGCCTGATCTTCCCGTATCTCGCGGGCGCGGATTTCCTCCGGTGGTGGGCCGGCTCGGAGCTGCGCGACACGATTCCCTACGGTCCCCGCATGCCGGTGTCGACCGAGCAGATCCTCCATCCCTACCGGTACGGCCGGGGCGACCGGCCCATCACCCTCCGCTTCACCAGCCCCGAGCCGCATGTCCTCTACGAGGATGTGATGGGCGAGTTCGACCTCCGCGTGCTCACCGTCGACCTGTCGCACGCCGGCCCCACCGCCGACGTTGCCACCCCCCTCGCGCTCGGCTGGGGCGGTGACCGCTTCCGGGTCTACGAGACGCCGGCCGGACCCGCGATGGTCTGGTACATCGTCTGGGACGATGCCACCGCGCGCTTCCGGTTCCAGAGCACCACCGGCCAGCGCCTCGAGGCCCGCCGGCGCCTGGGGTACCGGATGGAGGTCACGCCGCTCGAGCTGGACGGTCATCCCGCCACCCGGATCATCATGGCGCCGGGCAAGTGGCTGGGCTGGAAGGAGCCGGCGAAAGTCGAGGTCGTCGCCGACTCCTCCCGCCATTAGTGCACGCCCGCCGCTCCCTGCTCTTCGCTCCGCTCAGCCAGCACCGCGGCCATCGCTCGCGCGGATCCTGACGCCACCTCCAGCACCACACTCACGAAATCGAGCCCCAGCCGGAGTTCCTGGTCCGAGAGACTCCGTGCGGTCCGGAGTGCCGCGAAGGGGCCGTGACTCACCGCGTCGGCCAGGGCGTCGGCCACCCGCATGGCGATCACGGAGCGGTCTTCTTCCGGGGATTCCTGGGACTGGGAGAGGGTGAGGACGGGTCGCATGACGGCTCCGGTGTGATGGGTGGCCGACAGGATAGATGCTGGTGAGGAAACCGAGAGGCACAGGATCCTGCGCGCGGTTCCATTTCTACGCACAGTTCCCAATCCGACTCTTTTCGTTGATGTAAAATGTTGCCGTTTCTTGTCTTATCGGCCTGCCCCGGAGCCCTCTGAGGCCCTCGGCGCCTCGGCGCCTCGGCGGTGAACTCCCAAGCCCACGCCATCGAAGCCCCTTCTAGACTTGCCCGAAGCCCTCTAAACCCTCTATTTTGCTGGGCTTATGTTTGATGAGCTGTCCGCCAAACTCACGGCCGCGCTGCAGAAACTCACCGGGCGCGGCGTCCTGACCGAGGAGGCCGTCAAGGAAGGCCTGCGAGAAATTCGCCGGGTGCTTCTCGAGGCCGACGTGAGCTTCGACCTGACCCGCGAATTCCTCGAGCGGGTGGAGCAGAGGGCGGTCGGCGCACAGGTCATCAAGTCGGTCCGTCCAGGCGATCAGCTGGTGAAGATCGTCTACGACGAGCTGGTGGCGCTGCTCGGCGAGAAACAGGCGCCGATCGCTTTCGCGTCGGTGCCCCCCACGGTGATCCTGCTGGTCGGGCTGCAGGGCTCGGGCAAGACCACGACGGCCGGGAAGCTGGCCAAGCGCCTCAAGCTGGAGCAGAAGGCGCCGTACCTCGTGGCCGCCGACGTCTATCGTCCGGCCGCGGTGGACCAGCTGGTGACGCTGGGCAAGCAGGTCGAGGTCGGCGTGCATGCCGAGCCGGGCGTGACCGACGTCGTCGGTATCGTGAAGCGGGGCATCGCCGAGGCGGGGAAGGCGCGGGCCCGGACGGTCGTGGTCGACACCGCCGGCCGGCTTCAGATCGACGCCGAGATGATGGACGAGCTCAAGGCGCTCAAGGCGGCGATCAAGCCGCACGAGATCCTGCTCGTCGCCGACGGCATGACCGGCCAGGACGCGGTGCGGATCGCGAGCGGCTTCCACGAGGCTCTCGGCGTGACCGGCGTGATCCTGACGAAGATGGATGGCGATGCCCGCGGGGGCGCCGCCCTCTCCGTCTACGGCGTCACCAAGGCCCCGATCAAGTACCTGGGCCTGGGCGAGAAGCTGGATGCGCTGGAACCGTTCCGGCCCGATCGGCTGGCGGGGCGGATCCTCCAGAAGGGCGACATCCTGACCCTGGTGGAACGGGCCCAGGCGAATGTCGACGCGGCCGAGGCGGAGAAGCTCGCCCGGAAGGCGATGTCGAAGAAGGGCATGGACCTCCAGGACTTCCTGAGTGCCATGCGGCAGATGCAGAAACTGGGGCCGCTCAAGAACGTGCTCGGGATGCTGCCGGGCGTGAATCCGCAGATGCTCCAGGGCGCGAACATCGACGAGAAACGGATCAAGCACGTCGAGGCGATCGTGCTGTCGATGACCCCGAAGGAGCGCGAGGACCCCGATCTGCTCAACGGGTCACGCCGGCTCCGGATCGCGAAGGGGTCCGGACGCACGGTGCAGGAAGTGAATCAGCTGCTGGCGCAGTTCAAACAGATGCAGAAGCTCATGAAGTCGGCCGGCAAGCCCGGGATGCGGCTGCCGTTCGGAAAAATGGGGATGTAACCACGGAACAGGGCATTCACCCAGGAAGGGCAGGCAGATGGCTGCGAGGATGAGACTCCGTCGGGTTGGTCGCAAGGGCATTCCGCTCTACCGCATCGTGATCGCGGACAAGGAATCGCCCCGTGATGGCCGCTTCGTGGCGGCGATCGGCACCTACAACCCGCGGGCCGAGAAGGCCCAGGACAAGGTCCAGATCGACGCCGAGCAGGCCAAGGCGTGGATCGCGAAGGGCGCCATGCCGACCGACACGGTCCGCGCGCTCCTCGTGACCGCCGGCGTGGTCGACGCCAAGGCGTGAGTGACGCCGGTGGCGCCCGCTACCTCGCGGTCGGGCGTCTCCGCAAGCCGCACGGGCTCAAGGGGGAATTCGCGGTCTTTCCCCTGACCGATACGCCGGAGGCGGTCTTCGCGCCGGGGCAGCGGCTGGTCCGGCTGGCGCTGGGCGGCGAGATCCTGGGCGAGGCGGTGGAGATCGAGCGTAGTCGCCCGTTTCACCGCGAGTGGCTGCTCAAGTTCCGTGGGGTGGACCAGCGCGAGACGCTGGAGAGCTGGCGGGGCCAGTTCCTGGGCGCTCCGGCGGAGTCGCTCCGGCCGCCGGCCGAGGACGAGGTCTACATCCATGAGCTGGAAGGGTTCGCGGTCCGGCAGGAAGACGGGACGGCGCTGGGCCTCGTAACCGGGCTCTTCGACCTGCCCTCGGGACTGACCCTCGAAGTCCAGGGGCCGAAGCGGGAGTTCCTGCTCCCCTTCCGCAAGGAGTTCGTGCGGGAGATCGAGCGGGACCGTCGCCAGTTGGTGGTGCGGATCCCCGAGGGATTGCTGGACTAAGGCCGCGATGCAGATCAACGTCGTCACCCTCTTTCCCGAGGCGATCGCGCCCTATCTCGGCGCCAGCATTCCGGGACGGGCGGCGGCCGCGGGGAAGGTGGCGTACCGGCTGGTGCAGCTGCGGGACTTCACCCACGACCGGCACCGGACGGTGGATGACTACCCCTACGGCGGCGGCGCGGGGATGGTGCTCAAGCCGGAGCCGTTCTTCGAGGCGGTGGCCTCCCTGGACGAGGAGAGCCGGACGGGACCGATCGTCCTCCTCTCGGCGCGGGGCCGGCGGTTCGGGCACGACGATGCGGTGCGGTTCGCGGTGGGTACGCGGCTCACGCTCCTGTGCGGGCACTACAAGGACGTGGACCAGCGGGTGGCGGAAGGTCTCGCCTCCGAGGAGGTGTCGCTCGGGGACTTCGTGCTTTCGGGCGGAGAGCCGGCGGCGCTCGTGGTGGTCGACGCGGTGGTGCGGTTGCTGCCCGGGGTGCTGGGCGACCACGAGTCCGCCGCTACCGATTCGCACTACGAGGGGCTGTTGAGCCCTCCCAGTTATACCCGCCCCCCGGTATACGAGGGGCGGTCGGTGCCGGAGGTCCTGCTCTCCGGGAACCATGCGGCGATCGAGGCGTGGCGCCAGGACGAGGCCGAGCGCCTCACCCGCGAGCGGCGGCCGGATCTGTGGGCCGCCTGGCAGGCGCGGCACGGGTAGGCAGGTGGCGCACACCGGTGCGCCGGACGACAGGCAGCACGAAATCCGGGGCGAGGGCCCCTTTCGAGGAGGAAGCAATGGAGCGGATGGCGGCGGTGGCCCGCGAGGGGCTGAGGACGGATATCCCCGAGTTCTTCCCGGGCGATACCATTCGGGTCATGGTCCGGGTGCGCGAGGGCGACAAGGAGCGGTTGCAGGCCTTCGAGGGTCTCTGCATGGGCCGCCGGGGCGGCGGGATCAACGAGACCTTCCGGGTCCGCAAGATCTCCGCGGGTGTCGGCGTCGAGCGGGTGTTCCCGCTCCACAGCCCGAGCCTTTCGGCGATCGAGGTCATCCGCAAGGGCAAGGTCCGGCGCGCCAAGCTCTACTATCTCCGCAAGGTGAGCGGCAAGGCCGCCCGCATCCGGGAAAAGCGCGAAGCGGTGTAAGCCGGGGCAGGCCCTGGCCGGTGCCATGCCGGTACCGTCGCTCAAGCGTGAACAGGAAGCGTGGGCCGCGTCCCGCGTCCTGATCGGGGTCGATGAAGTCGGCCGTGGTCCACTCGCCGGTCCGGTGGTGGCCGCGGCCGTCGTCTTTCCCCCGCGGCTCAGGCGGGTCCGCGGGGTCCGCGACAGCAAGGTCCTGAGCCATCGCCAGCGCGAGGCCCTCATTCCCCGCCTCCGCGCCACGGCGCTCGCCATCGGCGTGGGCGCCGCTTCCATCCGCGAGATCGACCGGTTCAACATCCGGGTGGCGACCGCCATCGCCATGCGGCGCGCGCTCGCACGGGTACGCGCGGCCCTCGGCACGATGGAGGCCGTGGTGCTGATCGACGGCCTGCCGTTCCCCGAGGTGGGATGCGAGCATGAGGCGCTGGTCGATGGCGACGCCCGCTGCTACTCGATCGCCGCGGCGGGGGTGCTCGCCAAGGAGATCCGCGACCGGCTGATGGGCAACCTGGCCCGGCGGCATCCCGGCTATGGGTGGGAGCAGAACGCGGGCTACGCCACCGAGCAGCATCGGGCCGCGATCAACGCCCTGGGCCCGACGAAGCATCACCGCTTCAGCTTCGCGCCCGTGGCTCAGATCGGGCTGGATCTGGGGCTCTAGCGGTTCAACGCAGAGGCGCAGAGGACGCGGAGGGTCGCAGAGGGTTGAGCGAACAGAACGAGCAAGACTGTTTCCGGTCGTTCTATTCGGTTTCTCGTCCTACTCACGGCTACATTCGAACGGGAGTGTGGAGGGGGCAGGCTCAGGGAGGTCCTCTCTGCGCCCCTCTGAGACCTCTGCGCCTCTGCGTTGAATTGCCCAGCTCAGCCTGACGACCGACCTCGGGAATACCCACCATGATCCGCCTGCGATCACTCAGTCTCCTGCTCCTGGCCGCACCCCTCGCCGCCCAGTCCAATGCCGAGCGGATCGCCACCGACCGCTACTCCCGCTCACACGACTACGACCTGCTGCACCAGCGGATCGAGGTCGGCGGCTTCAACTGGGACTCCCTGAGCCTCACCGGCCGGGTCACCACCACCCTCCGCGCGCTCCGGCCCGCCTTCGATTCGGTCGTGCTCGACGCCGGGGACCTGCTCACGGTCAGCGCCGTCACCGAGCGCCCCAGGGCCCCGGCCACGAAGGGGGCGGACCTCCGCTTCACCCGGATGCGCGACACCCTCGTGGTCTACCTCAGGCGCCCCGCGAAGTTCGGCGACACGGTGACGTTCGTGGTCGACTACCATGGCGCTGTCCGCAACGGGAAAGGCCTCACCTTCATCGAGGCCGATTCCCTTCCGCCCCGGCGCCCGCGCCAGATCTGGAGCCAGGGTGAGGATCACGACAACCACTACTGGTTCCCGACCTACGATTTCCCCAACGACAAGGCGACCTGGGAGCTGATTGCCACGGTGCCGAAGGGATTCACCGCGGTCTCGAACGGGAAACTCGTCGCGGACCGGACCAACCGGGACGGCACCCGCACGATGCACTGGTTCCAGGACCAGCCGTCGGCGACCTATCTTGCCTCGCTCGTCGTCGCCCCGCTCGTGAAGATCGCCGATCGCTGGCGGACCACGCCGGTCGACTACTACGTCTACCCGGGCGACAGCGTCGCCGGGCGCCGGCTCTTCGCCGAGACCCCGGACATGATCGAGGTCTTCTCCCGCCTGACCGGTGTGCCGTATCCCTGGCGGAAGTACGCCCAGACCACGGTGGCCGACTTCTTCGGCGGGATGGAGAACGTGAGCGCCACGACCCTGGTCGACTGGCTCCCCGACAGCCGCGCCTACGCCGACCGGCCCTGGTACCACTACATCCTGATCCCGCACGAGCTGGCGCACCAGTGGTTCGGGGACTACACCACCCTCGGCAACTGGGCCAACATGTGGCTCAACGAGGGGTTCGCCGAATTCATGCCGGGCCAGTACTGGGCGCAGAAGCTAGGTCGCCACGCCGAGGACGACTACTACCTCGACGAATACAACCAGTTCCTCGGCATCGACCAGCGCCGGCGGATGCCCCTCGCGGCGCTCAACTCCAACAACGTGTATCCCAAGGGCGCGCTGGTTCTCCGCATGCTCAAGCAGTACCTGGGCGAGGAGCGCTTCTGGGCGGGCGTGCGCCGCTACCTCAAGGATCACGCCCTCGGCAACGCGGTCACCGACGACCTGCGGCAGGCCTTCCTCGCCGCGACGGGCGAGAACCTCGACTGGTTCTGGGAACAGTGGATGTACAACGCGGGCTATCCCGAGTTCGCGGTGAGCGCGGCCTGGGACTCGGCCGCCGGGACCGTCCGCCTCACGGTGAAGCAGGTCCAGCAGGACTCGGCCAGGGCCGACAGCACGGGTCTCCGCTACGAGACGCCGGCGGTGTTCCGGATGCCGGTGACGGTGCGGGTGGGGACGGCGGCGGGGGACGTGCGGAGCACGGTCTGGCTCACGAGCCGGGAGCAGGAGATCGCGGTGCCCGGGGTCACCTCGACGCCGACGATGGTGATCTTCGACGACGGCAACGCCATCCTCAAGCGGCTCAACTTTCCCCAGCCGGTGGCGTGGCTTTCCACCCAGCTCGCCGGGGACCCCGATCTCTGGAACCGCGCCTGGGTCATCGAGCAGCTCCGGGCGGCCAAGGATGACCCCGCCGCCGTCGCCGCGCTGGCCCATGCGGCGGCCGGCAGCGACTACTTCCTCACCCGGGTGCAGGCGGCGGAGGCGCTCGCGGGCGTGAGCGCCCCCGAGGCCACCACTGCGCTGCTCACCGCGACCCGGGACACCTCGGCGCAGGTCCGCGCCGCCGCGATCGGCGCGCTGGGCGAGTCGGGCGCCCCGGAGGCCCTGGCGCGCGCGCGGGAACTCTGGCAGCACGACACCAGCTACGCCGTACAGGCCGCGGCGGTCGGCGCGGCGGCCCGCCTCGATCCGTCGCACGCGACCGAGCTCCTCCGCGGCGCGCTCGCGACACCATCGTATCAGGACGTCATTGCCGATGCGGCGCTGGGCGGGATCGTCCGCACCAACGACACCACGCTGATCGACGACGTGAACGGGGCGGTGGGCCGGACGGGGAACGCGGTCTTCGTGCTGGGGGTGTTCGGGGCGCGGGGGAGTGCCCGGGCCCTGGATCTCCTCGCGGCGCATCTCGCCTCGCCGCGCGCGGTCGTGCGGAAGCGGGCCCTGCAGGCGTTCCAGTACGTGGTGCCGCCGCCAGTGGCGCGGGGCCGGCTCGCGACCGCGCTGGACCAGGCCGCCACGCCCGCGCGTCGCGCCGAGATTCAGGCCATCCTGGATCAGCTGCCCAGCCCGTAGCTCAGGGCAGGATCCACCCCGCGACTTCCTTGAGCGCCTCGGCGGCCTTCACCGGGTCGTCGAGGCTCGGCACCACCACCACCGGCGTGTGTTCCGCGAGGCGCTGGATCGCCATCGCGTTGGTCCGGGTGCTCTCGTCCGGTTCCCCGACCTGGTTGAGCACGATGCCGAGGACCGGCACCTTTTCCGCCCGCAGGACCCGGAGCGCGAGGAGCGTGTGGCTGATGGTGCCGAAACGGTCCGCAGCGACCAGCAGCACCCGCGCATCGAGACTGTGGGCCAGGTCGAGGTGGTTGTCCTGCCAGGTGAGTGGCGAGAGGAGACCTCCCGTGCCTTCGACGATCAGGAAGGTGTCCGGTGTGGCGAGACTCCGGAGTCGCGCCACCAGGTCCTCGTAGTCGACCTCCACCCCCGCCTGGTCGGCCGCGATCGCCGGTCCGAGCGAGCCGGGCAGACGGACGAGTGCGCGGCGAGGTCCCGCCTGGCCGGTCGCCTCGGCGAGCAACGCACCATCCTCCTGCGGCGAGGGCGGGTCGGTGATCCCGGTCTCGATCGGCTTCACCGCGATGACCTGCTGCCCCGCCTGCTTGAGCGCCCGCGCCAGCGAGGCGCTGACCCAGGTCTTGCCGACGCCCGTGTCGGTCCCGACGATGAGCGTGATCGGGAGGGGGGCGACCGCCGGTACGGCGTCCTCCCGCGTCGCCGGCGCGGGCCGGGAGACGCGGGCGGCGGTCTTGCGCTTCTTCGGCGGGGGGGACGTCATCCGGTTGCTCCCTGGGAGAGTCGGCGGATGGGATTATATACGACGCGCGGCCATCCGCGAGGGATGGCCGCGCCATGGTCCTCCCGCCGGGGAGCCGGGCGTCAGCTCTTGGGCGGGTGCACCAGCAGGATCTGCTGAATGGCCCGGAGCCTGGCCGGGTAGTCCAGCGTCTGGAAGTCGTAGACCTCGTCGTCCGCGCCGGTGAGCGCGGCCATCGCCCCGCCGGCGCCCGCGTCCTCCCCGATGCGCATCGTGGTCTTCCGGATCAGGCGCATCTCCTTGATCTGCTGCACCGACACCGTCCCCACCGAATCGAGCTGCCGGTACACCAGGGAATCGCCCGTGAGGCGGACGAGGCGGATGTCCCAGATGTAGTCACCGCTTTCGACCGCGATCTGCCAGCGGTCATCGTCCGCCGAGGTCTGGGCGGGGGCCGGCACCACAGGGGTGGCGAGCGAGATGCCGACGAGCAGGGACAGCATTCTGAGCGTGCGCATGGCGACTCCTGAGACCTGGGTGGCCTTGAGTTTCACCTTCCGGCTCACCACGTTTGACCGCGCGGGGGCGTAGCTCAACGGGTAGAGCAAGAGACTTTTAATCTCTAGGTAGTGGGTTCGAGTCCCACCGCCCTCATTCTCCGCTCCGCCGCACTCTCTGCCACAATATTGCGGCCGGTTCCGGCCGCGGCAAATCGTTCCAGCGGCCCCTCCTCCAAGTCACGCGCGGGGCCGGCTCGGATTCTCACGGCCCACTGGAGCAACGCGCCGCACACGCCCTGGGTTCCGTTGCAGAGTGGGCCTCGCCAGCGCCGCCCCTACCGCCCCACGGTCCCCCCGGCGACATTCCCGTCTGAGTGCCACGACCGCTTCTTCAGACCGGAACTACGTCATGACCGCCACATCGCCCCGCGCCTCGTCGCCTGCCGCGCCCCGGACCTCCACCCTCGTTTATCTCGACGGTGAGTGGCTCGACCGCGAGACCGCCAAGGTCTCGGTTTTCGACCACGGCCTGCTGTACGGCGACGGCGTCTTCGAGGGGATGCGGGTCTACGGTGGGAAGACCTTCCGGCTGGCCGAGCATGTGGACCGTCTCTATGACTCGGCCCAGGCGATCACCCTGAAGCCGACCATGTCGAAGGCGGAGATGATCGCGGTCACCGAGGAAGGGGTGCGGCGCTCCGGCCTCCAGGACGGCTATCTCCGTCACATCATCACGCGCGGCGTCGGCGATCTCGGGCTCGACCCGCGGCGCTGCCCCAGGGCCACGGTCATCATCATCTTCGACGTCATCGCGATCTGGCCGCCGGAGCGCTACGAGCAGGGGCTCAACCTCATCACCGCCGGCACGCCGATCAACCAGCGTGAGGCGCTCTCCCCCCGTGTGAAGTCGCTCAACTACCTCAACCACATCCTGGCCAAGGTGGAGGCGACCAACGCCGGCGCCGACGACGCCATCATGCTCGACAGCGGCGGGTTCATCGCCGAGGCCACCGGCATGAACCTGTTCGTCTGGAAGAAGGGCGCCCTCTACACCCCGGCCGTCTATGCCGGCCTCCTCCGGGGCGTGACCCGCGACGTGATCATCGAACTGGCGGCGGAGGCGGGGCTCAAGGTGGTCGAGACGATGCTCAACCGCTACGACCTCTACACCGCCGAGGAAGCGTTCCTGACCGGGACCGCGGCCGAAGTGGCCCCGATCCGGACGGTGGACGGACGCACGATTGGCGAGGGGAAGGCCGGCCCCATCACCCGGGACCTCCGGGCCCGCTTCCAGCGGCTCGTGCGGAGCTGAGCCGCCCCGGCAGTGTGGGCTGGATTACCGGCGTGGTGTGAGCCGGGTACAGGGACCGGGCCCGGCTGGCCGGTCCCTTGACACATCCCGGTCCCGCCCTCCACATTCGCGTCTCCAGCGCGAATTCGGGCACCCATGGCGTGGAAGGAAGTCCAGATCGGGGACGTCCAGTGGACGGTATCACCCGTGGTCGAACGGGTGGCGCATGCGCACGCCTGGCGCCTGGTGCTCAACTGCCGGTCGCGGGGGGAGTCGAGCCGGACCGTGTGGGCGCCGACTACCCTCCAGTCCTCGTCCCGCTCCGACCTCTATGCCCAGGCCGACCGGCTTTCCGACGCCCGGCTCACGGCGGTCGTCGCGGAGCACGTCAACCAGGACTGAACCGGCCCCGGTCGAGCGATGGCGACATGACCCCCGCGGGCTACTCGCGGGGGTCTGGCGTTCCGAGGGCCCAGCGATACACCAGCGCGGAGAGATCGGCCATGAGGCGGGCCGCATCCTTCCGCTCCGGGTAGCCGCGTGTGAGGATCACGAGGATGAAGGGACCCCGGGCCTGGGGATAGATGATCGCGGCATCGTGCGCGATCGCGGTGATCTCGCCGGTCTTGTGTGCCACGGCCGTGCCGGGCGGCAGACCGGCCGGGATCCCATCGTTGAACTCCTGGGCCAGGAGCATGCTTCGGATCGTGTCGGTCGCCTCCGGTGAGGCGGCCCGCCCGGCGGCGATGGCCTCGAGGAGGACCGCCAGGTCCCGCGCGGTGGTCGTATTGTTGAGCCCCCGCTCGAAGGCCTTGCCGTCCTCCACCCCGCGGAGCACGGCGATGGAGTCGGCCCCGAGGGCGTGGGCGGTGGCGTTGACGCGGGTGGCTCCTACCCGGTCAATGATGAGGTTGGTGGCGAGGTTGCTGCTCCGCGTGATCATGAGCCTCGCCAGACGGCCCAGGGAAACCCCTTCCCCCGCCAGCCGGTACAGGGTGGAGTCGGAATCATCCCCGGCATCGAGGTGGTAGGGCGACCCGTCCACGATCGACCTGAATTCATTTCGCACCGTCAGGCGGTCGTCCCAGCGGAGCTCTCCCCGGTCGACCTGGCGGGCCAGCTCGATCAGGACGGGGACCTTCATGGTGCTGGCGGCGTGGAACCGGACCAGGGGGCCGATCTCGACGACTTCCCCGCGGGCGGGGTCCCGGTAGACCACCCCGACCATCGCGGTGTCCTGGGCGATCCTGGCGCGGAGCAGCCCCTCGAGCACGGCGGGGTCCTGGGCGGCGAGTGAGGCACTGGAGAGTAGGCCGGTGGCCGCCAGCGCGAGGCATGAGATTCGCATTCGGGAAGGTACGTTGGACCCTGGTTCCGTGCATCCGCCTGACCTGAAGACCCATGGCTACCACGTCCCGGCTTCCTGACCGGCTCAAGTTCGCCGACTTCGTTCTCGACCGCCTGGCCAGTGGACGGTGCCATGCGAAGGTCACCCTCGCGTGGCAGGACGCCGAGGAGTGGCTGGGAGAGTCGGAGGGCCTTGCCTCACAATCCGGGGAACTGCGGTGCGCGGCGGAGGCATGCGTCATCGCCCTGACCAAGGCGACCAAGAGTGAGCTCCGCTTCGAGCTTCTGGGTGTGAAGGCGGTCCGGGCCTTCGACGCCAATGTCGTGATCGTCTCCCTCTCCCTCCTCACCGGCAACGAGACCCAGCGCCTGGTCGGCTGCTACCTCACCGAGGACGCCGACCCCACGCGCGGGGCCGCGCTCGCGGTGCTGAACGCCACCAACCGCGTCCTCGGAAACCGCTTCTTCATGCGCTGAGCGTTCGCGCGGGCCCCTCCAATTGCGTCTCCATCCTTGGGAAAAGCCCGAGAGCCTGTAATTCGCGGCTTCGGCCGATCCCGGCTGGCTCGACCGATTCCCGAACACAGGCCGAATTGGGGGTTCATTTTTTCGCCCTGAGCAGGGATCTTGCGGGTCTGAAAGATCAGTGGTCCGGGCCGGCGACAGGCTCCCGGGCCCACCGTGACCGGCGCCTGGCGCCGGCCAAGCAGACCTTTGCAGCCGGAAAGGTGGCCAAGTCCATGAAGCGTATCGGCATATGGGCGTTGCCCGTGCTGATGATGGCCTGTGCCCATGGTCCGAAGCCCGCTTCGGCGCCCAGTCCCGAGCCGACCCCCGGGGCCGCTCAGGCCAGCCAGACTGAGGCTCCGACGCCGGCACCTGTGGCCCAGGCGCCCTCTCCGCAGGACACAATTTCCGCCTTGCCCGCTCCCGCCGCGGCACTGATCCAGGACACGACGGCCGATTCCGCCGACGTGGCCGTGCTGGAGCAGCTCGATCGTTCGCACCCCCAGGCGCGCGACTCCGGGCTGGAGGATCTGCCGCAGCCGGCGACCGGGGGTGCCAACTCGGTCAACACCGAGGTCACGTACGATATCGACGTCGAGACCTATGGCTCGCACTCCCGGGTGAAGTACTATCTCGATTTCTTCCAGGGACCGGCCCGCGACCGCATGAGTGTCTGGCTCCAGCGGATGCCGCGCTACGAGCCGATGATTCGCGCGAAGCTCAAGGAGTACCAGGTCCCGGAGGATATGGTCTATCTGGCCCTCATCGAGAGCGGGTTCTCGAACACGGCGACCAGCCGGGCACGGGCGACCGGGATGTGGCAGTTCATGAAGGGGACGGCGAAGCTCTACGGTCTCAAGATCGACAGCTGGGTGGACGAGCGCCGCGATCCGGTCCGCGCGACGGATGCGGCGGCCCGTCACCTGGCGGATCTGCGTGACCAGTTCGGGTCGATGTATCTCGCCGCGGCGGCCTACAATGCCGGCGCGGGCAAGGTGGGACGCGGGCTCCGGCGGCTCCCGGGCGATGACGACGATGAAGAGGAAAACGCGGACGCGACCTTCTTCCGTCTCTACGACACCCGCTTCCTGCGGCGCGAGACCAAGGATTACGTCCCCAAGCTGATCGCCGCGGCCCTCATCGCGAAGCAGCCCGAGAAGTACGGGTTCGAGCGGCCGGCCGGGATCGACCCGCTCGCCTACGACTCGCTGGTCGTCCCCGACGCGACCGGTCTCGACGTCATCGCGCGGCTGGCCGACACCACCGTGACGGCGCTCCGCGAGCTCAATCCCCAGTACATCCGGCTGGTCACACCGCCGCGCCGGGAGTCGGTGGTTCGCCTGCCGCTCGGCAGTGGCGACCGCGTCGCCGAGCGCTATGCCTCGCTCCCCGACAAGGGCCGGGTGAGCTACGTGGAACACACGGTCACCCGCGGCCAGTCGCTCAGCACGATCGCGCGGCTCTACCGCGTGACTCCCACGCTCATCACCGATGCCAACCCGGGCCTCCGGGCCAGGCGGCTCAAGCCCGGGACGCATATTCTGATTCCGACCAGCTTCGTGCCGCCGCAGCCCGAGGCTGCCCCGGTGGCGGCCCGCCCCGGGCCCGGGCACGGGGGAACCACGATTCGGTACAAGGTGCGCAGCGGCGAGTCGCTCTGGACCATCGCGGGGAAGTACAACACCACGGTGGCGCGGCTCCGCTCGCTCAACGCCCTTTCGCGGAACGAGACGCTGCGCGCGGGGCAGGTGATCCGGGTCCCGGCCGCGGTCGATACCGTGTCGGATCCCGGCTCCTCCTCCCGTGCGGCGGCCCAGGCCGCGCCGGCGGGACCCCGGACCCACCTGGTGCGCCGGGGTGAGACGCTGAGCAGCATCGCGAGCCGCTATCGGGTCGGCCTCTCGGCGCTCCGCGAGGCGAACAACCTCGACGCCGACTCGATGCTCAAGGCCGGGGCCCGGCTGGTGATTCCGAACTAGAGGCGGGAGGCCGGAAGGGCGGGGCGGGAACGGAGAAGGGCGGAGCATCGCACGA
>DASZPT010000381.1:0-6299 GCA_035549935.1 Gemmatimonadales bacterium
GGTCGCCGCGGGCGGCGATCGCCTCGCCCTGTTCCTGGAGGGAGTGCTCGAGGCGGAGGAGCTCGGCGAAGCCGCTGCAGGCGGCGTCCCAGACGGTGCCGGCCCCGGCGAAGTCCCGGTGCTGGTCAAGCACGGCCACCCTAAGGCCGGAGGCGCGGCTCACGGAGCCCCGGGCGGGGTCGAGGTCACCGGTGATGATGCGGAAGAGGGAAGTCTTGCCGCTGCCGTTGCGGCCGATGATCCCCCAGCGCTCGCCCCGGGTCACGGTGAGGGTGATGTCCGTGAGGAGGGGCTCGCCGCCGTACTGGATGGCGACGCCGGAGAGGGAGAGGAGGGTCATAGGCGGGGACTAATCTAGCAGGACATCGAGTTGTTGCGTCGCGGGGGCCGAGGCGGGGCTGGCCTGGGCAGTTCAACGCAGAGGCGCAGAGGGCGCAGAGGGCCGCAGAGGGGTCCGTGCGGTCGCCAAGCCAGGGCGGCTCGCGGGCGGTTGTTGTTGATTCTTGTTGTTGATTCTTGTTGTTGATTCTTGTTGGTCGCTTGCGAGGGTCGGCCTCACTCGGGGCCCTCTGCGGCCCTCTGCGTCCTCTGCGCCTCTGCGTTGAATACCCAGCCTTCCCAGCCATGAAACCCAGGAGCCATCACCCCAACCGACGCGCCGGCCGGTACGGGAAGATGTCCACGATCTCGCCCTGCTCCGCCAGCCGCTGCATCCGGAGCCAGTACTCCACCGTCAGCAGGTCCCCGTGCGCGGCGGAGAAGACCTCGCCGAGCCGGCCTGGCAGCGTGAGGAAGGCGCGGAACTCCTCGGGGAAGACGTCCCGTTCCCCCACCGAGAACCAGGGTTCTGCGCTGTACTCGTCCTCGTCGTTCCGGGCCTGGGGAATCGCCCGGAAGTGACACTCGGTGAGGAGACACAACTCGTCGTAGTCGTAGAAGATCACCCGCCCGTTCCGGGTCACCCCGAAGTTCTTGAGCAGCATGTCACCGGTGAAGATGTTGGCCGCCGCGAGATCCTTGATCGCCTGGCCGTAGTCGAGCACCGCGTCGATCGCGCGGGCCTCGTCCACCTGCTTGAGGTAGAGGTTGAGCGGCGTGACCCGGCGCTCGGTATACAGATGCCGGAGGACGACTTTCTCCCCCTCGAGGCGCACGGTGCCGGCGCACTCGGCGAGGAGTTCCTGCAGTACCTCGGGGGCAAAACGCCGGGCCTCGAACTCGAGCCCCTCGAACTCCTGGGCATCCGCCAACCGCCCCACCCGGTCCCGCACGAAGACGAGGTGGTACTTCTCCATCACCTGCTGGCGTGTGGTCTGCTTGGGCGGCCCGAAGCGGTCCTTGATGATCTTGAACACGACGTTGAGGGCCGGCAGCGCGAACACCGCCATCACCAGCCCCTTGTCCCCCTCCTGCACCTCGAAGCGGGCCCCCTCCCCCTCGAGCCGGCGGAGCAGTGCCCGCACCAGCTCGGTCTTGCCGTGCTTGTGGTAGCCCAGCGCGGTGTAAAGTTCGTCGATCGGCTTGCGGGGCATGATCGACCGGAGGAAATCCACCATCGCGCGGGGACACTCGGTCTCGACATGGAAGTAGGAGCGGGTGAAGGAGAAGACCACGCTCGCGTCCTGGGCCGTGGGGAGGAGTGCGTCCACCCGGATACCCCGCTCGTCGTGGAGGATCGGGAGCACCAGCGGGAAAACGGTCTCGGTGCTGGTGACCCGCCCGATGAGGTAGGCGCCCTTGTTCCGGTAGAAGAGGACCGGCAGCACCTCGAGCGCGCGCATCGCGGCGGCGGGGGAGCGGCGCGCGAGCTCCTCCGCCAGGGCCGCGGCGAGCTTGAGCGCATCGCGGTCCCGGCCCGGATAGCGCGCCGCGAAGGGGAGATCGCCCAGGACCTCGCGGAAGAGCGCCTCGAGACTCCGGTCCCAGATGTAGCGCCGGATGCCGAGGGAGGCGTCGAGCGGTGGCAGGACCTGGAAGTCGCGGTCGTCGAAGTAGACCCCTGCCTCGGGGCCCACCGCGCGGACCACCTGCCGCACCACGGAGTTGAAGAAGGTGAGCGCCAGCTCGGCATCGAGCCGGGTCCGGGCGTCGCGCAGGTAGGCTTCCTTGAGCCCCCGCCAGAGATCGAGGTCATCGGCCTGGGCGCCGAGGCGGCGCCGCAGGTCCTGCACGCTCCAGCCGATGAACTGGCGGTAAAGAGTCAGGCGCTCGGCCGCGTCCTGCTGCCCGCCCCGCCAGTCGCGCGTGAGAAACCGTCCCTCCGCCCGGCGCGTCACCAGCCGGAACTGCGCCTGGTGGGCGTCGAAGACGTCGAGCAGGGCGCGCGCCGTCTCCATCGCATGCCCCTGGCGGGCAATCGAGGTGCGAAGGGGAGCGGCAGGATCGGACATGGACTCCATTCCCTTTTTCCTGACCCGGTTTCACCTTACAGCCACCCTTCACGTCTCTCTTTCCGGGTGACCTATGCCTGCCCCCAGCTACGATAATCTCGTGCCCCCCGCCACCGGCGACACCATCACCATGGCGGGAGGCAAGCTCTCGGTGCCGGACCGGCCGATCATCCCCTTCATCGAGGGTGACGGCACCGGGCCCGACATCTGGCGCGCATCCCAACATGTCTTCGACGGCGCGGTCCGCAAGGCGTACGGCGGGAAGCGCGCCGTGGTCTGGTTCGAGGTCTTCGCCGGGGAGAAGGCGCGCGACAAGCTCGACAGCTGGCTGCCGGACGATACCCTCCGCGCCATCAGCCACCACCTGGTCGGCATCAAGGGGCCGCTCACCACGCCGGTGGGCGGCGGGTTCCGCTCCCTCAACGTGGCGCTCCGCCAGAAGCTCGACCTCTACGCCTGCGTCCGCCCGGTGCGCTGGTTCACCGGGGTGCCGAGCCCGGTCAAGCAGCCGGAGCTGGTCGACATGATCATCTTCCGGGAGAACACCGAGGATATCTACGCCGGCATCGAGTACAAGGCCCGCACCGACCAGGCGAAGAAGCTGATCGGCTTCCTGCAGCAGGAGCTCGGCGCCACCACGATCCGGTTCCCCGACTCGAGCGCGATCGGGATCAAGCCGATCTCGGAGGAGGGGAGCAAGCGGCTGATCCGCTCGGCGATCGAGTACGCGGTGCGGGAGAAGAAGAAGAGCGTCACGCTGGTGCACAAGGGCAACATCATGAAGTTCACCGAGGGCGGGTTCCGCGACTGGGGCTACGAGCTCGCGAAGCAGGAGTTCGGCGCCACCGAGATCGACGGCGGCCCCTGGTGCCGGCTCCCGGGCGGGATCGTGATCAAGGATGTCATCGCCGACGCCTTCCTGCAGCAGATCCTCACCCGGCCGGCGGAGTACGACGTGATCGCCACGATGAACCTGAACGGGGACTACATCTCGGACGCGCTGGCGGCGCAGGTAGGCGGCATCGGGATCGCGCCGGGCGCCAACATCAACTACGTCACCGGGCACGCCATCTTCGAGGCGACCCATGGCACCGCGCCCAAGTACGCCAACCAGGACAAGGTGAATCCCGGGTCGGTGATCCTCTCGGGCGAGATGATGTTCCGCTACCTCGGCTGGGGGGAGGCGGCCGACCTCATCGTCAAGGGACTCGAGGCGACCATCGGCCAGAAGCGGGTGACCTACGACTTCGAGCGGCTGATGCAGGGCGCGACCCTGCTGTCCTGCAGCGCCTTCGGCAAGGCGGTGGTCGACAACATGTGAGCGCTGTCACGCCGGGCTGACAGTCGCCCGTCAGATGCACGTGACAGGTCGCGGGCCGCCAGCTTGACGCTGCGCGGCCCGCGCCGTATTTCGGTCCCCGCCCCACGCACCGCCCTTTCCACCGCATAACGCAGTCGCACCACCGGCACGACAGCTCGGTCGTTCACCCTTTGCCAGGAGGGCCGGACCATGCCACAGCTCGTCGCTCTTGCGGTCAGCATCGGTGTGCTCGGAGGGATCGCCACGTTCCTGTTCCTGCAGTTCATGACCCACTATCTCATCTGGGCCGCGTTCATCGCGTGGGGCTGCTACTTCCACTGCGGCGGCAACGCCGAGGCACTCCGGAAGACGATCACCTGCAACCTCTTCGGCGCGGTGGTCGGCTGGGTCGCGGCGCTCCTCCTCGTCACCGTGGCGCCGCCGGGCGCCGCGTCGGCCGCGGTGGTCGTCGGCCTCACCGTCGCGGTGCTGGTGCTGGGCGCGCATGTCACCGCCCTCGCCACCATCCCGGCGAGCGTCTACGGCTACGCCGCCGTCTTTGCGTTCCTCCTCGGGAATGCGGCGACGAACCTCACCAAGGACGCCCTGACCGCCGCGACGCCGGCCAACGCGCTGGTCGCGGTCGGCGCGTCGATGGTCGTCGGTGCCCTCTTCGGGCACCTCTCCGGGATCATGGGGGCGAAGCTCACGAAGAAGTAGCGCACCTCCACCGGGCGGTTGCGGGCAGCTGTCGGTCAACCTACCTTATAGGTCAATTGACCAATAGCTGCCCATGACCGCCCTTGCTCCCCGGGATTTCCTCATCCTCGCCGTCCTCGCCGACGGGCCCTGCCACGGCTACGGCATCATCAAGGCCGTCGAGGAGCGGTCCCGGCGCGACGTCCTGCTCGATCCCGCCAATCTCTACCGCGTCCTGCGCCGCATGAGCGCGGCGGGATGGATCGACGAGGTCGAGGGCCGCGCGGAAGACCGGCGCCGGACCTACCGGATTACCGCCACTGGACGGACCATCCTCCGCCACGAGGCCCAGCGCCTGGAGAGCCTCCTTCGGGGTCTGCGTCCCTCGCTTGCCGGGCCGCGCCGATGATCCTCCCGCTCTTTCGCGCCCTGCTCCGCCTGCTCCCGCGCCGCATCCGGGACCGCGACGGCGAGGAGATCCTCCGGACCTTCGCCGACCAGATCGCCGCCGCTCCTGCCCCGGGGCCCGTGATCGGGCGGGCGCTGGTCCGCTTCCCGCTGCTCCTTGTCCTCGAGTGGCGGGACACCCTCTTCCCCCACGGTCTCCCCTCGCCGGCGCCGCCGTCGATCGACCCGGAGTCGATCGTGCGGATGATCCGGCTCGGCGCCCGCAGCCTGGCACGAACGCCGGGGTTCGCGCTCGGCGTCATTCTCCTCCTGGGCGCGGGCGTGGGGAGTGTCAGCGCCATCTTCGCGGTCGTGGACCACGTCCTCCTCCGGCCGCTGCCCTACCCGGCAGCCGAGCGGCTGGTCGTGGTCGAGCACGGACCGCATTCGATTCCGGCCCTGCGGGACCTCGCGGCCATGCGGTCGATCGACGCCTGGGCCGCGGCATCCACCGATTTCGCCACCCTGACCGGGCAGGGCGATCCGCTGCGTATCCGCCAGGCGGTGGTGACCGATGGCTTCTTCCCGCTGTTCGGCGCCCGTGCCGCGATCGGGCGGCTGCTCCAGCCGGGGGATTCCCAGGCGGGCACGACCGTCGTCCTCTCCTACGGGACCTGGGTGCGGCTCTTCGGCGCGGACCGGTCGGTCATCGGCCGGAGCATCCGCCTGGACGACCGATCGCTCACGGTGGTCGGCGTGCTCGACCGCGACTTTGCCGTACCCGAGGCGCTCGTCGACGCGACGGTCGACCTGTGGCGCCCGCTCGATCCCGCGGCCGAGTACATGACGAAGCGGGACTACTGGCAATTCCGCGTGGCAGGTCGCCTGGCCCCGACCGCCACTCTGGCCCAGGCCTCCCGGGATGCCGACCGGGTCGCGCGGGAGCGGGCGAGGCTCTTTCCCGACCGGTATGTCGAAGGCGGCCGGGTGCTGGACCTGCCGGTGCGGACGCTGCGCGAGGCAACGAGCGGCAGCGTCGAGCAGCCGCTCCGGGCCCTGCTCGGCGCGGTGATCCTCCTCCTCATCGTCGCGTGCACGAACGTCACCCATCTCTTTCTCGCCCGCAGCGTCGGACGCACCAGAGAGATGGCGCTCCGTCGCGCCCTGGGTGCGCGCACCGGGTCGCTGGTCGCCCAGCTGCTCGTCGAGAGCTCCCTCCTCGGCGCGGCCGGGGCGCTCCTTGGCGCCGGGTTCGCCTGGGCCGGCGTGCGGACGTTCCTCGCCCTGATGCCGGACGGGCTGCCGCGCGCGGCGACGATCGCCGTCGACCTGCCGGTCGTGCTCTTCACCGGCACCGTTGGGCTGGCCACCGCCCTCGTGTTCGGCCTGTTGCCGGCACTGCGACTCGCGCGGCCCGGCTCCGGCGATCCCCTGCGCGACTCCGGACGATCGCTCACGGCCGGCCGCGGCACGCATCGGCTGCAGCACGCTCTCGTCATCGCCGAGGTCGCCCTGTCGCTGGT
>DASZPT010000382.1:0-1697 GCA_035549935.1 Gemmatimonadales bacterium
TCGAGCGTGGAGCGGGCGGGCTGGACCACCAGCTCGGGGCGGGTGTTGTTCCACGCGAGCAGCGCCTCGGTCTCGGCGGGCCCGAACCGGTCGAGCCAGCGTCGCACCAGCCAGTCGGGATGGGAGTGGCGGCTCGCGAGGTTGGCGGCGGGATCGAGCGCGAAGGCGGGCGGGGCGGCGCGTCCGCCGAGCTGGCGGAGGAGCGCGTTGACGAACCCGGCGGCCTTCTCGCCGACCTCCCCGCGCGCGAGCTCCACGCTGGTGGAGACCGCGGCGTGGGGAGGCACCCGCTCGAGCGCCACCAGCTGGTAGGCGCCGAGGCGGAGGATGTCGCGCAGTTCGTGGGAGACGGTCGACCAGCCGTGGCGGGCGAGCGGCATGAGGCGGGCGTCGAGGTCGCGCTGCTGTCGAAAGACACCGGCGGCCAGCTCGTGGGCCAGCCGCCGGTCGGCGTCCGACAGCGTCGCGATCGCCTTCGCCAGGGCGGCCTCGAAGGTCTTGCCTTTGCGGACCGCGGTGAGGAGCTCGAGCGCCGCCCGTCTGGCGGCCAGCCCCTCCACAGGGGCGTCCTGTCCCTCGCCAACCCGGAACCCGGAACTCGGAACCCGGAACTTCTTCTCCCGGCTCACCCCATCATCCCGCTGGTGGGCGACGAGGGCGCCGCGACTTCCCGCCGCGGCATCCGCCCCGCTCGCCATGCCAGCCGTCCCGCCTCCACCGCGTAGCGCATCGCCCTTGCCATCGCGACCGGATCGGCCGCCTCGGCGATGGCGGTGTTCATCAGGATGCCGTCGACACCCTGCTCCATGGTGACGCAGGCATCGGAGGCCGTGCCGACACCCGCGTCGACCAGCACCGGCACCGTGAGCCGGCGCTTGATGGTCCGGATGCTGTAGGGGTTGAGGAGACCGAGCCCGCTCCCGATCGGAGAGGCGAGCGGCATCACGCAGGCGGCGCCGGCCTCCTCGAGGCGGAGCGCGGTGATGAGGTCGTCATTGGTGTAGGCCATGACGACGAAACCTTCCCTGGCCAGGATGCGGGTCGCCTGCAGAAGCCCCTCGGTGTCGGGGAGGAGGGTTTCCTTGTCGCCGATGACCTCGAGCTTCACGAACTCGTTGAATCCCGCCTCGCGCCCCAGGCGGGCGTAGCGGATGGCCTCGTCGGCGGTGTAGCAGCCGGCGGTGTTGGCGAGGAGGAAGAAGCGCCTGGGGTCCAGGTGATGGAGGATCCCCTCCTCCTGGCTCCGGTCGAGGTTGACGCGCCGCACGGCGACCGTGACGACCTCCGCCCCGGAGGCCTCGAGGGCGCGGACCATGTCCTGGTTGCTGCGGTACTTGCCGGTGCCGACCAGGAGCCGGCTCTGGAAGGCGCGGCCGCCGATGACCAGGGGGGCGTCGGTGGCGGTGACGGGTTCGAGGGTGGCGCTCATCGTGTGGCTGCCTGCGTGTGTCCTATTCAAGGCTTGCCGGCGCGCCGATTGCGCGCGGGACGGCATTGGTGCTCTGCGCGGGAATCTAAGGGAGCGACGCACGGGAGGCGGGGGTGGGGCGGGGCCTCCGCGGACTCAAGTTCGCGCGTGGGCAGGGTCCTCATCCGGGAGGGGCTCACTTACGTCCGCTCCGGCCCCACCCCACCCCCGCCTCCCACCCCCACCCCCACCCCCACCCCCACCTCCCACTCCCGCCTCCCGCCTCCCG
>DASZPT010000383.1:0-2010 GCA_035549935.1 Gemmatimonadales bacterium
TCGGTGTTGATATAGACGACGGCCTTCCGCATCAGCTCCTCGGCGTGAGCCTCCGCCCACTCCGTCGAGCCGAGCAGTCCCTCCTCCTCCCCGTCCCAGGCGGCATAGACGATGGTGCGCCGCGGCTGCCACCCCGCCTTCGCCATCGCGCCCAGGGCCCGCGCCTCCTCGAGCAGCGCCACCTGCCCCGAGATCGGATCCTCGGCGCCGTTCACCCAGGCATCGTGGTGATTGCCGCGAACGATCCACTCATCGGGCGCGACGCTGCCCCTGAGGGTCGCCACGACGTCGTAGAGCGTCTTCGTGTCCCAGTTGAACTGGAGCCGGAGGTGCACCTTCGACGCGCCGGGCCCCACGTGGTAGGTGATCGGGAGTCCGCCGCCCCACCCCGACGGCGCCACCGGCCCGGTGAGCGCCGCGAGGAGCGGCTCGGCATCGCGGTACGAAATCGGGAGGACCGGGATCCGGGTGAGCGTGCGCGCGTCCGACTTCGCCAGGCGCGGCGTGCCCGGGGTCGAACCCTGGCCAGGCGTGAGGGGGTCACCGGGATAGAGCGGCATGTCCATCACGCTGCCGCGCTGCACCCCGTCCGCCGGGCGGAAGGGCCCCCGCGGGAAGACATCGCCGGCGCTGTAGCCGTCGTCGGCCGGATCCGAGTAAATGATGCACCCGACGGCGCCATGTTCCGCCGCGACCTTGGGCTTGATCCCCCGCCACGACTGCCCGTACCGCGCGATGACGATGGCGCCCTTCACCGAGATGCCGAGCCGGTCCAGGCGGTCGTAGTCGGCGGGGATTCCGTAGTTGACGTAGACCAGGGGCGCGGTCACGTCCCCATCGATCGAGTAGGCGTTGTAGGTCGGGAGCTGCTCCGCCTTCTGGGACGAGGTCGGGTCGCCCGGGACCGGCGGCTCGCTGAGCCTCGCGACGTAGCGGGTGGGGGCCACCAGCTCCAGCACCCGCTCCCTGGGCGTGGGGAAGAGCACGTCGAAGGTCTCGAGCTTCGCGTCCCACCCCCATGCCTTGAACCGGGCCAGCATCCACTCGGCGTTGTCCCTGTCGTAGGGCGAGCCGACGTGGTGCGGCCGGGCGGAGAGACGCCGCATGGCCTCGCGGAGCGAGTCGGGGCTCGGGATCTCCCGCATCCGGCGTTCCCAATCGAGCTCCCGCCGGCCCGCCTCTGCGGAGTAGCCGAACAGGACCGGATCGGCCGCGGGGCGCGCGGCCAGCAGCGAAAGGGCGCCAGCCACCACCAGGGTGGCTCGGGGGACGGACCACCGTGACCTGGACCGCATCATTTCTCTCCGTGAGTCGGTATGCTTGCGTGGACCGGCATGCGCCGGTGGATGGAGCGGGGCGGAACCGGCCCCAAGGTAGCTTCAACCGTGGTGTACGACAGGGTCCCCATCCGGCGTCCCTCACCCGCTTACCTTCTGGTGGTGCCTAACAGCGGCCCGGCGCAAGGCCGGCAGGTTTCCGGACACACCATGACCCAAATCCGCGCCCATCTCCTCGCCGGCCAGGTCATCCCGGCTCACCCCCTCGCCCTGACCGAGGGCCGCGTCCTCGACGAACGGCGGCAACGCGCCCTCACCCGCTACTACCTCGCCGCGGGGGCGGGGGGCGTCGCGGTGGGGGTGCATACCACCCAGTTCGGAATACGGGATCACGGACTCCTGGAGCCGGTGCTCGCGCTCGCCTCGGAGACGGTGTCCGCCGAGCTCAAGGTCCGGCCCCGCCCCTTCGCGCGGATCGCAGGGGCCCTGGGCCGGACCCCCCAGGCGGCGCAGGAGGCCGGCCTGGCCGCCCGCCTGGGCTATGACGCGGTGCTCCTCTCGCTCGGGGCCTGGCGCGATGCCAGTGATGGGGAGGTGCTCGCGCACTGCCGGGCGATCGCGGACATCCTCCCGGTGTTCGGATTCTACCTGCAGCCCGCGGTCGGAGGGCGCCCGCTGGCCTACGGCTTCTGGCGGGCGTTTGCGGAGATTCCCAACGTCGTCGCCATCAAGG
>DASZPT010000384.1:0-15025 GCA_035549935.1 Gemmatimonadales bacterium
TGAGCGGCCGCAAGGGATCGGATAGATCGCTTCGCGGCACGCTCGCTCCCACACCCCCGCTCGTTCACCCCCCCCAAGCCTATGGTCCGCCCCGCCGCCTACCCGGTAATCACCGTCCGGCTCTGCTCCCGCATGAACTGCTGCACGTACCACGGCCCGCAGCCACCCTTGCCGCTGCCGCCGCTCCCCTTCCAGCCGCAGAAGGCCTGCGCCCCGGGCCAGGCCCCCGTGGTGGCGCCGCTCCGCTTGTTCACGTAGGTCACCCCCGCCTCGATCTCGTCGAAGAAGCGGTCGATCTCCTCCTGCTTCTTCGAGAAGAAGCCGGCGGTGAGCCCATACTCCACCTTGTTGGCCTCGGCCAGCGCCTGGTCCAGGCTGTCCACCGGCGCCACCGCCAGGAACGGGGCGAACAGCTCGTCCAGGAACAGACTGCTCTCGAGCGGCAGCTCCGCGATGGTCGGCGCCACGAAATGACCCTTGTCGAACGGCGGGCCCTTGAGCCGGCTCCCGCCCACCAGGATCTTCCCCTCGCGGCCCGCCTGCGCCACCGCCTTCTCCCACCGCTGCACCGCCCGCTCGTTGATCACCGGCCCGAACCAGACGTCCCGCTGGGTCACGTCACCCATCCGGATCCCGCGGGTCTTCTCGAGCAGCTTCTCGATGAACGGGGCGTACACCGACCGGTGGACGTACACCCGGCTCGTCGCGCTGCACTTCTGGTTCTGGAGCCCGAAGGCCGACCGCATGACCCCTTCGGCGGCGGCGTCGAGATCGGCCGAGTCCATGACGATGGTGGCATTCTTGCCCCCCAGCTCCATCAGGCAGGGCTTGACCCACTTCTCCGACAGGCCGTGGAAGATCCGCATCCCGACCGGCTTGGAGCCGGTGAACACGACCCCGTCGGTGAGCGGGTGCTGCCAGAGCGCGTCGCCGATGTCGCGGCCGTGCCCGCTCACGAAGTTGAAGACGCCCGCCGGCACTCCCGCGTCACGGTAGACCTCGTACAGCTTGAGGCCGGTCCACGGGGTATCCTCCGCCGGCTTGTAGACCACCGCATTCCCGGTCATGAGCGCGGCGGACGACATTCCGGTGGAGAGCGCCAGCGGGAAGTTGAACGGCGCGATGCAGGCGAACACCCCGAAGGGGCGGAGCAGCTCGGTGTTCCGCTCGATCGGGGTGAGGTTCGCCATCGGCTGCACGAAGCCGTTGTGGTCCTCGACCTGCTTGCAGTAGTAGTCGATCAGGTCGGCCGACTCCTCGGTGTCGCCCATCGCCTCGAGCCGGTTCTTCCCGACCTCGTAGGCCATGATGGCAGAGAGCAGGAACTTCCGCTCCCGGATGAGGTTCGCCGCTTTCCTGAGGATCGCGATCCGCTCCTGCCACGGCCTCGCCGCCCAGCCCTTCTGGGCCGACTTGGCCGACCGCACCGCGTGATCGACATCCTCCTTCGTGGCCGCCACGAAGGTGCCGAGCACCAGGGAGGTGTCGATCGGGGACACGTCGACGATCGGGTCATGGCGGGTCACGTCCACCGCCTTCCCCCCGATGTAGAGCGGGTAACTCTGGCCCGCGCTCGCGCGCACCTCGGCGAGCGCCTGGTCGAAGGCGCGATGGAATGCCTCGAGGTCCACGTTGGTGGAGGTGTACGTGATCTTCTGCTGCGGCGCGGTGGCGGTCATGGGTGTCTCCCGGCGAGCCGGGCTCAGGCCTTGGCGGTCCGAGCGCCGGCGGTCAGTACCTTGCGAATGGTGGCATCCAGCGCCGTGCCGAAGCGCTGGAGGAGGTCGTCGAGCTCGTGCTCTTCGATCACGAACGGCGGGGCGAGGCAGGACAGATCGCCGTTGGTGCCGTCCGCCTGGCCCATGTTGGCCCAGGTCATCAGTCCCGCCTTGAGCGCCTCCTCGGCGAAGGTCTCGGCGAACTTGAGCTTGCGCGGGAACGGCTGGCGGGTGGCCTTGTCGAGCACGAATTCGACACCGGCGAGGAGGCCCCGGCCCCGCACGTCGCCGACATGGGGAAGACCCCGGATCGCCTCGAGTTTCCGGTGGAAGGTCGCGCCCATCCGCGCGCACCGCTCGACCAGTCCCTGCCGCTTGATGTAGCGCACCGCGGCGAGCCCGGCCGAGGCGAGCACCGGATGATGCGAGAAGGTCTGGGCATGGAGCAGCGCGCCCGAACCGCGCGCGATCGGGTCGATGATCCGGCGCGGCGCCGCCACCGCGGAAAGCGGTGCGTACCCGCCGGTGATCCCCTTTCCGAACGTCATGATGTCGGGCACCACGCCATACTGCTCGATCGCGGTCCAGGTCCCGGTCCGCCCGGCGCCGACCAGCACCTCGTCCGCGATGAACAGGACGTTGTGCCGGTTGCAGATCGCGCGGACATTCCGGAAGTACTCCGGTGCCGGCACCGAATGGCCGGTCGAACTGCCCCCTACCGGCTCCGCGATGAACGCCGCGACGTTGTCGGCGCCGAGCTCGGCGATCGCCGCCTCGAGCCCCAGACCGGAACACACCGGGCACTCGCTGCCGCCCTGCCCACCGCACTCGCACCGGTACGGATAGGGCGCCGGGATCCGGTGCACATCGACCAGCCACTCCCGGTAGTACGTCTTGTAGTGCTCCCGCGCCGATGCCGAGAGCGCGAGGAGGGTGTTGCCGTGATAGGCGGGGAAGAGGGCGATGATCTTGTGCTTGGACGGCTTTCCCAGCTCCACCCAGTACTGGCGCGCGAGCTTGAGCGCCGCCTCGACCGCCTCGGAACCGCTCCCGAGAAAGTAGAACTTGTCGAGATCGCCAACCGCGAGCGTCGCGAGTTCGTCCGCCAGCGCCTCGACCGGTTCATTGGTGAACGCAGTCCCGTTGAGGTACGCGACCTTTGCCGCCTGCGCCGCCATCGCCTGGCCGATCTCGGCGACCCCGTGTCCCAGGTTGGCGACGAACGCACCGCCCGACCCGTCCAGGAAGCGGTTCCCCTGCTGATCGATGAGCCAGCATCCTTCCCCCCGGATGATCAGCGGGAAGGTGCGGGTGAGCTTGCGGTAGAAGACGTGCGAGTCGGGATACTGGTAGGGCATAGGAGGGGGAATCTGCCTCCCCGTGGCGGCCCCGCGCCAGTCGCCGGGGCGGGCCGCATTTTCATGCGCCGACGCGCGCATTCCGGGTGAGGGGGCCGGGGACCATCCGCCGATATTCCCCGAAAGGGGGGGCGGGGCCCCGGTGGCACCCTCGGCAGGTGTCAGCCGGCGCCGCTCCCTCCCGCTCTAGGATGCGGACAGGGCCTCGGCCCGCGGACGCTCCCAGGAGACCCCATGCCCGTCGACACTCCCCTCCGCCGGTACATCTGCGAGGAAGCCAGGCGCCACCTCCTCACCGTCTCCGACGCGGCCGAGTACCAGGTCGGTGGGCGCCGGCGCGGCGCCGACAAGCTCCGCCAGATCCTCACCGAGGCCTGCGAGACCCCGCCCAGCTGGACCCCGGATAATCTCAGGGCCCTCGAGACCCCCGGCATGTGGCTCAACGTCAACGGCCGGGGCGGCACCACCGACAGCAACACGGCCATTCACTGGTGCGGGATCTTCGCCACCTTCGTCCTTCGCAGGGTGGGGCTCGACGTGAAGTGGCGGGCGGGCCAGGGCATCTTCTCGAGGGGCAACACCCGCTTCCTGACGAAGCGGAACCGCTGGGCCAGGGCGGACGGGTTCGACCCCCGCCGCATTGCCCCGGGAGACATCTGCGCCATTCCCCGGGCCAATCATCACTTCATCGTCATGGAGGCGCCCGAGGGCGGCGATTCCCTCCGCTGTATCGCCGGCAACGGGACCCGGCAGCAGATCGAGTGGCAGAACCACAGCCGCGGCGCGGTCGTGACCCACTACGCCCTGACGTGGGACCCGTTCGCCTCCCGGCTGTAGCAGCGGGTGGTCAGATCAGCCGTGCGCCGTCGGGCACCTTCCGTTCCGGCATGGCGAGGACGATCGCGCCCTGCTCGTCCGCGAACCCCGTCACCAGCACCTCGGAGCGGAACGGCCCGATCTGCTTGGGCGGAAAATTGAGGACCCCCAGGACCTGGCGGCCGAGCAGGTCTTCCTTCCGGTAGTGCACGGTGATCTGCGCGCTGGAGCGCTTCACCCCGAACTCCCCGAAATCCACCGTGAGCTTCCAGGCGGGCTTCCGGGCCTCGGGAAACTCTTCCACCGCGATGATGGTCCCGATCCGAAGCTCGACCCGCTCGAAATCGCCCCAGCTGATCGTATCCATGGGTCCGGTCGTCTAGAGTAGTGCCGCGGCCACCTCGGCGATGCGGCCGGGCGGCGCGTCCATCGGGAACCCGACGTGGAGCTCCCCGCTCCCGGTCGTGAGGGCGATCGCGGCGGCGTTGGTCGCGCGGACACCGCCGCCGGGGAGAATCCTGATCCGCCCGCCGCCGAGTTCCTGGAGGCGCCGCAGCCGGTCACGTCCTTCCATGGCCGTCGGCATCCCGCCCGAGGTGAGGACCCGGCACACCCCCACCCCCGCCAGCAGCTCCAGCGACTCCTCGAGGTCCGGCGTCCGGTCGAACGCCCGATGGAAAGTGACCGGCAGGGGGTCCGCCGCCTCCACCAGCCGGGCGGTCCACTCGCGGTCGATGCCGCCGCGCGCGGTGAGCAGCCCGATCACCACCCCGTCGGCCCCGGCGCGGCGCGCATGGGCGACATCGGCGAGCATCGCCTCGCATTCGCCGGGGCTGAACCGGAAGGAACCGGGCCGAGGCCGGATCATCACCATGAGCGGGATCTCGATCGCCTGGCGGATGACGCGGAGCACGCCGGGGCCGGGCGTGATGCCGCCACGCGCCAGGTCCCCGCAGACCTCGAGGCGGCCGGCCCCTTCCCGCTCGGCGAGGATCGCGCCCTCGAGCGTCTCCACCGCCGCCTCGATCAGCACCGTCATGGCCTGCGGCTCCGGTCCAGCAGCTGCATGGCGCGGCCGGCCGCCTCGAGCCGGCGGGGGGTGAAGCCCGGGTCGGCGTTCTCCCACGCCTTCGCGACCAGCCGGTAGTGCGCCGCCGCGCTGTCGCGGTTCCCCGCGGCCTCCCACGCCTGCGCCAGCAGCTCGTGCGCGTCGGTGTGCGTGAGATACAGGGCGGCGCCCTCGAAGATGCTTCGCGTCGCGGGCTGCAGCGCCGCGACCGCCTCCTCCGGCCGGTGCAGCCGGAGGAGCGCCCGTCCCATCTCGTAGGAGACCCGGGCATAACCCGAGTTCCGCGAGGTGATGGCCTCACGGAACTCGCCCACCGCCTCGTCATCACGACGTCGGGCGGCGAAGAGAAGCCCGCGGACATAGTGGTGCAGCCGCCGGTCGCGCTCGAGGCCGCTCATCTGGCCCTGCTGCTGCATCGAGTCGGCCAGGGCTGCCAGGCGTGTGGTGTCGCCGGCCGCGGCGAGCGCCGTGGCCATGTGGGTCGAGGCCCAGACCCGGGTGCGGGCGCCACTCGAGGGATCCTCGAAGGGAACCCGGGCGCGCCCGATCGAGTCGAAGAGCGCGGCCGCCTCGCGGAAGCGGCCCATCTCGAACAGCACCTGGCCCTCGAGGTAGGCGCTGAGCGGCGCCGCGCCTCTGGGCGTCGGGTCCGCCTTCCCCCGCCGGTAGACGCGCGCCTGCTCCAGCGCGTCCTGCAGGCGACCCAGGTGCCGGTTGGCGATCGCCAGCATCCACTGCCCCTCCAGCCGGTCGAGTGGGGCCCCCGTCTGCGTCGCCGCCCGCGCGAGGTCCGCGGCCGAGTCGTACTGGTGGTTCCACATCTCGATGGCCGCGAGGTAGCGCCACACATTCGCCGCATTCGGGTCGACCGAGTCCGCGATCGCAAGGACCCGCCGGGCCGAGTCCGCGCTGCCCAGCTGGCCGAGGAGCAGGGCCCGCCACCGCCAGGCACGGCCCGAGTTGGGCTGCAACCGCGTCCAGCGCTCGGCGAGCGTCAGGGCGGCGCCGAGGGAATCCTCCTGCGACAGGCTGCCGATCAGTGTCTCGATCGCCTCGCACGCGAGGCAGCGAACCGTCTGTCCCTTGAGCCCGAGACTGTCCCGCGCGATGACCTCGAGGAGCGGGGCCCGCGCCGCCCGGAAGTCGGCGGCGTTGATGGCCCCCTGCCCCGCCATCAGGAATCCCTCGAGCTCCGTGGGATAGCGGACCGTGAGGGTCTCGGCGTAGGCGCGGATCGAGGGAGACGAATTGAGGAAGGCCCAGGTCGCGCGGATCAGGAGCCGCTCCCGGTCGCTGGCCCGCTCGGCCAGCTCCACCGCCCGCTGCAACCGGGTCGACAACTCCACCCGCGATCCGGTCGACGTCGCGAGGCTGTAGTAGTACTGGGCCATCGCGAAGGCGGAATCCTTCGCGATGGCCTCGGCAAAGAGCTTCTCCGCCTCGGCGGTGTGGCCCTCGTAGAAGGTCCGGAGCCCCGCCTCATAGGCCCGATACGCGTCCACGGAGCGGGTCGAGACATCGGCGAGAGAGCCCTCCGGCGCCCGCCCCCCGAGGTCGTTCACCAGCCGGCCGGTGCCGCTGTCGGCGAGCGCGAAGAGATCGGGCGCCTGGATGGTGTAGGCGTGCAGGACCGCGCCGCTCGCGAGGTCCACCCGCCGGAGGTCGAGCCGCAGCTGTCCGGGCGCCACGTCGTAGAGCGCCCCGTCGATGAGCTCGGTGGCGCCGGCGCGGCGCGCGGCCGCGACGATCTGGGCGCCGGTGGTGTCGCCCGTCCCGGCCATCTCGCCCAGGAGCTCGTACATCCGGGCGGAGCTGATCACCCGCATTCCCGAGCCGCGCGCGAGGTTGGTGGCGAGCATGTCCGCCAGCGGCCTCCCCATCCCGCCGAGCCCACCCTCGGTGTAATGCGCGATGCGTCCGACCGCGACGACCCGCTCTCCGGTGGCGGCGGAGGACGGAGTCCTGCGGAGCCGCGCGAGCCCGATTCCGCCGAGCACGAGGACGACCACCCCGACCAGGGCGCCGATCGCACGGCTCCAGTGCCGCGGCATGGAGGGAGGGGGCGGCGGCAGGGTCGCGAACCCCGGCGGGATTGCCATCGCCGCCCATCCGCTCGTGTGCGAGAGCGAGGGCGCCCCGGCGGGGTCGTCCTCGGGGATCTCGCCGACCGCCGTCTCCACGGACGACCGCGCCGGCGGGGTCTCGGCCACGGGGACCGGCGGAGGCGCAGGCAGGGCGACCGGCGCCGGAGAGGCGGACTCGCCCGACGCCCCGTCGCGGAGTCGCGCGGCCAGAGCCACCACGTCGCGATCGGGAGGGAGGTCGAGCTCCTGGCGAATGAGCGTCTCGTAGACCCGCGCGTGCTGCAGCGCGCCGGCCACGTCCCCCTGCGCGGCCAGGCTCTCCATCAGCTGGGAGGCCACCTGCGCATTGAGCGGATCCTGCCCGGCGAGCTTCCGGAGCCAGCCGGAGGCGGCCCGATGTTCCCCCTTCTCCGTCGCGCGTTCGGCCAGGAGGTGCAGCAGTCCGCCGAAGTCGTGAATCAGTCCGGCGCGGGTTTCCTCGACCCACTGCTCGAAGCTCTCGGCCCCAGGGAGATGGAACCCCTCCAGGAACCGGCCCCGGTAGAGCTCGGCCCCCCGGTCCAGGAGCCCGGTGCCCAGCGCATCCCGGAACTCCCAGAGGTCGCACTGGACCAGGTCGGGATTGAGCCGGAGGTCCTTCACCCCAGTGAGCGCATCGTCCGATCCCAGATCACGACGCAGCGCATAGAGTGCCTGGGCCAGGGCCTTCCGCCCCCGCTCCTCATCCGCCTCCGGCCAGAGAAACCCGAGCAGGGCATCCCTGGTGACCCCTCTCTCCCCCGCAACGGCCAGGAGCGCCAGCAGGGCCAGCCGCCTGGGCTGGGCCGCGGCACCGCTCACGGCCCGACCCTCGTCGCTGACGTACAGGCCGCCTAAGACGTTGATCCTGAGCACGTTAGCTCGGGTGATTTTGGGGTGATAACGAGGCGAGGCAGGCGGAATTCCCGCGTGACTGGCGCCGATATACTAGGCGCCGTCAACCGGGCCGGCAACTGAGTCCGGCCCAGCCGGGACTGCTCGCCACGTGGCACAGGATGGCGCCGGATCCCGATGCACTACGCAACCCCCTGCACAAGGAGTGCTCCGATGAAGGCGCTGACGCTGTTCCCGATGGGTTTGGCGGCCATGCTGGCGTCGACCACCGCCACGATCGCGAGCCATGAGAGCCGGATCGAGGGTGCCGTGCAGACCACGCTCGCGGGGCAGGCGGTCTTCGGCCCGGTGCGGGGCGGGAACAGCGCTTCCTTCTCGCTTGAACTCGGCGCCTACAGCGACAACGGGGCGGTGGTCTTCAGCCGGGTCTCCGCGGAGCGGCCGCGCACCGGCACCTACCAGGTGGTGGCCTTCGGCCCGGGCGAGGAGAGCGAACGGGAGTTCCATGCCCTGATCTCGCTCGGCTCGGTCGCGGCGCCGCTGGGTGCGTTCCGGGCCGTGAGCGGCACGGTCACCATCCTCCAGTCGACCCCCGCGAAGATCGTGGGCCGCTACGAGGTGAAGGCGGTGGGCTTCCTGGCCACCGACCCGGAGAACGAGGGCCGTGAAATCACCGTGCGCGGCGGCTTCACCGCCGAGCCGGCGGCGACCGCCCCGCGCTTCGAGGCGTCCACCCATGGCGCGGTGGAGGCATCCCCCCGCGGCCCCGCCGAGTTCGGGACCGTGGGTGACGGTCGGACGACCCGTTTTACGCTGAACCTCGGTGCCAGCAGTGAGCTGGGAGCGATTGTGCTGAGCCGTGTGGGGGGTAGCAGGCCTCTGGTGGGGGTGTATCCGGTGAGCGCCGCCGGGGCGGAGCGGAGCGGCGATTTCAGCGCCCTGGTGGTGACCGGGTCCCCCGCCATGCCCACCGGCGTCTTCCACGCCGACCGCGGCACGGTGACGATCACGAGCAGCACCGCCGATCGTGTGGCCGGTGCCTTCGAGCTGCACGGGACCGGCTTCCTGGCCGCGAACCCGGACGATGAAAACCGTGAGGTGGTGGTGAGCGGCTGGTTCAGTGCGACGCCGCATGTCACCGCCGTGACCATGACCCTGAGGTGAGCCATGAAGATCATCGATCGTATGCGGAGTCTGTACGAATGGTACCGTGCGCTGCGTTCCCTGCAGCGGATTCTGGCGGCGCAGTAGCCGAGGACCTGGATATGCGCGTGGTGTACCTGGTGGACCGGCCGGCGGAGGACGTGCAGGTGGTCGCCGGCTGGTTCATGGAGCAGTGGGGTCCGGACAGCGTGGAGCACTGGCTCCCGCTGCTGGGCGGCATGCTGCAGCACGGGGTGCTGCCCGCGGCGTTCGTCGCCGTCGAAGGCGAGGAACTCCTCGGCACGGCGAGCCTGGTGGCCGCGGGTCCGCAGGACCTCCCGCACTACTCGCCCTGGCTCGCCTCCCTCTACGTGCCGCCGACGGCACGCCGGCGGGGCGTGGCGGCGGCGCTGCTCCGGCGGGTGGAACTCGAGGCCCGGATTCTCGGGTTCACCCGGCTCTACTTCAAGGCCGCCGGCCCGGTGGAGCCCTACCAGGCGCTGGGCTGGCGCTGGATCGGGAGCACCATCGCGGGGGGCGAGGCACCGGCCGCCGTGCTGATGCTCGACCTGACCCGGAAGGAACGGGCGGCGTGACGCCCGAACGCGTCCGCCTGGTGCGGGACAACTGGCACCGCCTGCAACCGGTGGTGCCGCGGGTCGCGTCGACCTTCTACCAGCGGCTGTTCGAGCTGGACCCGGGCGCGCGCCACCTCTTCCGCGGGGTGGACCACGAGGAGCAGGTGGAGAAGCTCACCCAGTCGCTCACGCTGATCGTGGACCTGCTGGAGGCACCCGAGGAACTGATCCCGGAACTCTCCCGCCTGGGCCGGCGTCATCAGGGATACGGCGTGACCGATCGCAACTACGACCTCCTGGGTGACGCGCTCCTGGCGACACTCCGGACCACGACGGGCAGCGACTGGAACATCGAATTGCAGGATGCGTGGATCGAGGCGTACACGCTGATCTCCTCGATCATGAAGCGGGCCGGTCAGCGGGCGTCGGGCGCGACCACCGTGGTCGTGGCGTAGCTGTTCAGGGCAGAAGGGACGGGTGGGCCGTGCGTGAAGGGGGGACGCTGCATCCGCAGCTGCGGGCGATCGAGCAGGAGCTGGCGGCGGCCACCACCCGGGCCGCGCGGCTGGTGGACCGCACCGTGGAGGAGGCGTTTCACCGCCCGCCGGCCGTGGGCCAATGGTCCATCGCCGAGTGCCTCGGGCACCTGAGCCTTACCACCCGGGCGTATCTCCCGCTGATCGACGACGCGCTCCAGATCGGCCGGCTCATCGGCGGTCGGCGGCCGACTCGCTACCGGCGGGACCTGGCCGGCTGGGTCCTCTGCCGGATCTCGGAGCCGCCCTATCGCCTCAAGACCACCACCCGCCCGCGCTTCGTCCCCGCCAACCGGGGCACCCGGGCCGAGGTACTGGCCGAGTTCGTCGCGCTGCAGCAGGAGCTGACCATCCGGGTGCACCGCGCCGAGGGCCTCGACCTCGGGCGGCTCCCCATCGTGTCGCCCTTCGATGGACGGCTCGAGTACAGCCTGTATTCCTGCTTCCGGATCATCCCCACCCACCAGCGGCGTCACCTCTGGCAGGGAGAGCAGGTGGAACGGCGGCTCGCCGAGGGGACGGTGGGCGACAGCGCCGCCGGGCTCCGGCTGGCCCAGTCCACGGACTGAACCGGCGGGCCGTCCTTCCGATTCGACCGGGACGGGTGCATTCTCTCTATCCCGCCCGGCCCATCGCCGGTCCGTTCCGCACTCCCGGAGTCCGCATGCCTCGCCTTGCCGTCGCCCTGTTCCTCCTTGCGCCCCTCACGCTGGCCGCCCAGCAGAATCCCGCGGACCGCCAGCCGTTCACGGTCGAGGACCTGCACCGGCTCAAGGCGGTTGGCGATCCCCAGCTCTCGCCCGACGGCCTGTGGGTCACCTACGAGGTGTCGACCCACGACACCGCCGACGACGAGGAGGTGAGCGATCTCTGGATGACGAGTTGGGATGGGCAGAACACCGTCCGCCTCACCGCGACGCCCAAGGCGAGCGAGCACACCGCCCGCTGGAGTCCCGACGGGCGCTGGCTGGCCTTCCTCTCGAGCCGCGGGGACAGCGCCGACGCCACCCAGCTCTGGCTCTTGAGCCGCCGGGGCGGCGAGGCGGAGCAGGTGACCCACCTGGCCACCGGCATCGAGGACTACGCCTGGTCGCCCGACGGCAGCCGGCTCGTCTTCGTGATCACCGACCCCGATTCGGTCGAGGCCAGCGGAATCGAGCACCTCTCCCCGCTGCTCGAGGTCACCGACCTCCAGGGCAACGCGACCGACCAGCCCGCCTGGCCCAGGCACAAGACGCCGCCGCCGATCGTCATCGACCGGTACTACTTCAAAGAGGACTATACCGGCTACGTCCGGCGGAAGCGCAAGCACCTCTATCTGTTCGACCTTGCCAGCCGGAAGCTTACCCAGCTCACCCAGGGCCAGAGCGATGAGCGGCTGCCGGCCTGGTCGCCGGATGGGCAATACCTGGTCTTCGTGAGCAAGCGGGTTGGGGACGACCCCGACCGCCGGGACAACTGGGACCTGTACGTGATCCAGGCGGCGGCCGGCGCCGTAGCACGCCAGCTCACCACCTTCCCCGGCCCCGACAATCACCCCGACTGGGGGAGCCGGCCCGCGTGGAGCCCGGACGGGCGCTACATCGCCTATCTCCAGGGCGGCGCCGACTCGCTGATCTACTACGCCATGCCCAGGCTCGCGATCGTCGCGTGGGGCGGCAGCAGCAACCCCGTCATCCTGACCCCGACGCTCGATCGCATCGTCAACGATCCGGTCTGGAGCGAGGACGCGAAGAGCCTCTACTTCCGGGTGGAGGATGACCGCGCCTACTACCTGGCCCGGGTCCCCGCGGGCGGTGGCCCGGTCGAGCGGATCCTCGACGGGCGACGCGTGGTGTCGGCGTTCACCAGGAACCGGGATGGGAGGATCGCGGCGCTGGTGGATTCGACCACCCGCCCCCCCGAGGTGTACGCGGTGGAGGGCAGCGTACTCCGGCCGCTCAGCCGCCAGAACGATTCCCTGATGGCGGTCCGCCAGGTGGCCCCGGTGGAGGAGATCACGGTCCGGAGCAAGGACGGCACGGTGGTGAACGGGCTCCTGGTGCGGCCCATCGGCGCCACCGGGAAGTCGCCGGCGATCCTCCAGGTTCACGGCGGGCCGGTCTCGCAGTTCGAGAACGGCTTCGACTTCTACTGGCAGCTGCTCGCCGCGAAGGGGTATTCGGTGATCGGCATGAACCCGCGGGGCAGTTCCGGGCGGGGCGAGAAGTACGCCCTCGGCATCTGGGCCGACTGGGGCAACAAGGACGCGCAGGACGTCCTGGCAGGGGTGGACTACGCGGTCAAGGCCGGCATCGCCGACTCGAGCCGGCTCGGCATCGGCGGCTGGAGCTACGGCGCCATTCTCACCAACTACGTGATCGCCCAGGATACCCGCTTCAAGGCGGCCACCAGCGGCGCCGGCATCTCCAACATCCTCGCCGGCTTCGGCACCGACATGTATGTGCGGGAGTACACCGCCGAGCTCGGGGTCCCGTGGAAGAACACCGCCACGTACCTCCGGCTCTCGTCGCCGTTCCTGCACGCCGACCGGATCCGGACGCCCACCCTGTTCCTCTGCGGGGAGAAGGACTTCAATGTCCCGCTCCTCAACTCGGAGCAGATGTACCAGGCGCTCCGGAGTCTCGGCATCCCGACCCGTCTCATCATCTACCCGGGCCAGAACCACGGCCTGTCGAAGCCGAGCTACCAGCGGCACCGCTACGAACAATACCTGGCCTGGTACGGTGAATACCTGCGGAAGTAGGGAAGAAGAAAGGGCCTTCTCAATCCGCGAGAAGGCCCCTGGCCGATCAGGCTGCGGCGGTCATGCCGCACGTGGGAGCGGGATGGTCCGGCTCCGCGAATGTGCACCTACGTCATCCCTGCGAACCGCTGTTGACCGTGATCCATAGAGAATCGCCAGGAAGGTTGACCCCCCAATCGTCCCGGCGTTCGAGGCCCTCCCCTCGATCGGCGTGCAGGGTCCACGATAAAGCCGGTCCCGGGGTTGTCAAGCTTTCAATCTCGGCCACCTAACAAATCTCATCTATCATGGCGCATCGGGCATCGGCCGTCGCGAGTCTGGGAAAGGTGGGCCTGCCGCTTCCGCTCCACGATCTCGTCCGGCGCGCGTGGGATGCGATCGTCGTGGGCGGGGGCCACAATGGCCTCACCTGCGCGTTCTATCTGGCGCGCGCGGGCAAGCGTGTCCTGGTGCTGGAGGCCCGGGAGCGGATCGGCGGGGCCTGCACCCTGGAGGAAACCTGGCCCGGCTACCGGGTTTCCCCCTGCGCCTACGTGGTGGGGCTCCTGCACCCGAGGGTGATCGAGGAGCTGGAGCTCCCCCGCCGGGGATATCGCTGGACCCCGGCCATGGGCGGCTACTTCGTCCCGTTCGAGGACGGCTCCAGCATCCAGCTCTGGGACGACGAGGCGAAGGCGGACGCCGAGCTCCGGCAGTTCAGCCCAAGGGATGTCCAGGGTCGGCACGACATGCACGGCCTGATGCGGAAGGTCTGCGAGGCGCTGCGCCCGCTGGACGATCGCGACGTCTGGCTCCAGCGCGGCCCCACCCGGGCCGAGCTGGAAGAGCGGCTGGGACACGACCGCGACGCCATCGCGCTCCTCTTCGACTGGTCGATCGCGGGGATGCTGGACCAGTTCCTGGTGGACGAGCGGATGCGCATGGCCTACATGGGGCAGGGAGTGGTCGGGTCCGCCGCGAGCCCCTTCGACCCCGGAACGGCCTCGCTCTACTATCACCACTTCTCCGGGCGGCTCGACGGCGGCGAGCCGGGCGCCTGGGGCTACGTGACCGGCGGCATGGGCATGGTGTCGTTCCTGATTCACGACGCCGCGGTCGAGGCGGGGGCCCTGGTGGCAACAGGCCTCACGGTCGCCCGGATCACCCCGGGCGAAGGAGTGGAGCTCGCGGGCGGCGAAAAGCTCCGGGCACCGGTGGTGGTCTCCAACGCCGATCCGGTCGTGACCGCGCGGCTCCTCGGCCCGGCCGCGGAGCCCTGCTGGAAAGCCGCGGTCGAACGGGTGCCGATGCGGAGCCTCACGATCAAGGTGAACGCCGCGCTCCGCGAACTCCCGAATTTCACCGCGCGGCCGGGCACCCGCATGCCCCACCATCTCGCGACGATCAACACCCCGCTCTCCCGCGCCGAATGGGCGGCGGGCCACGCCGACGCGAGCGGGGGCCGGATGCCACAGCGGGTCTGGACAGAGATCTACCTGCAGACCGCCTACGATCCGTCGGTGGCCCCCGCCGGCAGGCACGTCATGAGCGTCTTCTCGCAGTACATGCCGGACCGGTTCGCGAGTGGCAGCTGGGACGATCACCGCGCCGCGGCGGGACAGGTCGTGATCGACTCCATCGCGCGGTTCTGCAGCAACCTGCCCGGCGCGCTCGAGGCGGTGGATGTCCTCGGCCCCCCGGACATCGAGGCCCGGCTCGGCCTCACCGGCGGGCAGATCTTCCAGGGCGAGTGCCTGCCGGCGTACATGTGGAGTAATCGCCTGGCCTACCGCACCCCGATGGAAGGCGTCTATCTCTGCGGGGCCTGCACCCATCCCGGCGGCAGCGTGATCGGGATCAACGGGCGCAACGCCGCCTACGAGGTGCTTGGGCTCTTGCCCGGATGATCCCCCTGCTTCTCGCCGCCAGTCTCGCACTTGGCAGGAGCCCTGCGGCACCTTGCAAGGCCCCGGCGGATACCCTGACTGTCATATTGTTAGGCACCGGCACCCCGGTCCCCGACCCTGGGCACCAGGGACCGGCGGTCGCCGTCACCGTGGGAGGACGGATCTTCATCTTCGACGCCGGCCCGGGCGTTGTCAGGCAGATGGCGGCTGCAGGACTG
>DASZPT010000385.1:0-3036 GCA_035549935.1 Gemmatimonadales bacterium
CGCAGATGACGCCGGGCGGGACCCCGGCACCGCAGGGCACGCTGGCCACGCTCGCGGTCAAGGTGAGCCCCCACGTCTCCTGGCGGCGCACCTGGCTCGGCGGGGCCATCGCGGTCGGCGCGTTCGCCGCGCTGGTGGTGGGCTTCATGGTGCTCCGCGCCATGGGCATCGGCCCGATGGGCTCGCTCCGCGGGAAAGGGACCTTCGGAGCGCAGGAGACCATCCTGGTCGCCGACTTCCGCGGGCCGCCAAGCGACTCGACCCTGGGGAGCACCGTGGCCGAGGCGCTCCGCACCGACCTCGCGCAGTCGACCACGCTCAAGGTGCTCACCCGGGCCAACGTCCGGGACATCCTGTCCCTGATGCAGCGCCCGCCCGAGAGCACGGTGCAGTTCGAGCTGGCCCGCGAAATCGCCACCCGCGAGGGCGCCAAGGCGGTCCTCGACGGCGCCATCGTGCAGCTGGGACAGTCGTACGTGGTCTCGGCCCGGCTGGTCTCCTCGCTCGATGGGTCCGAGCTGGCCACCTTCCGGGAGACGGCGTCCAACGAAGACGGCCTGATCGGGGCGGTCGGGAAGCTCTCCCGCGCGGTGCGGGAGAAGGCCGGCGAATCGCTCCGCACCATCCAGGCGAGCTCGGAGCTGGAGCGGGTCACCACGCCGTCCCTCCCCGCGCTCCGGAAGTACGTCGAGGGCTCCAAGATCGCGGACGAGGGGGGCGATACCGAGCGGGGACTGGCGCTGCTGCAGGAGGCGGTGACCCTCGACTCGGGGTTCGCCATGGCGTGGCGGAAGATGGCGGTGCTCCTGCAGAACGAAAACCGGGACCAGCCCCGGGCGCTCGCGGCGATCGCGACCGCGTACCGGCACCGGGACCGGCTCACCGAGATGGAGCGGCTGGTGACCGAGGGCTACTACTACACCCGCGGCCCGACGCCCGACCGGGACAAGGCGATCGCCGCGTACGAGGACGCGCTGCGGATCGACTCGACCAGTACCTCGGCGCTCAACAATGCCGCCGTGGTCTACGGGGAGAAGCGCGAGCACGTGCGGGCCGAGGAGCTCTACCGCCGGGTGACCGGCCTCCCGCGGACCTTCGGTGGGGCCTTCACCAACCTGATCACGACCCAGATCCTGAATCACCGGCCGGGGGCGGTCCTCGACTCCACCGCCGCGGCCTTCCGCGCGCGGTTCCCCACCAGCAACGATCTCTGGGAAGCCGACTGGTATGCCGCGTGGGGACAGGGTAACCTGGCCCGCGCCGACTCGATCGCGCATGCCACCCAGGCGAATGCCCGCACCCCGCGGCAGCAGATCCGGAGCGCCGGAGCCCTGGCGTCGACGGCGGAGTTCCGGGGCCGGACCGCGGAGGCGCTCCGCTGGGCCACGATCTCGGATCAGGCCTGGTTGCGGATCGAGCCCTCGCCGGCGGCACACCTCCAGTTCGTGCTCGACTCGCTGTACTTACTCGCCCAGTACACCCCCGACCGGGTCCGGGCGCGGGCCACGCTGGAGCGGGCACTGGCGCGGGTGCCACTGACCGAGATCCCTGCGGAGGACCGTCCCTACCAGCAGCTGGCGCAGCTCGCCGTGCTGCTGGAGGACCCCGCGCTGGCCCGCAGCGCGGCCCAGGGCTGGGAGCGGGATCAGCGCGCCAGCGTGGCGGACTCGGTCGGGACCCGGGCGTACTTCCAGGCGCACGTGGCATTCGCGGAGAAGCGCTGGCTGGAAGGTATCGGGCTGGTGCGGGAAGCCTATGCCCGCTATGCGATGGGCGAGCGGCTGGCCGAGTTCCTCATGGCCCGGGCCTTCGACGCCGCGGGCCAGGCCGACTCCGCGATCGCGCACTACGAGGCGTTTCTCGCCGTCGCGCAGCCCACCCCGTTCCTGGGGACCGCCTGGCGGGCCCGGAGCCACGAGCGGCTGGCGGAGCTCTACGAGTCGAAGGGGGACCTGGCGCGGGCCGGTGAGGAGTATGCCCGCTTCATCGAGCAGTGGGCGAATGCCGACCCCGAGCTGCAGCCGGCGGTGCGCGCGGCGCGTGAGCGCCTCGCGGCGATCAAGGGAAAGACCGGTTGAGGAGCACGGGTTCAGAGCTCAGAGCGCCATGGCCGCGACCCGCGCCAGGAGGGCGCGGAGCCCGGTGACGGGCGGCAGCCTCCGGTCGAGCGCCGGCACCGTATCGGGCCAGGAACAGAGGCCGGACAGCAGCACGAAGTCCGGGATTGCATACAGACTGGTCCACCCCGAGACGAGGACCGCGCCCTCCCCGTCCATGGCCATGCTGCGGTAGTCGTTGTTGGGCGAGCCGACCTGCAGGAAGAAGGCCCAGCGCCCCCGCTCCCCCACCGGCAGCAGGTTGAGCAGCGGGTTGATGATCACGGCCTCCGATTGCTGCAGGGCCTCCGTCATGGCCCCCTCGGTCACCCCTGCCCCCTCACGAAGCTGCCGGCCACGCTGGGCGAGGTACTGGCGCATTCCCTCCGCCATCGCCTGCCCCTGGACCAGCCGGCTCCAGGCCTCGCCCGACACGTAGACGAATCCCTTGAAGTGCAGCCTGGGCGGCACGGCCGGGATCGCCGCGCCACTGTCGGCCGGCAGCGGCCCGAGAATCGCGCGCGCGCTGTCCAGCACCGCCAGGGCGGAGGGGGTGAGGCCATACAGTCCGGCCAGGAACGGGTTCTCGACCAGGCTCCGACGCAGCCCTTCCACCCGGCTGGCGATCGCATCGACCGAGGTCACCGGGTCGTAGAGCCCGACACGGAGCAATCCTCCCGTCCGGACCATCTCGGGCTCGAGCACCTGGCGCGCGGCGAGGAGGCGGGCGAGCAGATCGTGCACCAGCGCCAGGGAGAGCCCCCGGGCCGGGGCGGTGCGATCCGAGGGCGCGATGATCAGCACCCGCGCGCCGCGCAGGGCCGAGCCGGTGAGGAGGGAGGCGAACAGCCGGATCGCCGGCCTCGCGGCGACGGCGGACGACCTGGACCGCCCCCTGCTCGCGCGGCTGGACCGGGTCACCTGGGACAGCGTGACCGCA
>DASZPT010000386.1:0-11556 GCA_035549935.1 Gemmatimonadales bacterium
TGCTGGCGCGGGCGGGGGCGGAGGCGCGGCAGCGGCCGGCGCCACCGGGGTTGGCGGTGGTGCCGGTGGCCTGGCGGGGCCCGGCGCCCCGAACATGGCGGTGAACTCGCCCTGCTGGAGCGGCGTCACGGGCGCGGGCGATGCGGGTGGCCCCTTCGCCGCGATCGGCGGCTCCTGGCCCACGCCGGGGTCGGTGAATGGCGCGGCGATCCCGGTCTCGACCACCTGGGCCGGCGGGACCGGCGGCTTCGCCGGCAGCTTCGGCGCAAGCACCACAGTGGCGTCGCTCGAGCCGGGAATGGTCGCGGCCGGGGGCGGTGGCGGCTGGGGAGGCGGCGGGGCCGCCGGCCGTGAACGATCGGGCGCCGGCGTCTGCCCCGGCCGGTGCGAGGGCGGCAGCGGCGGCGATTCGGGGGATCCCAGCTCGGTGAGCCAGGCCTCGAGGCTCACGAAGTTATGGAGCATCTTCGTGACGACCACGGGCTTGCCGCCCACGTCGAGCCGTTCGACGATCCGCTGCTTCTTTTCGACCGGGAGATACTCGAGGAGCGCCAGCAGGTCGTGACTGGGATCCTCGGGCGGGGCCTCGAAGTGGTGCACCATCACGATGGCCTTGGTCGCCGACCGCATGGCCAGCACCGAGCGCACCGGTCCGCTCGTCAGCTGCTTGAGCGAACCGTACCGGGCGCTGAGTTCCTCAGGAGTCATTCGCGACCAGGGGCATTCGGGAAATGGAGCGTGCCGGTTGATTGCCCGGAACCGGGTGTGCTAAGATGATACTAGCCATGAGCCTTCCCACCGGCAAATTGTATTCCCTCCTCCGCTTCGACCCGCGAACCGAGGCCGCATGACCGCGCTCACACGGGTTGTCTGGCAGGAGGGGATGCACCTCGCCCAGCATCACTTCCAGCTGCAGGGAAAGTACTTCGAGGACTCCCTGCGGTTCGCCGTCGAGCACCTCTTCTATCGTCCCTACGGCTACGCGGGGCTGGAGCTCGATGCCGAGGCGCTCCGCAACGGGACCGTGGCGGTCGTCCACGCCCGCGGCGTCCTGCCCGACGGACTCGCCTTCCATATACCCGAGGGCGACCCGGCGCCGAAGCCGCTGGAGATCCGCGAGCTCTTCTCGCCGACCGCGGACAGCCACCTGGTCCACCTGGTGATCCCGCCGTACCGTCCCGGGCAGCCCAACTGCGCCGTGGAAGGGGACCTCGAGGGAGCCACCCGGCGCTACATCGCGGAGAACTCGTTCATCCGGGACGAGACCACCGGGCGCGACGAGCAGGAGGTGAGCCTCGGCCGGAAGAACTTCACGCTGGCGCTCGATCCCCCCGAGGGGACGGTGTCGATGCCGCTCGGCCGGATCCGGCGCGACGGCACCGGCAACTTCATGTACGACCCGGCCTACGTCCCGCCCTGTCTCCAGATCGGGGCGAGCAGCCAGCTCATGGCGCTGGTGGCGCGCATGGTCGAGATGCTGGACCAGAAGAGCGACGCGATGCTGCAGGACCGCCGGGCGGACCGCAAGGGCGTGGCCGAGTACGCCGCGCACGAGGTCGCGAGCTTCTGGCTGGCCCACACGATCCACGCGAGTCTCGGCCCGCTCCGCTATCACCGCGACACCCGCGCGGCCCACCCGGAGCAGCTCTACATCGAGCTCGCGCGGCTGGGCGGCGCGCTCTGCACCTTCGCGCTCGACGCCCATCCGCGCACCGTGCCGGGCTACGACCACGACCGGCTGGGGGATTGCTTCCTCGCCCTCGAGCGGCACATCCGCGCCCACCTCGAGGTGATCCTGCCCTCGTCGTACCTCGCGGTCCCCCTCGCGAAGCAGGCGGACTATCTCTACGCCGCCCCGGTCAACGACCAGCGCGCCTTCGGTCCGTCGCGCTGGTTCCTCGGCGTCCGCTGCGCGATGGGGGAGAGCGAGATCATCTCCCGGGTCCCGTCGCTGGTGAAGATCTGCTCGCAGAAGCACATCCTGCGGCTGGTGAAGGAGGCGTACGCCGGCCTCTCGCTGGAGCACGTGCCGTCGGCGCCGGCCGGTATCGCGCCGCGGGTCGACACCCAGTACTTCCTGATCAGCCGCTCCGGTCCCTGCTGGGAGGCGATCCAGAAGACCAAGGAGATCGGCATCTACGTGCCGGAGATCTTCCGCAACGTCGAGCTGGATCTCCGGATCATGATGCAGGGACAGGGGTGAAAGGCGGGAGGCGGGAGGCCGGAGGCGGGCGCGGCCCCGCCACGGTTCTGACACCCAGCGGGGAAACTCCCTCCTCCGGCCTCGCGCCTCCCGCCTTCCTCACTGTTCCCCCCATCTCCGGCTTGGAGTAAGTTCAGGGTCCCAAATGACATTGGCCCTGACCTCATGAGCAGCCCAGCCGCCCCCGCGGCGGAACTCCAGGCCGAACCCGCCCGACGCCGCGGTACCCTGGCCCTGGTCCTCCAGGAGGCCCTCACGGCCATCGTGCGTCTGCGCGCCAACCGCCAGACCGCGGCGGACGCCGAATCCTTCCGGGCGCACCTCAAGCAGTTGCTCGCCACCGCCGACGACCAGGCCCGCCGGGCCGGCTACGACCAGGGCTCGGTGAAGCGCGCGATCTACGCCGCCACCGTCTTCCTCGACGAGTCGGTCCTCAACTCGAGCCAGCCGATGTTCGCGGACTGGCCGAGGAAGCCGCTGCAGGAGGAAATCTTCGGCGGGCACATGGGGGGCGAGGTGTTCTTCCAGAACCTGCGCGAGCTCCTGACCCGTCCCGACTCGGAGGACCTGGCCGATCTTCTCGAGGTGCACCAGCTCTGCATGCTGCTGGGCTTCAAGGGGCGCTACACCCTGGGGGACACCGGCGAGCTGCGGGCCTTCATGGCGCAGACGGCGGAGAAGATCCACCGCATCCGCGGGGGCCATGGCCCGCTGGGACCCCAGTGGGCGCCGCTCGCGGGGGAGTCGCTGCCGGTGACGGTCGATCCCTGGCTCCACCGCCTGGTGATGAGCGCCGGGATCAGCGCCTGTGTGGCGCTCCTCTTCCTGATCGTGTTCACGCTGCTGCTCCGCTCGGGCGTGTCGGACATCGCCCAGCTCGCCAAGTCGCTCGCCCCGTGACGTCGCCATGGTGAAAGCCCGCCTCAAGATCTGGCTGATCGGCGCCATCGGGCTGCTGATCTACCTCTTCGTCGTCTGGCTGGTGATCAAGTTCCTGGGCCTCTCCGGCCGGGAGCGGGAATCGGTCGCCGCGTTCCTCATCGTCCTCGGCGTCGGCGCGATCAGCTCGCTGGTCTGGTACTTCCTCCGGGAGCAGAAGGCGAAGGAGGGACCCAAGGACGGCCCGGTCGACGAGCTCGACAAGGACATCTCGGCCGCCCAGCACCGGCTGGCCGCGGCCAGGCTGAGCGACAAGACCCGCCTCTCGCAGCTGCCGCTGATCCTCTGTTTCGGGCCGCCGGACAGCGCCAAGACCTCGATCATCCTGCGGTCGGGACTGGACCCGGACCTGCTCACCGGCGAGGTGCAGCGGGGCGACGCGGTGGTCGCGACGCGGGGCGTGAATCTCTGGTACAGCAACAAGACGGTGATCGTCGAGGCCGGCGGCCGGCTGGTGAACGACGCCGGCCGTTTCACCCGCCTGGTGCGCTTCATCCAGCCGAGCCGGACCAGCGCGGTGCTGAGCTCGGGGCGGCAGGCGCCCCGGGTCGCGATCGTCACGCTGAGCGCGGAGGACCTGATCCGTCCCGGCGGGGGCGAGCAGGTGATGACCCACGCCCGCGAGCTGCGGAGCCGCCTGCTCGAGACCTCGAAGAAGATCGGGATCCGGCTCCCGGTGTACGTGATCTTCACCAAGGCCGACAAGATCCCCTACTTCGCGGATTTCGTGCGCAACTTCTCGGGCGACGAGGCGAAGGAGGTCCTGGGCGCCACCCTGCCGTGGGACAGCGGGCCGGCCGGCACCTACGCCGACCGCACCGCGAGCCGGATCGGCGCCGCGATGCAGCGGCTCGCGAGCTCGCTCGCCGCCCACCGGCTCCAGTTCCTGCCGCGGGAGAACCAGCCGGCGATCGGCTACAACGCGTACGAGTTCGCGCGGGAGTTCCGCAAGCTCGTTCCCCAGGCCACCCAGTTCCTGGTGGATCTCTGCAAGCCGAGTCAGCTCGAGGTGAGTCCGGTGCTGCGGGGCTTCTACTTCACCGGCGTGCGCGCGGTGGTGGTGGAGGAGGCCGGGGCGATGGCCCCGGCGGTGCAGCAGCGCCAGGGCCCGGCCCGCATGGACGCGACCCAGGCGTTCGTCCCGTCGATGTACGGCCTGCAGAACACCCCCGCCGCCCCGGTGGGCCCGGTGTCCCGCAAGGTGCCGCAGTGGATGTTCCTGGGCCGGCTCTTCAAGGACGTGATCTTCAAGGACCGGGTGGCGCTCGCGGCCACCGCCGGCGGCGCCAAGGTGAACCTGCTCCGCCGGGTGGTGCTCGCGACCGCGGCCGGTCTCGCGGTGTTCTACAGCCTGATGCTGATCATCTCGTTCGCGGGGAACCGCCGGCTCGCGAACCGGGTCGAGGCCGCCATCCGCAACGTCTCGGCCGACGCGCTGCCCACCAACGACCTCGCCTCCGCCGAGACGCTCCGCCGGCTCGACACCCTCCGGATGATCAACGAGCAGCTGGGGGAGTGGAACCGCAACGGCGCGCCGATCGGGCTCAAGTGGGGCCTCTACAGCGGGAATTCGCTCTTCCGGCAGTCGAACCGGGTCTACTTCGCCCGCTTCGACAGCCTGATGTACGCGAAGACCTATTTCCGCATCCTCGAGAACATGCGGAACTTCCCGGTCACCCGGACCGACAGCACCGATTATCAGTGGACCTACAACCAGCTCAAGGCCCACCTGATCGTCACCGCCTACCCGGAGAAGAGCACCCCCGAGTTCCTGGAGCCGGTCCTGCTCGATGCCTGGAAGCAGGGGCACGCGATCCAGACCGACGAGAAGCTCCGGCTGGCGCAGGCCCAGTTCGCGTATTTCGCGGGGGAGCTGGCGCGGGGCAACAACATGGTCCCCAACCCCGCCGACAGTAACCTGATCCGGAAATCGCAGGCGCTGCTCCTGCAGTTCAAGGACGGGGAGCAGATCTACCAGATCATGCAGGCCGAGGCGGCGAAGGCGGGGGCGAAGCCCTTCGACTTCGAGCGGACCTGGGGGAACCCGGTCCTGTCCGCGCCCCACGTGGTACCGGCTGCCTTCACCCGCCAGGGCTGGACCTACATGTGGGGGAAGGCCTTCAAGGACCCCGCCCAGTACTTCCAGGGCGAGGACTGGGTGCTGGGCCAGGAGAAGCTGAGCGAGAACCAGCAGTACGAGATCGTCAACAAGATCAAGGGAAGATACCGGGACGAGTACGCCCGGCACTGGCGCCAGGTGCTCTCCGACGCCAGGCTCGCGACCTACGGGAGCATCCAGGACGCGGCCCGCAAGGTGAAGGTGCTGGGCACCAACCCCTCGCCGCTGATCCAGCTCATCAACGCCGTCTCGCTCAACACCGCCGTCGACTCGCTCTTCGCCGCGACCACCTTCCAGCCGGCGCTGGTGGTCTCGCCGGCGGACTCGGTGAAGGTGATCAGCGACGCCAGCGCGCCCTACCTCAAGGCGGTGCAGTCGCTGGGCACCGCCCTGGACGCGGTGGCCTCGGCCGCGCCGAGCGACCGGGAGGGGCCGGCCCAGCAGGCGAAGTCGCTGGTGATGGACGCGCGGAACGCGGCCAGCGCGATCCAGATCTCGTTCGCCAGCACCCCCAACGGCGTGGGCCCGGACATCACCCGGCTCCTCAACGCCGGCTTCTCCTCGATCGACGGGATGCTCGGCAACGTCGGCGTGGCGGGGCTCAACAAGGCGGGCGCCGACTTCTGCGGCTTCGCCCGGGTGCTCACCAAGGGCCCGGTGAGCCCCAACGCGCCGGCCGCCACCCTGGACGAGCTGACCGCCTTCTTCGGGCGGGACGGCGCGCTGTGGAATCTCTACAACTCGCAGCTCACCCGGATCATCTCCAGCACCGGGACCACCTATGCCCCGACGCCGGGGGCGAGTGTCCGGGTGAATCCCCGGTTCCTCCAGTTCTTCAACCGGGCCTCGCAGTTCTCCCGGGCGCTCTACCCGGAGGGGCAGAAGCAGGTCCCCCGCCTGGGCTTCAGCTTCCGGGCGATCACCAACAGCGACGTGACCCAGGTGAAGCTGACGGTGGACGGCACCACCCAGATCTACTCGGCGGTCCGCACCGGCGACAAGCCGTTCGTCTGGGTCGGCGAGGAAGCCCAGCTCGCCAAGATCGAGGTCATGCTCCGCGGCAACGGGCAGGAACGGACCCGCAACGGGACCTTCGGCCTGTTCCAGCTCTTCGCGGACGCCCGCAACTGGAAGCAGGTGGGAAACCGCTTCTCGGCCGAATGGACCTTCCAGCACGAGGGGCAGAACTACGCGGTGCCGTTCGAGATCGCCTTCAACGAGCTGTCGGTGCCGGTGCTGCAGGCGGACTGGCTGCGCGGGATCAGTTGCGTGAGCGCGATCGCGGCCCAATAATCCCCACACTCCTTACCCACGTCGGAGCCTGTCATGAAAGTGTCCCTGTCCGCGCTCGCCGGCCTCTCGCTCGTCGCGCTGGCCGGCTGTCACAAAGGCAAGGCGCCGGAGCAGCCCCGGCCCGCCCCCTCGCTGCTGGCCGAGATGCGGGTGGTGGATGACGACGCCTTCCTCCTCTCGGACAACTCGCCGGTCTTCACCGACTCGCTGCAGAAGGTGATCCGCGATACCCTCGAGTGGAAGGAATTCTGGGACCGGGCGGTGAGCCGCCGGCCCGCCAACGCCCGCCCGGCGCGCCCGGCGGTGGACTTCAGCAAGGAGTCGGTGGCGCTCGCCGCGGCGGGCCGGCTCAAGCCGGGCGACGTGGTGCATGTCGACTCGGTCGGCACCCGGAAGGACCTGACGGTGATCGTGGTGCGCTATACCATCGGCTGCCAGGATACCCGCCAGACGGCCTATCCGTTCGAGATGGCGCGGATCCCGAAGGTCTCGGGCGAGGTGACCTGGCGCGAGCACCGCTACAAGGCGCCGGAGTGCCAGTAGGCGGCGTTCCGTCGGCCGGTGAGGGTGGGTTGAGCGCAGCGCGACGGCCGCACCGGCCTGGCTAGATCGCACGGCGCGCCATCCGCCCGCCGCCTCCTCCCCGCGGGCACCCATGAACTTCCAGCGCAAACTGCTCCTCGGCGTCTCCGGCATGGTCCTCCCCGCCCTGCTGGTGGGCGCCGAGGCCATCCGGAGCAACGCCCTCGAGCAGAACGCCCTCGAAGCCCTGGGCACCAGCCTCGGCCGGAACCGCACCTACGCCGAGCTCGAGACCGCGATGTTCAACCAGAGCGAGGTGGTCTGGCGCTATCTCACCGGGATGGATCCCTCCGCCCGGAGGGACTTCGAGCTCTCCGGCGAGGTGGTGCACTACTGGTTCGACCGGTGGAAGGCGGAGCTGCCCGCCGGCCAGGAGCGGCTGGCCCAGTCGGTCCTCGACATCCAGCACCAGTTCGAGCGGGTCGCCGACAGCGTCTTCACCCTCACCGACAGCGGCCGGCGAGACGTGGCCTACCGCCTCGCGGTGGTGGAGCTCCGTAACCGGGTGCAGCCCGCGCTCACCACGCTCAACCGCCAGATCTACCGGCAACAGCGGGAGACCAGCGTGCAGGCCGCGTTCGGGCGGGTGGAAGCGATCGTCGAGACCGAACGGCGGATCCTGGTCGGGATCCTGATCGCCACTCTGGTCCTGGGCCTCGCCTCGGCCTGGCTCATGGCCCGGAGCCTGGTCCGCCCCATCAATCAGCTCCGCGGCGCCATGGCGGTGGTCGGCGGCGGCGACCTCGACCACCCGATCGAGGCCGGCGCAGACGATGAAATCGGCGACCTGGCGAGCGCCTTCGCGGGGATGACCACCCGGCTCCGCGAATCGCGCGCCGAGATGGTGCGGCTCAACCAGGAGCTCGGGGCCAAGGTCGCGCAGCTCGAGACCACCCAGTCCCAGCTGGTCCAGTCGGAGAAGCTCGCGTCGCTGGGGGAGATGGCGGCCGGCGTGGCCCATGGCCTCAGGAATCCACTCTCGAGTCTCCGGGCCTCGGCGCAGCTGGTGCTGCGCCACCCGAATTCCCCGGCGGCGGGCGAGCAGCTGCGGGCCATCATCGACGAGGTGGACCGGCTCGACCGTCGGATCACCCACCTGCTCACCTTCTCGCGCCCGGCCCCGTTCCGGCCCGCCCCGGCGAAGGTGGAGCCGCTCCTGCACGAGGTCCTGCCATCGGTGAGCGACCGGATGCGCCAGCAGGGCGTCACGCTGGCCGCCGCCTTCGACCCCGGGCTCCCCGAGGTCCCGGTCGACCAGATGCGGCTGGAACAGGCGCTCCTCGAACTGATCGGCAACGCCCTCGACGCCATGCCCGGTGGCGGGACGCTCCGGATCGCCGGCGCCCCGGCGCGGCGCGACGGCCGCCCCGGGATCGAGATCGTCATCGCCGACAGCGGCCGGGGCATCCCCCCCGAGACGCTGCGCGAGGTGGGCCGCCCCTTCTTCACCACCCGCCCCGAGGGCACCGGCCTGGGCCTCGCCACGGCGCGCCGCTTCGTGGAGCAGCACGGCGGCCAGCTCGACCTCGAGAGCCAGGTCGGCACCGGGACGACGGTGCGCCTCTGGCTCCCCGGGTGAGTTAGTTTCTCGCCATGAGCACCTCCACCGTCCTGGTCGTCGACGACGAGCGCACCCTCGCCCGGGCCATCAAGGCCTATCTCGCCGAGAACGGTTGCGAGACCGAGGTCGCGCACGACGCCGAGTCGGCGCTGGGCCTGCTGCCCACGCTCCGGCCGGACGTGGTGATCACCGACGTGCGGCTGCCGGGGATGAACGGGATCGAGCTGCTCCGGAAGGTCCGCGAGTTCGACCCCGCGATCGCCATCGTCGTCATGACCGCGCACGGCTCGATCGAGGGGGCGGTCGAGGCGGTCAAGCTCGGCGCCTTCGACTACGTCAAGAAGCCGATCGACCTGGAGGAGCTCAAGCTCCTGGCCGACCGGGCCCGGGAGAATTCCCACCTCCGCCAGGAGCTCTCGTACCTCCGCCAGCGCGAGGCGAGCCGGGGCGACCTGCCCTTCGGGGACGTCGTGGGCGATTCCCCCGTGATGAAGGCCCTGCTGGAGCAGGCCCGGCAGATCGCCGCCCTCGACGAAACCCCGCCGGTCCTCATCACCGGCGAGACCGGCACCGGCAAGGGCCTCATCGCCCGGACGATCCATGCCTCCGGTGCCCGGAGCAACCAGCCGTTCATCGACGTCAACTGCACCGCGCTTCCCCCGTCGCTCATGGAAGCGGAGCTCTTCGGGCACGAGCGGGGCGCCTTCACCGATGCCAAGCAGTCCAGGGTCGGGCTCTTCGAGGCGGCCGAGGGCGGGTTCATCTTCCTTGACGAGATCGGAGACCTGGAGCTGGCGCTGCAGGGGAAACTCCTCCGCGCGATCGAGGACCGGGTGGTGCGCCGGGTGGGTGGGGTGCGGGACCGGAAGATCGACGTGCGCATCCTCTCGGCCACCAATCGTGACCTGGAACGGGAAGTCGAGCGGGACCGGTTCCGCCGCGACCTCTTCTTCCGGCTTGCGGTGATCCCGCTCCGGCTGCCCCCGCTCCGCGAGCGGGGCGACGATGTGCTGACCCTCGCCGATCACTACCTCAGGCGGTTCAGCGCGAAGTACGGGAAGGATGTTCGCCGGATCCGCGCCGACGCGCGCCAGCTGATGCTCGCCTATCCCTGGCCCGGCAACGTCCGCGAACTCTCTCACGTGATCGAGCGGGCGGTGCTCTGGAGCAAGGGGCCGGAGATCGGCATCGACCACCTGTCGCTCACCCGGCCGGTGGAGGAGCCGGAGCGCCGGGGCAACGGCCCCGCCGCCACCACCGCCGAGCCGGCCGACCGCGCCAGGAGCGAGCGGCTCACGGCGCCGGGCATGACGCTCGACGAAGTGGAGCGGACCATGCTCGAGCAGGCCCTCCGCGACACCGCGGGCAACCAGACTCGCGCGGCGCAGCAACTCGGCATCTCGCGGGACACCCTCCGGTACCGGATCAAGAAATACGGGCTGGGTGGGGCTGGGTGATTTCCCCCAGATTGGGGGCCATCCCCCAGTGTCGCCGTCCCCACAACCGGGGCAGGATCAGCCCCGCAGTCTCCTACCAGACAAGGACTTGAGGGCAGCGCGAAGGACGGTCACGCGAGTCGGCATGGCGCGTGCACTTAAGCGGGTGTCGTCGGGAGATCCCTTCCCCGGCTGGGTGTAAAACCCCATTCCCCTTCTCTCCTTTCGTGAGGATGCCCCAATGACCTGGACCAAGCCCGAGGCCGAAGTCGTCGCCGTCACGATGGAAGTCACCGCGTACGTCGCGACCCTCTAGGTCACGGTGTTCGGGACGGGGCTCGCGTCGCGGGCCCCGTTTCGCTTTGTATGGAGCTGGTCCTGCTCGGCACCGCCGCCGGCGGTGGTTTCCCGCAGTGGAACTGCTGGTGCCCCACCTGCCGGGTCGCCCGCACTGATCCCCGCCGCGCCCATCCCCGTACCCAGTCCTCGGTCGCCGTCTCGAACGATGGCCGGCGCTGGTTCCTGCTCAATGCGTCACCCGACGTCCATCGCCAGCTGACCCGCATCGACGGGGTGGCCCCGGACGGGATGCGGCATGTCCCGGTCGAGGGGATTGTCGCGACCGATGCCGAGCTCGATCACACGCTCGGTGTCGCCCTGCTGCGGGAGGCCCGTGACCTGCAGCTCTTCGCGAGCCGCGCCGTGCTGGAGGTTCTGGCGGAGGATTCACGGGTGCTGCCGGTGACCCAGGCGTTCGCCACCGTCGCCATTACCGAGCTGCCCCTGGAGCAGGCGGTACCGCTCCGCTACCGCGACGGGAGCGACGCCGGCCTCCGGGTCACCGCCTTCCCGGTCGCGGGTGACCCGCCCCGCTTTGCGCGGCGCGAGGTGCCGGGCCACACGGTGGGCCTGATGCTCGAGGACGGGCAGGGGCGCGCGGCCTTCGTCCCGGGGTGCGGAGCGCTCGATGCGCCGCTCCTCGACCGCCTGGGCCGGGCGGACCTCCTCCTCTTCGACGGCACCTTCTGGAGCGACCGCGAGCTGGTCGACCTCGGCATCGGCACCCGGACCGCACGGCAGATGGACCATCTCCCGATCTCGGGACCGGAGGGCAGTCTCGCGGCCCTGAGCCGGCTCCCCTGCCGCCAGCGGGTCTACACCCACATCAACAATTCGAACCCGGTCCTGATCGAGGATTCGCCGGAACGACGCGCGGTGGAGTCGGCGGGGCTGGTGGTGGGGGATGATGGGATGCGGTTTGTGGTCGGCCAGGTGGCTTAGGGATTGGGGCTTGGGGCTTGGGGCTGTACTCGGAACCCGGAACTCGGAACTCGGAACTCCTGGAGCGCCAGATGACCATACTCGCCGACCCCACGCACTCGGAACTCGGCACCCGGCACTACCGCACCCAGGTGCCGGTGTA
>DASZPT010000387.1:0-14479 GCA_035549935.1 Gemmatimonadales bacterium
CCGCGTCGGAATCCTTGCGCGCCTCGATCAGCGCCGGCACGGCGCGCGGGTCCTCGAGGTTGCTGAGCGAATGGGCCGCCGCCCGGCGCACCTCCACGTCCGAGTCCCGGAGAGCGGCGATCAGCGCCGGGACGGCGATACTGGTGGTGTCGCGCTCCTGGTTCCGGCCCCAGAGACGCCCCACCCCGGCGACCGGCGCGAGCGCCGGCATCGGCGGACGCGGCGCCATCGGGGCCGGACCGGCCCATGCCATCGGCGCCACCGCCCGCGCAGCCCGGAGCTCGGCACGGGCCTGGTCGGTGTAGGCCCGGCTCCGGGCAAGGGTGGACAAGCGCCGCTCGAGGGCGCGCATCTGCGCGCCGGCACGGCTCCACGCCCCGCGGCCGCCCGAGGCCGACGCGACCACCGTGTCAGTGTCCGCGGCCGCGGCCGCCAGCGCCTCGGCGTAGTCCGCCGCCGGGATCGTGTCACCGGTGACGGCGTCGGTACCGGGGTCGGCCACGGGGCGGACCGGCGTCACGCCCGGCGCCGCGACCGCGGTGATCCCCAGCAGCATGACGGCACCCGCGGCGAGCCAGAGAGAACGGGGAGCGGACGGCATGGTTCGGCCCTCGATGAGACGGTGAATACGGGTGACGAGCTGGGACCGGTGCTCCGCCATGCCCGCCAGCGGGACCGGTCGCGGGGTGGTGTCGACCCACTCGGCGACCTTCACGAGACAGGTGGCGAGCGAGAACCCGGATCCGGTCCGGCGCACCGCCCAGTCGTCGCAGAGGAGCTCGGCGGCTTCCTGCATCCCCGCCCGGGCGACCCGGTTGAGCGGCTGCAGGAAGAAGACCCGTTCGACCATGCAGCCGAAGGCGAGCCAGGTCGGGTCCCGCCGCGCGAGGTGCGCGAGTTCGTGCGCCAGCATGCTCCGCTGCTGCTCGGCGTCGAGCTCCGTGAGCGCCGCCCGCGGCAGCACGATCTCGCTCGCGCCGAGTGCCACCGGACTCCCGAGGCCATCGGCGCAGGTGAGCCGGATCCGGCGGCTCACGCCGCCGGAGGCGCAGAGCGCGTCGAGCATGCCGAGCAGCGCGGGATCGGCCACCGTCGAGCGGGGCCCGATCTCGCGCATCGCGCGGGCCCGGCGCACCAGGTAGAGCGCGAGGAGGAGGCCGGCCACCAGCGCCCAGAGCCCGACCAGCGACGGCACCAGCCGCTCGGCCGCCGACCGGGTGGGCGCGGGCGCAGCGGAGGGCGCGTCAGGCACTGCCGGCGCGGGCGCCGCGGCGGACACGATCGGCCCTTCGGCCGCCGGGGCTCGCTCGGTGATCGCCTTCCGCGCCGGCGAGGGAGCCGCCGGGAGGATGCCGGACCAGGCGCTGTCACTGCTCGCGAGGGGCGCCCGCGCCGGCTCCACCATCGGCGCCGGTGCCCGGAGCGCGAGGAGCCCGCCCAGCGGCTCGAGACCGAGACCCGCCTGGACCGCGCTGGTGAAGAGCGCGCCCGCCATCCCGACCTTCCACAGGGTGTCCCGCACCGCGGGCGTGAGACGCCAGACCCGCAGGGCCAGCCACGCCCCGCCGAGCAGCAGCGTGCTGTGCAGCAGGTAGGTGAGCAGCCAGCTCCCCAGGAGGAGCGTGAGATCAGCGCGCATGGGGCTTCTTCTCCTTCCGGGGGGAGTGCTCCTCCAGCATCGCCTTGATCCGGTCGAGATCGCCCGCGCTGATCTCACGGCCGGTGAGCAGGTGCGACATCATCTCCGCCACGTCCCCGTCGAAGAGCCGCTCGGTCAGCTCGCTCACCATGGAGCGGCGGACCTCCGACTCGGTGACGAGGGAGCGGTAGACGAACTGGCGGGCGCGGGTCTCGTGATCGACCACGCCCCGCTTCTCGAGGCGCGAGAGCAGGGTCGCCACCGTGGTGAGCGCGAGGGGCCGCTCCGGCCGGAGCGCCTCGCAGATCTCGGCCACGGTGGCCTGTCCCTTGTCCCACAGCACCCGCATGATCGCGATCTGGAGATCGGTGAGTTGATGGGTCTCCGACATGCACACTCCGCCGGCGGTGATCATGGTGAGGTCCGCGAATAACTACAGCTGTAATATTACGACCGTAGTGGTTGTGTCAAGACGGCCCCTGGCGACCGACGGTTTCAGAGTGTGTCAGGTGCGGAGGAAACCCCGGTTTTCGCTTCGGCGTACAGCCACCGCTCCTTCCCGCATCGCTCTATAACACCATTGCTGACATGACTTTTACTCCATACCTGCTCGCGGTCTCCCTCGCCTTCGGCGGTCCCGGCGGTCCGGGCGACCCGGCCCCCGTCTCCAGCGCCGGCTGGCTCCGCGCCCTTCCCGATGGCCCGACGAAGCGCCAGTTCGTTCTCGACTGCACCGGGTGTCACCAGTTCGATGCCCAGGTCACGACCCCGAACGGGTCAGCCCGTACCCGCGAGCAGTGGATCGAAGCGGTGAAGCGGATGCTGACCTATGGCGGCGCGACCACGAGCTTCCCGGTCATCGGCGCGGGGCGCGCCCCCGAGGCCACCGCCGAGTGGCTCACGAGTGCGCTCGCCCGGAGCGGGGCACCCTCGTCCCCGCGATTCGACGCGCCGACCGTCGCCGCGGAAGTGCGGGAATACCTGATGCCGGTGGCGCAGGACCTCCCGCACGATGTCGCGGTGGAGCCGAACGGCTCGATCGTGATCACGGGGATGTTCAGCCACACGATGTACCGGCTCGACCCGGCCTCGGGCACCATGACCGCGGTGCCGCTTCCCGTCGAGAAGGGTGGCCCCCGCGCGGTGGAGGTGGACCGCGAGGGCAACTGGTGGGTGCTGATGGGCGCGGCCCAGCTTCTCGGCCGCTATGCCCCGTCCGACGGGAAGTGGACCACCTGGCCCCTGGCGACCTACCCCCACAGCGTGGCTCTCGATTCGTCGGGCGGCGCCTGGTACAACGGCCACTTCACCCGCGATCCCGAGCAGCTCACCCGGATCGATCCGGCCACCGGCGGTGGCCGAACCTTCAGCCTGCCGCTCCATCCCACGATGGCGAAGGTGCCGGGCGGGCCGGTGCCGTACGAGATCCGCACCGGTCCCGACGGGCGCATCTGGGGCTCGGAGCTGCAGGGGAACCGGATCTACGCCCTCACGCCGTCGACCGGGGCGGTCGAGGTGTACCCGCTGCCCCGCGAGAAGAGCGGACCGCGCCGGCTCGACGTCGGGCCGGACGGGACGGTGTGGGTCCCGGGCTACGCGGACAACAGCCTGCTCCGGTTCGATCCAGCAACCAGAGTCTTCACGACCTATCCGCTCCCCGTTCCCGACGCGTTGCCGTACGTGGCGCGGGTCGATCCGTCGGGCCGGCGGGTCTGGATCGGGACCGGGGCGGCCGACGCGCTCATCGCCTTCGACATCGCGAGTGGCGCCTTCACCATCTATCCGTTGCCGACCCACGGCGCGATGGTGCGCCACATGGCGTTCGATCCGGGAAATGGGGATCTCTGGCTCGCCTATGGCGCCTCGCCGGGGCGCATCCCGGCGCGGGTCGCGCGCGTGCGGGTGCGCTAGCGCGTCGTCCGGCGGCGCCCGCCGCCGTATATTGCGGCATGCCTTCCCCGAACGAATCGCCCGGAGCCAGGCTCCTCCGGCTGTGGGCGAAGCTCGCCCCGCTTCCCGGCGGGTCCTGGCTGTTCAGCCGGCTCCTCGGGTTCATGGTTCCCTACAGCGGATCGATTCGGGCGACGGTCCGCCGGCTGGAGCCGGGCTACGCCCGGGTGGAACTGCGCGACCGGCGACCGGTCCGCAACCATCTCCGCTCGGTGCACGCGATCGCGCTCATCAACCTGGGCGAGCTCACCAGCGGCCTCGCCATGCTCGTGGGGCTCCCGCCCACCGTCCGCGGCATCGTCACCTCCATATCGATGGAATACCTCAAGAAGGCGCGCGGGCTCCTGACCGCGGAGAGCCGCGTCGTCATTCCGACGGTGACCGAGCGAACCGACTACCGGGTCGCGGCCGATATCACCGACCTGAACGGCGAGATCGTCGCCCGCGCCACGGTCACCTGGCGCCTCGAGCCGGTGCCGCATGCCTGAGGCGCCCTTCGCGACGCCACTCACCCGTCACGCCGGGATCGAGGTCCCCCTCATCTGCGGCGCGATGTACCCCTGCAGCAACCCCGAACTGGTGGCCGCGGTGTCCGACGCGGGCGGGATCGGCATCGTCCAGCCGATCTCGCTCACCTACGTCCACGGTCACGACTTTCGCGAAGGGCTCCGCCTCATCCGCCGCCTCACGCCGAAGCCGATCGGGATGAACGCGCTGATCGAGCAGTCGTCGAAGGCGTATCACGAGCGGATGACCCGCTGGATCGACATCGCACTCGAGGAAGGGGTCCGCTTCTTCGTGACCTCGCTCGGCAATCCACGGTGGGTGGTCGACCGCGTAGCAGCGGTGGGCGGGGTGGTCTATCACGATGTGACCGAGCGGAAGTGGGCAGAGAAGGGATTGGCGGGCGGGGTGCAGGGGCTCATCGCGGTGAACAACCGCGCCGGCGGCCACGCCGGCGGCAAAAGCGCCGAGGCGCTGATCGAGGAGCTGGGGCCGCTGGGAGTGCCGGTGGTCTGCGCCGGCGGCATCGGCGACGCGGCCGGCTTCCGGGCGGCGATCGACCTCGGCTACGCCGGCGCCCAGCTCGGCACCCGGTTCATCGCCACCACCGAGTGCCGCGCGAGCGAGGCCTACAAGCGCGCGATCCTCGCCGCGCGCGAGGACGACATCGTCCTGAGCGAGCGGATCACCGGCGTACCTGTCGCCGTCATCCGGACGCCGTACATCGACCGGATGGGACTCAAGGCGGGGCCGGTCGCCCGCTGGATGCTGCGCCACCGGCGGACCAAGCATCTCATGCGGACGATCTACGCCCTCCGCTCCCTCTGGCAGCTCAAGCGCGCCTCGCTCGACGAAAGCGGGGAGAAGGACTACTGGCAGGCGGGGAAGAGCGCCGCGACGATCGACCGGATCGAGCCCGCCGGCGAGATCGTCCGCCGCTTCGCCGCCGCGCTCCCACACGGTGCCGTTCGCATCCCGTAACTCACCCCCGCCGGCCGCAGTTTCACCCCACAACCTGCATCTCCTTACACCGCCCCTCACGTAGGGGGTGGGCCGCCGGTGCCCGCACCGTCCATCCCACGTTGAGGAGTGCAACCATGCCCGACCTTGGCCGCAGCCTCGTTCACGCCCTCCGCCGGCTCCGGCGCGCCCCGGTGTTTTCCCTCACCGCCATCGTGACGCTCGCCCTCGGCATCGGGAGCTGCAGCCTGATGTTCAGCATCCTGGAGACGGTGCTGCTCAAGCCGCTCGCGTTCCGCGACCCGGGCCGGGTGGTGATGATCTGGGGCGACATCCCGCAGGCGAACCTCGGCTTCAGCGAACAACCCATCCATGGCCGCCAGTACAAGCTCATGCGCGAGAACATGAGCGCCTTCTCGGCCCTCTCCGCCTTCCGCGCCCGGGCGCTCAACCTGGGTGACGGCACGGCGCCGGAGCGGCTCGACGGGATCGAGACCACGGGCGGGTTCTTCGAGGCGCTCGGCGTGAGCCCGGCGCTGGGCCGGTTCTACTCCGAGGCCGAGGAGACGCCGGGGAACGACCGGGTCGTCGTCCTGAGCGATGCGCTCTGGCGCCGGCGTTTCGCGGCCGACCCCGCGATCGTGGGCCGGGTCATCCAGCTCGACGGCCTTCCCTACACGGTGATCGGGGTGGGGCCGGCCGGCTTCGCGTTCCCGCGCGGTCCGGAGATGCCCGGGAGCTTCCAGCTCCCCGCCGAGGCGCAGGCGTGGATCCCGATCGCGCCCCCCGACCGGGGTCCCTCCGACATGGCGCTGGTGGGACGGCTTGGCCCGGGTGTGACGCTGGCGGCGGGCATCGACGACCTCTCCCGTCTCACGCGGCGCATGGAGGAGGCGATGCCGCAGGGGAAGGGCTTCTTCAATACCCGGGCGGTGCCGATCCAGCACCAGCTGCAGGCGGGGGTCGCCCCGATGCTCTGGAGTCTCCTCGCCGCCGCGGCGCTGGTTCTCCTCGTCACCTGCGTCAACGTCGCGCAGCTCCTGCTGTCGCGGCTCCAGCGCCGCCGCCGGGACCTCGCCATCCGCGCGGCCCTCGGCGCGTCGGTGGGGCGCCGGGTGTTCGACCTCGGCCTCGAGGTGCTCCTGCTCGTGTCGGGTGCCGGGATCCTGGGGACGCTGCTCGGTGCGGCCGGGGTCAACCTGGTCCGCGCGCTGGGCGCGAACCGGCTCCCACGCCTCGCCGAGGTGACCTTCGACGCGCCCACGGCCGCTGTCGCAGTCCTGATCACGCTCGCCGCGGCGCTGATCGCCGGAATCTCCCCCGCGCTCATGACCCGGCGCGTGTCGCTGGCCGACGCCCTCCGCCGGGCCGGCGGCGGCTCGCTCGGAGGGTCGGACCGGCTCCGGCGGCTCCTCATCGTCGCCGAGCTGGCGCTGTCGGTGGTCCTGGTGGCGAGTGCCGGCCTGCTGATCCGGAGCCTCTCGCGGCAGCTCGGCGACAGCACCGGGTTCGCCATGGCCAGCGGGGTGACCTTCGAGCTCACGCTGCCACCGGGCGCCTACCCGGAGCGGCAGTTCGCGACCTACAAGGAGCATCCCGCCGCGGTCCCGCTGTTTGCCGACGTCCTCGGCCGGCTGCGCGCGATTCCCGGGGTCACGGCCGCCGGTCTCGGCAAGCCACTGCCGCTGAGCGGGGCGCAGGAGGCGACGGTCTTCGTCCCGGAAGGGCTGGAGCCGCGACTCGAGGGCGGCGACCTCCGCATCGCGGAGTACACGATCGTGAGTGACGGGCTGATGCAGGCCCTGGGGACGCGGCTGGTCGCGGGGCGGGACTTCGATGGGACCGACCAGGAGTCGTCGCTGCCGGTCGTGATCGTCAACGCGGCGATGGCGAAGTGGCTCTGGCCCGGCGAATCGGGGGTGGGCAAGCGGATCAAGCTGGGGGGGCCGCAGAGTCCGGCCCCGTGGATGACGGTGATCGGCGTGACGGAGGACGTGAAGCGCTACTCGCTCACCGAGACGCCACGGCCCGAGATGCTGGTGCCGTACACCCAGCGGCCGTACCCGACCTTCACCCCGATGCAGTTCGCGGTGCGTTCCCCGCTCCCGCTCACCGACCTCGTCCCCGCGATCCGGCAGGCGGTGGCCCGGGCCGATCCCACGCTCCCGGTCTCCCACGTGCGCACGATGGTGGAGGCAGTCGCGGAGGCGAGCGCCAACGCCCGCTTCGCCGCGCGCTTCATGGCGGCATTCGGCGTGACCGCGCTCGCCCTCGCGCTGATCGGGCTGTACGGGGTGATCGCGTACGCGGTCGAGCAGCGGCGCCAGGAGTTCGGCCTGCGGCGGGCGCTGGGGGCGGGCTCCAGTCACATCCTCGAGCTGGTGCTGCGCGAGGGACTGGCGCTCGCGCTGGCGGGCCTCGGCCTGGGGGTGGCGGGCGCGATTGCCGCGGGACAGCTCCTCGCCCACCTGCTCTACCGCACCTCACCGGTGGACCCGGTCACGCTGCTCGCGGTCGCGGGCCTCCTCGCGTGCACGGCGGTACTCGCCGCGCTGGCGCCGGCCCGGCGGGCGACGCGGGTCGAGCCCAAGGTGGTGCTGCAGGAGGAATAGGTTCCGCCGCGATTGCCACGCGAGACCGCAGGGGCCGGCGCTCCTGCGGTCTTCGCGTGTCAGGCAGGGCGCGCCCCGACGATCGAGGCATAGGCTACGGGATCGGTGGCTCCCTCCGTGGAGATCACCAGGACCCGGCTCCCGGCCCCCACGCCGAGCCGCTCCGCCGTGGCGCGGTGGCACTCCATCACCTCAGAGAGACCGGCAAGGCCCGCCGCGCCCGATTCCCCCGCCACGATCCCGGCGGCGGCGAGTTCCCGCATCGCCTGGCGGGCGCGCTCGTCGCTCACCGCGACGAAGGCGTCGATGGCGTCACGGAGATCTGGCCAGGCGGCCGACGATGGCGTGCCGCAGTTGAGTCCCGCCATGATCGAACTCCTGGCCGTCGCCTCGAGCATGACCGGGGCGCCGGCTTCGATCGATCGGAGGGCGCAGGGAATGCCCATCGCCTCGACCCCGATCAGCCGGGGCGGCCGGGAGAGCCCGGCGCGGCGGTAGTGCCGGATCGCCGCGCTCGCGAGCGTGCCCACGCCGATCTGCACCACGACCACATCGGGGACATCCCCGCCGGCCGCGGCGAGCTGCTCATCCGCCTCGGCGAAGATCGTCTCGTATCCCTCGGCCACCCACTGGGGAATCTCCTCGTAGCCCGGGAAGCCGTGGTCCTGGATCTGGAGCACCCCCTCGCCCCGCACCTCGTCGGCGGCGGCTACGGCGGCGTCGTAGGTGCCGTCCACCTCGATGACGCGCGCCCCTTCCACCCGGATCCCCTCGATGCGGCTGGGCGCCGTTCCGCGCGGGACATAGACCTCGGCGTCACACCCGAACCAGCGGGCGGTGCGCGCCACGCCCCGGCCGTGGTTGCCGTCGGTCGCGGTGACCAGCGTGAGCCGGGGCAACCCCGCCAGCTTCATGCGCACCTGGTCGACCGACACCCAGGGGCCGAGGCCGAACCGCCGTTCGAGTACCCGCCACGTGGCCCAGACTGCGCCGAGCACCTTGTACGCCGGAAGCCCGAGCCGCCCCGCCTCGTCCTTGAGCCACACCGCCCCGACTCCGAGCCGGGCGGCGACCCCGGTCAGGGGCCGGAGCGGTGTCGGCGCGTAGCCGGGCAGGGAGCGGTGCAGGAGACGGGCATTTCCGGCCGGTGCCGGGGTGACGTAACCCTGTTTCCGGTGGGGGTTTGGCAGCAGGATGCCGGAGCGAGACTCCTCGCATAATCCCGCCCATTTGCTGGTCATCAACACCTCTCCGATTGCGCTAAAACGTTACAAGCAAAGGTTTTAGGATATGGGCCTGAGTGTTGCATTGAATGACAGTGTCCCAGTATTGCACCGCGCTCGGAGGACGCCATGTACCGCATCCGATCGGCCTCAGGGAATGAGGTCACCTACAACTCGCTCGAAGAGTTCAGCGCCGCGGTGCGCCGGGGAGAGGTGCACCCCGAGGACGAGATTTTCCATACTCGTGCGAATCGCTGGCTCGATGTGAAGAGCCATCCGCACTACCGGAGCGCGACCACCTGGCAGCACCACGAGCCGGCCGCTGCCGCGCCGGCGGCGGCTCCATCCCGGCCGTCACCGCCCGGGGGGACCGCGACGTCCTCGGCCCGCGTCTTCGAGCGTCCGGTCGTGCGCACCGCGCCTCAGACGACGGTGCGTCCCCAGCTCCAGGCAGCGCCCACGCCAGCACCGGCGCCTGCACCCGCGCCCGTCGCCGAGGTCGAGCCGCGCCCGCGCAAGAGCAAGGAACTCGAATTCATCGACGTGGGTAACGTCCCCGGCACCAAGCCCGCCGCGGTGACACAGGAAGTGCCGAAGGTGGAGAGCAAGCCTGCGCCGCCGGTCGCCAAGCCGGTCGCGGCGGCTCCCGCCCCGGCGCCCGCTCCGCCTCCGGCTCCGGCGCCGGCTCCGAAGGCAGCACCGGCACCCCCGCAGGCCCAGGCGGCACCAGCCGCCCCGCCCGCCCCGGCGGCGACGCCCGCCACCGAGGTCGAGTTCCTGGTGATGGATGGTGGGATCGAGTCGCCGGTACGGACGTCCGCTGGCTACAAGACGGTCCCCGAGGACCTGGGCCTCCTGTTCGACGCGCCGCTGCCGCAGGATCCGTCCAACGCCGCCGCGCCGACTCGCGGGACCGCGGTCGCGGGCGCGCCGCCCAAGCCGGTCGTTCCAGCCTCCGGATCGCGGGCCGCCGACAGAACGTCGGGAGCCGCGGGTGATGCGCCGAATGCGCTCGCCGGCGAGGGATCGATCGATTCGGACGAGATGGAGATCCCGCCCTCCACGCTCCTGGAAGCGCCGCCGGCCGAGCCGGAGGCGCACCCTGCGCCGACGCGGAAGCCGGCCTCCGGCTCCAACACGATGCTGTTCGGTGGCGGCGCAGCGATCGTGGTGGTCGCGGCCGGCCTCCTCGCCTGGCGCCCCTGGAAGAGCGGCACCCCGGCGGAACCCGGCCTGACCCCGGCCGTCGCGGCGGCGCAGCCCGCCACGGCGCCGTCGCCAGCGCCGTCGTCCACCCAGCTGGTCGGGCCCCCGGCGCCGACGCCGATCCGGACCCAGAGCTCGGCGACCGTGCCCGCGACGAAGGCCGGGAAGGCAACCGATTCGGCGCTTGCGCCGAAGAGCGACTCCGCCGGGGACGATGAAGTGATCGCGGTGAGCAAGCCGTCGTTCAAGACCGATCTCGCGGTGCCCGCGCCGACCGACTTCGCGGTCAACACCGCGACGGGAAGCACGGCCACCGCGTCGCCGAGCGAGCTGGTCCGCCGGCTCACCGCGGCGGAGCGTCAGGCCCAGCAGGAGCTCAACGGTCGGCTCGCCGCCGCGGGCTTCCGGAATCTGCTCTCCAGCGAGCGCCTGTCGAACACCAGCGGCGTCGGCACCTCGCGCACCGCGTGGGGCGCCGGGGCCGACGCCATCCGGCAGTATCGCGGGAAGATCGCGCGGCTCGAGAGTGCCTACGAGGACAGCGTGCTGAGCGCGCAGCGCGCCAAGCGCTGGTCGGGGGAGGACATGCGGGCCTGGGCCTCGCGGCCGAGCCTGGCGGAGCCGACCGAGACCTCGCAGCTCGCGGACCTGATGTTCAGCCAGGTGAACGAGGGCCTCGAGATCCTGGCCGCCCTCTCCGGGGAGTACACGGTGAAGGGGCAGGCCATCAGCTTCAAGAATGCCGCCTCCGCCACCCGGTACACCAGCATCCGCGGCTGGGTGGAACAGCGGATGTCGGCCTGGGCCGGCATTCCGGAGAGTGCCCGACCCTATTCGGTGACGGCGATCCTGCACGCCCTCGGCGACGGGTTCCCGGCGGTCCAGTAGCCGGCTCACGGGCGTGCTAACGAATGCCGCGGCGCAGCGCGCGCCACGGCATTTTTCATGGCCGGCCCGTTTTCCACAGGCGTCCACAGTGTCAACAGCGGCCCGCCGTCAAGCCACGTTTACGGATCCTTGACGGGATGGCGGTCGAGGCGGATCTTGTGCGCTTCCTTTCCTGCACCCCCGGGGAAGCCACGGGAACCCCAGGACATGACCACGCCGCTCGCCGAACTCGCCAGTGCACTGCAGTGCACGCTCTTCCCGGTCCAGGTGCTTGTCGTCGACGACGACGCCAGCGCCCGGGCCGCCTTTCAGCGCGTGCTCGAGCGGGAGGGCTACAGCGTCATCGCCGCGGCGGACGGGAGCGAGGCGCTCCAGCTGCTCAGGCGTACCCACGTTCCGGTCGACCTGCTGGTGACGGATGTGCAGATGCCGGGCATGCTGGGCGACGCGCTGGTGATGGAGGTGCGCCAGGCCTGGCCCGAGCTTCCGGTCCTCTTCGTCTCGGGCGAGCCATCCTTCGCGGGGCTGCCGCAGGCTGCCGGCGGGCGGTCGCAGTTCCTCCTCAAGCCCTTCGGCCCCGACGAGCTGGCCCAGAGTGTCGCTGCCCTCCTCCGCCCCGCCGCCGGTCGATCCCCCGACTGAGCCGCGGCTCGGACGCTCGCCCGTCTCGCCTGCTTACCACGGATAGACACAGATGGGAACGGATCAGCGGTCCCTGGACGACCGGGATCGCTGATCCATTCCCATCGCTTTCATCGGTGGTATTCGGTTGGTGAGGGGAACCGCTACGGGCGGACGAAGAGTGTCGCCCAGTCGCGACCGGTCATCGCCACGAGCCGGATCGTCAGGGTCCCCGCCCCCGCGTCGTAGTAGTACTTGTCCCCCGCCCCGCTCGCGACCTCCGCGGCGCTTGCCGCCGCGGTCACCGGGTTCCCATCCCAGTAGTCCCGCTGAATCTTGCTCGGCGCCGCCGGATAGGGGAACGTGAGCACCACCCCGTCGCCCGCCACCGCACTGTTGAGGTAGAAGCGCGGGTTGACGGGCGTGGCGCCACTCCACTGGAGCGTGTAGCTCCGCCCCGGAAGCCCTGTGAACGCGGCGTGCGTGGTGCCGTTGCCGGTGCCGCTCAGGGCCAGGCTCACGGCATCATCGCGGGTGACGGTGAGCGGCGCGATCGCGTCGCTGGCGCTGGTGTTGACCGCCAGGTTGACGAAACGGTTGGTGCAGACGTGCGCGTTCCAGGCCTGCCGGTAGGTGCAGGCGCCGGTGAGGAGGATCGGGGTGTTGGCCGCCACCCAGCGGCCGGCGGTGCCGGTGACGCTGCCGCCCTGGTCGAGGAAGACAGCCGCCTTGTCGCCGTCCTTGTCGGCATGGGCGTCCTCCAGGTACACCTGGTTGGCGTTGATGAAGGTGAGACCGCCGGCGTAGTTCTCCGGATCGATCGGGAAGGCGTTGTTCCGGTTGTAGCCCAGCGCGCTCGCCGGCACGGTGGTGGCCGCGGTGTAGTTGATGAACTTCACGCCGTCGGCCCAGACCCGCCCGTCGTAGAACTCGTAGCCGCGGAGCACGGTCTGGGAGGGAAGCTTCGTGGTCGTCCCCGACTGCCCGATGAACGTGGTGTTGGTCACGTAGGTCTCGTTGGCGGCGAAGGTCGCCCCGATGGCGTTGTCCGCCAGCAGCGCGTTACTGAGCCTGAGGTTCCTCCCCCTGAGCCACACCGCCCGCCCCGAGTGCTTGTAGGCCCGGAAGCCGGTGAAGTCGGCGGTGACCGGGTCCGACTGCGCCGCGGGATTCACCCGCGGGGCGTAGTTGGTGGTCTCGGTGTTCCCGTCCAGCATCGGCCCGTCGTCGACGTTGAGGCCCCCGCTGTTGTTGCTGTGGGCGACGTTGCCGGAGAATTCGCGAAGCGGCGTGGTCCGGGGGAGATCGGGCTGGCCCACGGAGAGGCCCGTGGGCGCGGCGGGAAATGCGCACCAGAAGCCGAACCCCCTGCTGCCCGCCGCCACGTTGCCGCGGAAGGTGTTGTCGGGGTTGGTGATCCAGAAGGTCGCCGGGCGGGAGTCGCTCCCGAGCAGGCGGTCGGTCCCGCTCGGAACCCGTGAGCTCAGCCCCAGGTTGCCCTGGATGAGGTTGCCGGTTTCGGCGCCGTCCTCCAGGAAGTAGCCGTGCCCGGTGTGGTCGTAGCAGACGTTGTTCTCGACCACCGAGTTGTCGGAGCCGTGTACGGTGACGCAGCGGTTGAAGGTGCGCCAGACGCTGTTGTTGCGGAAATACTGGCCGCTCACGTCGCCGGCCATGTGCCAGTGCATCGGATAGCGCGCCAGCTGGCCCCGCTGGCCCATCTGGAAGAGCTCGACCCCTTCGATGTGGGCGGTGGCCCCCTGGAGGACGATGATGTGCCCGCCGTACCCCGGCGTGCTCCCGGTGTCGCCCTGGATGGTGATGTTGCGGGTCAGGAGCCCGACCTCGGCCCGCTCGTCCACCGTCACCCCGCTCACCGTGACGACCTGTCCGTAGTGCTCGTACTTGAGCGGCGCGGCGAGGGTCACCGTCCGCCCGCTCACGCTCGCCACGACGACCTCGTCGGTCTTGTCCGGACTGTAGTCGCTGGACGCGAGGACCAGCCGGTCTCCCGCCTTCCATCCCGGATTCGACACCAGCTCGATGCTCGTCGCCCCGGCGGCGGCGGTCTGGCTCAGGTGGGTCCATCCCTTCCGGGCGTGCCCGTGGAGCTCGATCCGGCCGCTCACCCCCAGCACCTTGTTGCCCATGCCGAAGACATCGGGGGACGTCGGCGTCCCGGTCCCGGTGAGCGTGATCAGGGCGCGGTGAGTGTACGGCGCCACCTCGGTGCCGGCCTGCAGCGCCCCGACCACCACGATCCAGCCGGCGGTCAGGGTGATGTCGGTGTTGCCGAAGACAAGCGCGCCGTTGATGGTGAGGCTCTGGAGCGCAGGCGGGCTCACATCGAGGCGGACCGTGGTCCCCTCCGGGATCACCACCGAGTCACCCTGGACCGGCACGACACCGCCGGGCCAGGTGGTGGGATCGGACCAGGCCTTGGCGTCGGCGGTCGGGATACCGCCGGGGTCGGTGGGACCCGAGTCCCGGGCGCACGCGGCGAGCGAGAGCGCGAGTGCGACAATGCGGCGACGGGTGGAGCGCATGGGTTTGGCTCGTGGAACGAACGGAGTCTGAGCGAACGATGACGCAGGACGCTACAAGCTTCGCCCGAGCACGTCGATGAACAAGGTCACAAACCGTGACAGTGTCAGTCTTTGCGACGGTCAATGTGATACGTCTCACACCCTGCCGGACCAGGGACTCGGAACTCGGTACCCCGGAACTCGGCACTCGCGCTTGGCCCGCCTGTTGCCCCTCTCGGCCGTGTCCATCGGGGGGCTTCCCGCGTCTCCCGCGCATCTCACTGTCTCGTCGAGGGTTCAGTGCGGCTGTTGCATCTCCTGGGGCTTGGCTATGCCGCGGTTTGCGGCGTC
>DASZPT010000388.1:0-2225 GCA_035549935.1 Gemmatimonadales bacterium
GGCCCGCCGCATGGCGCGCCGCCGGGCGCTGGTCCGCCGGCTGCCGGCGGTCGAGACGCTGGGATCGGTCACCTGTATCTGTGTCGACAAGACCGGGACCCTCACGCTCAACCGGATGCGGGCCGAGCGCTGGTGGCTGCCCGGCGGGCCGGCCGGCCCGTCTCCACCCGACACCCCGGCGCGCGCCCGGCTGCTGCAGGCCCTGGCGCTGAGTCACGACGTGCACGTGACCCGCGAGGGGGAGCCGGTGGGAGAGGCGACCGAGGTCGCGCTGGTCGAAGCGGTGCGAGCCTTCGGGCTCGACCCGCGGGAGATCTCGGCGCGAGTGCCGCGCCAGGCCGAGCTCGCGTTCACCGCCGAACGCGCCCGCATGACCACGCTGCATCGCGAGGGGGACCACACCCTCGCGGTGACCAAGGGATCGCCCGAGCGGGTCATCGCGGGATGCGACTGGATCCCCGGCCCCCACGGTCCCGAACCCCTCGACGCCTCGGCCGCGCTCGAGCAGGCGGAACGCATGGCGGCGGACGGGCTCCGGGTGCTGGCGGTGGCGGAGCGTCGCGACGAGGACCCGTCCCCCGCCTCGCTCGAGCGGCTGGACGCGGGCCAGACCCTCCTGGGCCTCGTGGGGCTGGTCGACCCGCCTCGGCCCGAGGCGGCCGGCGCGGTGGCCACCTGCCGGGCGGCGGGGATCACCGTCATCATGATCACCGGGGACCACCCCTTCACCGCGCGCGCGATCGCGACCCGGCTCGGCATCCTGGAGCACGACGGCGAGGTCATGAGCGGCGACCGGCTCGCGCTGCTCACACCGGCCCGGCTGCTCGAGGCGGCCGCCCGGGTCCGGGTCTACGCCCGCGTGACGCCCGACCAGAAGCTGGCGATCATCTCGGCCCTGCAGGAGCGTCACGAGTGCGTGGCGATGACCGGGGATGGGAGCAACGACGCCCCGGCGCTCTGGCGGGCCGATGTCGGGGTCGCCATGGGACAGGGGGGCACCGATGTCGCGCGCGAGGCGGCGCCGCTGGTGCTGCTGGACGACAACTTCGCCACCCTGGTGAGCGCGGTGCGGGATGGCCGCCGGATCTACGACAATATCCGCAAGTTCGTGCGCTACGCCGTGACCTGCAACGCCGCCGAGATCGCCACGCTGCTGCTGGGGCCGCTGCTCGGGCTCCCGCTGGCCCTCGCGCCGATTCAGCTCCTCTGGGTCAACCTCGTCACCGACGGCCTCCCCGGGATCGCGCTGGCGCTCGAACCCGCCGAAGCGAACCTCATGCGGCGACCGCCGCGCCCGCGCGGCGAGAACATCTTCGCGGGAGGACTCTGGCAGCACGTGCTCTGGGTGGGGCTCCTGATGACCGGGGTGACGCTGGCGGCCCAGGCCCTGGGGGTCCACGCCGGCCGGCCGCACTGGCAGACGATGACCTTCACCGTCCTGGCCCTCTCCCAGATGGGACATGTCCTGGCCATCCGGTCGGAACGCGAGTCGCTGTTCCGCCAGGGGGTGACCAGCAACCCGGCGCTGCTCCTGGCGGTGCTGCTGACCCTGCTGCTGCAGCAGGCCGTCGTGTACCTCCCGTGGGCGAATGGCATCTTCCGGACCGCGCCGCTCACGGCCGGGGAACTCGCCGGCTGTCTCCTCCTGTCGGGAGTGGTCTTTATCGCCGTGGAGGCGGAGAAGCTCCTGGTCCGCCGCGGCCTGCTCCGCTACCGGTGAGCCTCCATCCTGCGGCCTGCCTCTTGCGAACCGTGAGGGCATGCTGCTCCTGGCGCTCCTGCTGCAGATCCTCGGGCACCCGGCCCCACCCCTCGCGCCGCTGCTGGGCGAGGTGAGCTACAGCCACACCTATCCCCGCGACCGCCGGCTTGGATGGACGGTGGACCTGCAGGGCGTGACCCACGATAGCGCCGCCTGGTACTTCACCCAGAGAACCGTTCTCTGGCGGATCCCGGTGGGCCGGGATCTCGCCGCGTCCCGGTCACTCAAGGGCCACGGCGTCCGCCGCACGGTGATCCCTGCCGCGCTCGCGCGCGACGGCTACACCCACTTCGGCGCCCTGGCCTGGTACGACGGGCTGCTGCTGATCCCGATCACCGGGCGGCGGCCGGCCGTCATCGCAGTCGTTCGGGCCCGCGACTTCGCCTACCTGGGCCACCTCGAACTCCCGGCGCAGCGCGGGGCCGGGTGGCTCGCGGTCGCGCCCGACGGCCTGCTCTACAGT
>DASZPT010000389.1:0-4842 GCA_035549935.1 Gemmatimonadales bacterium
TGGCCTCGCCATTCCTGCGTCGTTCCCTGATCACCGCGGCGGTTCTGCTCGCCCTTCCGGCGCTGGCGCGGGCGCAGGCCACCGCGGCGGACGCGGCGACCTGGCATGACGAGCTGATCGCGGCGGATCGGGGCGCCGCCGATTCCGTCATGGCCCTGGGCATGGCCCAGGCGTTCGAACGGGTCGGGGCGCCGGACCTCGTCGTGCTCTATCCGGGCGCGCCAGTGGTCGCGGGACGCGATGCGGTCCGCCAGCTGCTCGCGGGGCAGCCCGCCCTCGGGGCGCTCACGGTGCGGTGGGTGCCGCTCCACGGCGAAGTCTCGCGGGATGGCAGCTTCGGGGTGACCTACGGTGTCACGGGGATCGCCCTCCGGCCCGGCGGCGAGGGCCCCGCCCTCCGCTTCGGCAAGTACCTCTCGGCCTGGCGCCGGGGCGCGGAGGGCTGGCAGCTCGTGGCCCATGTCGAGGTGGGCCTCGTCCCGCCCGGGTCCTACACCGCGCCCGGCGGCTTCATGCCGCCGGCACTTCCCGCGCTGCCCGCCACCGGACCCATCGCGGACTTCGCGCGGGCCGACCTCGCGTTCGCCGCACTCGCGGGGAAGCGCGGCGCGCCGGACGCGTTCGCCGCGTTCGCCGCGCCCGACGCCGTCACGTTCTCAGGCTCCGGTGAGATCAACCGTGGGCCGGCGGGCATCCGGCGGTGGCTGGACGGCGACGATGCGGCGTGGCAGTGGCGCCCGGTGGTGAGCGGCGGCGCCCCGGACCTCGGCTTCACCGTGGGCGAGTCGGTGATCACGCCGAAGGGGGGCGCCGCCTCCTACGGCAAGTACCTCACGCTCTGGCGGCGCGAAGCGAACGGGAAGGTGCTCTATCTGGCCGATGGCGGGAATGCCCGGCCGGCGCCACCGAGGCCTTGAGCTGAGCGGCCTCGTGCCGAAGCTGCCGCAGCAGTGAGGGCCTGGCCCGGGCGAGGCTTTTCGCCCGGCGCGGCGAATCCTGCTCCATCTGGAACATCACCTCGACACCGTCCGACAACCGGAAATCGACCAGGCCGGCGTCGGCGATCCCCACGAACACCACCTTCGCCGGTTCGCCATCGAGGACGAGGGCGCCGTCGGCATCGCCGGCCGCGCTCCGCCCGATCGCTTCGGCCTTCGCGAGCGCTTCATCCGCGCTCCTCGCCTGGACCAGCACCAGGTTGCGCCAGATCTGCGCACCGGCCGCGTCGGCCCGGCCACGCTTGGGGATGGTCATCTGCACCAGCCACGCCCAGTACCAGAGATTCCGCGAGGAAGCGGCCATGGGATCCTGCCCGGGGTTGTCAGGGAAATCAGGGGGTCGGGCACCCAGAGTAGCAACCGCGAGTCAAAACTCCGTCAAATAGCGGCCGGTCGGCCGCCTGATGAGTCATGTCGGTTGCAGCGATGGGAATGCGCAGATGGTAGTGGCTGGTCCCTGAACCGCCTATGACTTGTGGCTCAACTATGACTTCTGGCGTGACCGGGCTGACTCCGGGGGAAGGGTGTATGACTTCTGGCGCGATGAAGTGGCGTTTGCCGCTTGCTAGGCGCCCGTTCTTCCGGTAAATAGCAGTCGCCCCCGCGCCGCCGCACACCACATGGCCAAACTATCGACCCTCCTCGCCACTGCGTTCCCCGCTCGCACGCCCGACGGCCAGCGCATCGTGCAGGCCATCGCGGCCTACAGCGGTGACGTGCCGACTGCCGACGAGCTGGCGGCCGAGCTGCAGTACGACAACCGGCACCAGATGGCGCGCGCCATGATGCGGGCCGGGCTGCCGCCGCTGGAGCACGTGTCCGGATGGGCGATGCTGCTGGGCTGGACCGTCCGCGCCGAGCAGGAAGGCATCACTCTCTGCGAGGCGGCGTTCGAGGCCAATCGCGATCCCGCGGTGTGTTACCGGCTGACCAAGCGGCTCACCGGGAAGCTCTGGAGCGAGGTGACGAAGCTCGGGACCACCTGGATCATCGCGACGATCCGCCAGCGCTACGGCTACGGACCGCTCACCGCCGCGCAGCTGCCGACCCGGCGTCGCAGCGGCGACAACCCGCTGGTCAAGACCTGAGCTCAGCGCTCCGGCAGGTGTGGCGAGTAGTCCACCAGCCGGAGCGCCTCGAAGACGCGGTCGAGCTCGACCACTTCCCGCACCGCCAGCTCAACGCCTCTCGGCTCGTCCTCGCCCCGCGCGGACCAGTCGATCCGCGCATCGCCGGTAATGAGCAGCCCGCCTCCGGTCTGGAAATCGGGCACCAGCATCCCGGCACGCCTCGTGGCCTCGATGTTCCCCAGCGTATTGAACATCATGTTGCCCGGATAGTCGGGCCAACGGATCAGGTCGCTCTCCACTTCCACGAAGCCGGGCCGCCCGCCGCGATGTGACGCATCGGCGCCTTCGCCCGGATTCACCGTTCCCAGGAAGAATGTATCGGTCCGCCGGAGCCATTCGCGCTGGCGACCGTTGAGTGCCGCCGAGGCGTGAGCCGTCCCGGGCACAGCGGATGGGACCTGCCCCGCGCCCCGCTCCCGCCGCTGGATGTACTTGGGGCAATTGGCATACACCTGCTCCGCCCGCAGGACGATGGTACCATCGCCGGCGGGAAGCAGATGCCCGTTGACCCGCATGCGCCGGCGCGTGGCGAGATCGATGGCCAGGAGGCCGGCGTGGGTACTGGCCCCCAGATTCTGCTCGAGCGGGTCCCCCGGTGCCGGCCGGGTCGCCAGGCGAACCCCGGTCTCGCCCTGGATCCCCTCGAGCGCCAGCGCGAACCCGGGCGCTCCGCTCACCACCGACGCCCACGGCCGGCCTAGGGCATCGGCGGTCGCGAGGACCACCCAGGTGCGCTCCGCGAGAAACGCGGCGGCCGCGGGTGGCATCGTGGCCCGGATCCCGTTGCCGATCCGGGCTGCCATCCCCGAGACCCCGGCCCGACGCTGGACCGCGAGCTCGCCCGCGTGATAGGGACCGTCGGTCACGCCGCGCTCAGAAGAAGCCGCAGGTGGGTGCCGCGCCGTGGGGCGCGTGCGCCAGGGCGCCGACGCCGCTCGCGGCAAAGATCTCGAGTCGGATCCCGTCGGGGTCCTCGAAGAAGAGTCCGCCCGAATCGCGCCCCTCGGCGTGCGGCACGATCCCCTCGTGATGCACCCGGGCCCCGAGCGCCCGGAGGCGACGCTCCGCCTCCTGCACCTGCTCCACCGACTCGGCCCGGAAGGCCAGGTGATGGAGGCCGGGCCGGCCGCTGGCGAAGCCGCCGCTGCTCTGCTGCCAGAGCGTCAGCACGACCTCCGAGCCGAGGCCCAGGAAGGCGAAGGGCTTGGCGGGATCGGCCGATTCCCCCACGATCTCCAGGCCGAAGACCTCGGTATAGAAGCGTTTGGCGCGCGGCAGGTCGGTGACGTTGAGGCCGACGTGACCGGTACGGAAGGCGGCAGGCTGCATCGAACGACCTCCGGTGAGCTGTGATATTACCAGCAACATTGACGTTTGATGGTAATACACCGACTGTCACCAGTCAAATACGTGTTTGCTGGTAATAGTTCCACGGCTATGTTTCCGCCCATGCACGACACCGCCGGACCGTTCCTCTGGGTGGGCAACCTCCCCTGCCTCGACTTCATCAACACCGAGAAGATCGCGGACGGGGAGCGGGTGAGCCTCGTGGACGGATTCGGCGCCGTGGTGCGCTGGCTGGGCGAGGCCGGCCTGCTGGCGGACTCCGCAGCCCGGGCCGCGCTCGAGCGCTGGGACGGTCGGGCGGAGGGACAGGCGGCGTATCGCCAGGCGCTGGCGCTTCGTCACGCCGCGCGCCGCACGGTGGAGCGCCTCACCGAGGGGAAGACCCCGGCGGGCGACGACATCGACCTGGTCAACCGGATCCTCGCGGAGCGGGTGACGCACCCGTCGCTGGCGCGGAAGGGCGGCGGGTATCTCCTCACCCAGGTTCCCGAGCGGGAGACCGCGCTGCAGCTGCTCGCCCCCGTGGCGGAGTCGATCGCCTGGCTCCTCACCGCGGGAGACCTCTCCCTGCTCCGCCGCTGCGAGAACCCCGACTGCATCCTCTACTTCTACGACGTGACCCGGAACGGCCGCCGCCGCTGGTGCAGCATGGCCGGGTGCGGCAGCCGGGCGAAGGCAGCGGCCTACTATCGCCGGCAGCGAAGCGGGAAGCGCCGGGCGTGACGGCCCCGGCCGACGTGGTGGTGATCGGGGCCGGCGCCGCCGGCCTCATGGCGGCCCGGCGCCTGGGAGAGGCGGGGTGCTCCGTGGAGCTGGTCGAGGCCCGCGACCGGCTGGGGGGACGCATCTTCACCACCGGTCCCGGGCTCGAGCTCGGTGCCGAATTCGTGCACGGGCAGCCCGCGGTGACGGTCGCGCTGCTCCGCGAGACCGGCGCCACGGTGATTCCCGCCGAAGGAGATCACTGGACCGGGGACCAGGGCCGTTTCCGGATCGCGGATGACCAGATGGGCGGTCTCGGTGGGCTCATCGCCCGGGCCAGGCGCCTGGACGCCGACATGCCGGCGCTGGAGTTTTTCCAGCAGGCAGCGCGAGACCCGGCACTGGAGGAGTCGGCCCGATGGGCCACCCGCATCGTCGAGGGATTCGACGCCGCCGATCCCGCCCGGGCGAGCCTCAAGGCGATCATCGATGAATGGAGCAGTGACGCGGGAATGGACGGGGGCCACGGCCGGCCGAGCGGTGGCTATGGCGCGCTGATCGCCCACCTGGCGCGGGCGCTGCCCGGCGTGAACTGCCGGCGTTCCTGGCCGGTCGGCCGCGTGGCATGGTCGCCGGGTACGGTGACGGTGACGCGTGCCGACGGC